>JBCDJT010000186.1:0-7745 GCA_038747545.1 Bacteroidota bacterium
AGCTGCTGGCGCAGCCCGATCCCTGCCTCAAAGCGGATGCCGCGGTACGGGTCGCCTACGTAGGGGTTGAGTGGTTTGGCGCGTCCGGCGGCGTATCGGGTTTGATAGCGCCCGGCAAGGAAGAGCTTGGGGTACAAGTCGGACTTCGCCACGCTGACCAAGGCGCTGCGGGCAGCAACACCCGCCTCGGCTTGGTTGAGCTCGGCACGGTTGGCGATGGCCGCCGCCATGTGGTCGCCCAGGGCACCCAATTCGAACGCGATCGGCTCTAGGTTGGTGTCGGCGGGACGGGCGGTGGTGCCTTCTGGCAGAAACAGCTGCCGCCGAAGGGCCATCTGCGCAGTCTGCTGCCGCTCCTCAACCTCCACTACCCGCCGCAGGTATTCCTGCTCGGTGATGAGCACTTGGAAAAGGTCCGCGTCGTCCACATCCTCGGCGCCTTCTTCGAGTAGGCCGTTGATCTCGGCTTTGGCCTGCTCCATCACCCGTCCCGTTTCCGCCACTAGCTGGGCGAGCTGTTCAGTCACCAACAGGGTGTAGTACAACTCGGCTGTGCGGTAGGCCACGTCGATAGCCTTGCGGTCCACCTTGGCGGCCTCTATCGCGATGCCGTGCTCGGCGGCCTCAATGCTGCCCGAGAGTTGCCCCCATGTGAAGAGGGGCTGCAGGGCTTCCACTTCGACCACATTGAATGGCGCAATGTCACTCCAGTTGTTGCGCACGTCGGGATCAAGGTACAAGGCCCCCGGGTCGCCTCCGTTGGGGTTCTCCAGCCCCGGCGCCACGGCATGCGCTGACTGCGCCGTGAACTCGGTCAGGAAGCGGCTGGAGCGTGCCAAGCCTGCCCGCGCTTCGGCAAACTGTTGCTGGGCCGCCACTTGCCCCACTTCCGGGCTGATCTCCAGCGCCCGGTTGACGGCGGAGGACAAGTCAACCACCACGGTGTCGGCAGATTGCGCATGGAGTGAAACGGAAAGGCCAAAGAGGAGAGCCCACCACGTTGTGGCGTGAACAACCGATGTCATCGAAGCAGCCGGGCAAATGCGTGAGAAGGGGGGCGTGAGCGCCACCGTACACGGCAGGGCGGTACGGAGGTTCACAGCCCACGCCGAATCGCCCTTCCTCACCGAGAGTTCAAGCACGGTCCACGGTATGGTCACACTTGCGAGTTGCACGCAGCGTGGCGCGTTCTGTATCTTTTGTGTCCTGCCTTTCTGGTAGGTGCCGATCCCGTAGCTCAGTTGGCAGAGCATCTGACTTTTAATCAGAGGGTCCTAGGTTCGAGCCCTAGCGGGATCACTACGCATTCCCCCCTGCCCGGGTGGCGGAATTGGTAGACGCGCCGTCTTGAGGGGGCGGTGCCCGATAGGGCGTGCTGGTTCGACTCCAGTCCCGGGCACACCGAGACCCTGTAAGTCCTTGATTTACAGGGTCTTTGTTGTTTGTACGGTCAGCACAACGCTCTTTCCTTCTCTCTCGCTGGTGGGAACGCGACTACGTACTAACGCTACCAGCTCTCCTCTTTTATGTTGGCTTATCGCTGGGAAGTAGTGCTTGGCTTGGCGCACACAATCTGCGGGACGTACATGCCAAGCAAGTTACTTGCAGTCCCACGTGTGACGAAGCCCCCGCCACGGTCTCCTCGTTACTCAGTCAGAGCCGACGTCACACTGCACCGTCATTCGCGCAGGTAGAAGATGTAGTCGGTGTTTATCGGCTCGTAGCCAGCGAGGCGCACCGATTGGGCGACTTGCCCGCGATGGTAGCCGCCATGGATGAGTACGTGCATCAGCACGTCGAGCCGGCGGTTGGTGAAGCCGCGCCCTTTGCTGTTGTAGTACGTGAATGGTGCTTCCAGCTCCGCCATAGAGACATCGGCGAGGTAGGCGGCATACGCCTGGTCGTTATCCGCAATCATGGTCTCGCACGCATCCCAATCGAGCGTTGGCCACACGGGCGTGGTAGAACGCCCGTCGTGTTGCAGGCGCTCCATCCAAACAGCCCGAGCGGCCAGAAGGTGGGCGAAGACGGCCTGCGTGCGCTCATCCATAACGGGGAGCGCCCTGAGCGATGCCAGCAGCCTGCGGTTGATGGTGGTGTCGTAGGCGAAGGCGCTTCTGAGGTAGGCAGGCGTCATTAAGCTACAAGGCCAGACATGGATTCTTGGCTAGTGGCGCACATAAATCGTGTCCTTATGACTCATATCATCCCATACGTCTGCGTGGGAGAGTAGACCATCGCATGGACCAATCTTACTCACCTGGAGCCCTTCCTTGAAGACGACTCCCAAGCCGTGCTCCGTCTCCCACGAGCACTCACACTCAACGTAAATATAGATGCTTGGATCAGTCAAGCTTCTGCGCATCACAAGTAACTCAGTGCCAAAGTCGACAGATGCCCAAATTTCATCAGGGCCATCAATGACTGGATTTTTAAGACCAAGCGTCTGGTCTTCCTTGACACAATCCTTGTAGTACTGGAAAACGTATGAGTTGACGGTCTCCAAGGCTTTTGGACTCAAGGAGAGCAAGTTAGAAATTGCCTGCCTAAAATCGTCCCGTCGAGGATCTGCTGGATGATAATCTTCTAGGATAAACCGACACTTCTTCTCCCCCAGCATAGCAATGTTTAGCGGCGGGCTGATATACGCGCCATACTTGCCCTCGGCGAAAAGGCCCAAGCCTGGGATTTCTACAGTGTTCACGTTTACGCCTCGTAGCGCGGCATGCGCCCGGCGCGGAAGATGCCGCTGCGGTTGACGTGGCCTACGTAACGGCCCATGATGCGCACCTCCTCGAACACGTCGGGGCGGATGACGATGTCGTCGTACTCCTCGTTGGCAGGCTCCAGCCGCAGGCCCTGCGCATCGTAGTAGACGCGCTTGAGCGACGTCTCGCCGTTGAACAGCACCGCGCCGATGCCGCCATTGGGAATGTCTTCGTCCATCAGCAGCACGTAGTCGCCGTCGTAGATGCCTACGCCCTTCATCGACATGCCCGAGACGCGGATGGCGAACATGCGGTGCAGGCTGGGGAAGAGCGTTTCTAGGGTGATGGTGCCGAGGTTGGCCTCCACCGCCTCCTGCAAGTGCCCCGCAGTGATGATGCCTTTCACCGGGATGCCCGTCAGCTCGGTGGGCGGCGCCTTGCTGTCCACGAGGTCGTAGCCGTCGCCGTTGCGCGTGAGGAAGCCTTTCTTGTGGAGCGCCTGCAGGTTTTGCGTGACGCTGTTGGGCGAGCGGTAGTTGAAGTACTCGACGATCTCGCGGTAGGTGGGCCATACACCCGTCTCGCGGATGTGGCGGGTGATGTACGTCAGGAAAGCGTGCTGCTTCTGGGTTAGTTGACGGCGGCTCATGACGGCAAGGTCGGTCGAGGTGTGCAAAACATATATCACATGTGTTGCACAGTATACGAACGCTGCTCATCCTGACGCAACGTGTGCGCACGCATCCGTCGCAGTTTTAGGAGACGGACGTCAGTTGTTGCCAGCGGCGTCGAGGATCTGGCCGATGATGCGTGTGCTGCGCGTGGGGTAGGCCGTGTCGAAGTGGTGCTGCATGTAAGCCTCCACGAGGTGTTCTACCTCCTGGCGCTGTGCGTCGGTGAGTTCCATGCGCAGGAGGGTGCTGAGGTCGAGGCGGCAGAACAAGGCGAAGGCGCGCAGGGCGCCGCGCGAGGCCGGGCGGATGCTGGCGCTGCTGGGCGCATCGGTCAGGATGGCGCCGCGTTCGAGGTCGAGCACGCCGCCCTCGTCGGGCAGGGCGCGGATGGCGTCGCCGTCGAGGCGGGGCGTGAAGCCCGAGCGGATAGCCACTTGCAGCTCAAAGTAGGGCAGCAGGTTGCGGGCGTAGTGCTCGGCGCCGTCGAGCGCGGCCAGCACGTCTACGGTGAGGTTAAACAGCGAGGGGTTGGCTTCGCCCTCTTCGAGCAGGCCGTTCAGCACCTCCATCATGCGCTGCCCCACGGCCAGCTTCGCCAGGTGCCGCGATAGCCCCAGCCAGGGCCGCACGTGGGTGCTCTGCGTGAGCGTCTGCAGGCCCCGCGTCTCCTTGTGGTAGTAGACCACCTGCACATAGGCCATCGGCTCCAGCGCCGAGCCAAAGCGGTTGGGCATCTTCCGCGCGCCCTTGGCCAACCCCGACACCTTGCCGTGCTCGCGGGTGAACAGCGTCACGATCTGGCTCGTCTCGCCGTACGCCATGTGGCGCAGCACAACGGCATCGGTGCGGACAATCATGGCGGCCTTTGCTTAAGTGGAATCACACGCTGTGAACGCCGCTCGCCACGCAAGGTTGTGGGATCGAAGCTCCCATCAGGCAGTGAGTGGGGCGGATTCCTGTGCGGCTTTCCACCGCTGTAGCGTCTCTGTGAGCGCTTGCAGCTTGATAGGCTTGGCGATGTAACCGTTCATGCCTGCGGCGAGGCACCGCTCCCGGTCTTCTGGCATTGCATTGGCCGTGAGGGCCACAATCCATGGTTGCGGTCCTGATCCAGCCCGGATGCGCGCAGTGGCTTCCAGCCCGTCTAGCTCGGGCATCATCACGTCCATGAAGACGATGTCGTACGAGGTGCGCTGGAGGGCCGCAATCGCTTCAAGTCCGTTCGCGACAACGTCTATGCCATACCCGAGGCGCCTAAAGGTTTGCACCGCGACTTTCTGGTTGATGCGGTTGTCTTCCGCGAGGAGCAAGCGGACGGCGTTGGGAGCTACGACAGGCACGGTGGCCTCGTTGCCTGCAGCTGCCGTCGGTGCATCGTCCGCCGTCGCTGCGATCATACATGCGCCGAGCCGCTGCGTCAGTTGCGTGAAGCGGATGGGTTTGGTCATCACACCATCAAACAAGCGACGCTGCTCAGGGGTTGTGTGGCCCATAGAACTCAGCAGCAGCAACGGGAGCATGGGGGTGGAGCTACGTATGCGGTGGGCCAGCGTGGCGCCGTCCATGTGCGGCATCTGCATGTCCAGAATAGCGGCGTCGAAGGTGGGCGAGGCCGTTAGGAGGTCTAGGGCCTCAGATCCGCTCGCTGCCGTGACGACCTGAATGCCATACCGACGGAGGAAATCCTGCAGGATGCGCCGATTGGTGGCGTAGTCGTCCACCACAAGAATCCGCGTACCCGACAGGCTTTGCGCAACCTGATCAACAGCGCCTGGGGGCTCCGCCTGCACACGTACAGCTGTGGTGAAATGGAACGCCGACCCTACGCCCAGGGTGCTCTCCACCCAGATGCGCCCGCCCATCAACTCCACGAGCCGCTGACTGATGGTGAGGCCAAGCCCGGTACCTCCGTACCTGCGGGTCGTGGAGGCATCGGCTTGGGTGAAGGCGTCAAAAAGGGTGTCTACCTTGCTGGGGTCGATGCCTATGCCGGTGTCGCGCACGGTGAGGTGTAGCATGACAGCGCCAACTGGCGAGGCTGCTGGCGCCAAGCCCACCTCCACGACTACTTCGCCCGTCTCGGTGAACTTGACGGCGTTGCCCAGCAAGTTCACGAGCACCTGCCGGAGCCGTGTCACGTCTCCCAACAGGTAGAGCGGCACGTCTTCGGCGACGCTGTATGCTATGTTGAGTTGCTTCGCGGCGGTACGAGGCCCTAGGATGTCTATGGCATCCTCTACACATTCGTACAGGTCGAAGTGGTGCTCCTCAAGCTCTATGCGGCCAGCGTCAATCTTGGAGAAGTCGAGCACGTCGTTGATGATGTTGAGCAGGGCATCGCCGCTGGTGCGGATGGTGTTAACGTAGTCTTGCTGTATGTCATCGAGTGGGGTATAGCCAAGCAGCGTCGTCATGCCGATGACGCCGTTCATGGGCGTGCGGATCTCGTGGCTCATGGTGGCCAAGAAGTCGCTCTTCGCCCGAGCGGCGGCTTCGGCGGCTTGTTTGGCCTGCTCGGCGGCTTGCCGGGCGGCTTCTTGGGCTTCCTCGTGCTGCTTCCGCTCGGTGATATCGGCCACGCGCACAAGGTAGTAGGTCTGCTGCCCTTGCTCGATGTAGCGCACCGCCACGTCGCCCCAAAAGGGGCGGCCGGCCTCGGTAGCGAGGGCGTAGGGACGCGCGACGCCATCGGCTTCCTCCGTTGACGCCGGAAAGACGGGCTGTATCAGCTGGGAGAGGTCTGCCGCGCTGCGTGCGCTAAATAGAGAGAGCGCCGACGGATTGTGGCGCACGATAGCTTTGGTCTCAGCATCGACCAAGATGATGCCATCGCTCACGCTAGCAAAGACCAGCCCCATCAGCGCGTCGCGCTCGGTCACGTTGCTTTCGAGCCGAATGCGATATTGCAAGAGCAGGTAGCTCATGGCCCCGGTGCTGAACAGAATGGCCAGCATGAACGGCAGCGTCACGGCATCTGTGCCTGTCAGCTGCACGGCTGCGGTGACTGCCAAAGCGATTGTCGTGAGGTAGGCAAGCAAGCCTTTGGCGTTGATAGCGAACAGGCAACTCACAGCGATTACCAGCAAGTAGCCCAGGCCAAATTGTACGCTGAACCCGTTCAGCGCCATCAGCCATACAATCCAGACAGATGTGGTGTAGGTGATGACGTAGATGATCCACTGTGGGGCCTCGCGGACACGCTTCACGTAGAAGGAGGCGCCCCAGACGGTGAAGTTGATGCTGGCAACCAGGCAGCGCGCCCAGAGGGGGTCGGTGTAATCTCCGTCACCGCTCAACCGGCGCACGATGCCCATCAAGAGCACGAGCAGACCCCCTATCAAGGCAAGGAGGCGGTACCACTGTAAAACTTGACCGGGCGACTGCATGCAAGAACGGAAAATCGACGCACATCATAGGCAATCCTGCAGTGCAGAAACCACCTAAGCGAAGCAACAGAAGCGTTAGGCAAAGTCAGTGCCAGTCTCGTTAGGCGGGCGCCCAACCGTACGGTGAAAATCATGGCTGCAGTGTCAGGTCATGCACAGGCCCCCATATGGGGAAGCCCCCTGGGAGTGTGGACCACGACACGGCATCCGCAGCGGGTCACATAGGAGGCACCCCCACAAAAAACGACGCCCGAGGTACCATGACAGTACCCCGGGCGTCTCTGCCCTCCCAATACGGCTGAGGTGGCGGTTAGGCGACCTCGAGTGCGGGTAGCGGCTGTGCGGCGGGGAAGTCCACCGGCACGTCCGTCGTGTTGTGTACGTAGTTCCAGAATGTCTTCATGGAGACCAGCGCGATCAGCTCAATCAAGGCGGCGTTGTCGTAGTCGGCGTTGAAGAACGCCTGCACGGCGGCATCCGAGGCGCGGCCGCGGCCTTCGGTAAGCTCTTTGGCGAGGCGCAGCACGGGGCCGAGCTTGGCGTCGTCATAGGTGGCGGTGCGGAGGTCGAACGTGTCGGCCTCGCTGAAGCCGTTCATCTTGGCGAGCGTGGTGTGGGCGGCCAGGCAGTACGAGCAGTCGTTCACTTGCGAGACGACGAGGTTGATGGCCTGCACCTCGCGCTGGCGGAAGGCGTTGCCCTCTACGGCGTGGCTGAAGTCGAGGCTGGCCTTGAGCGTGGCGGGCGAGTACCCGGCCGTGGCGTACAGGTTGGGCACCATGCCCACTTGCTGCTTCAGGGCGTCGAAGATGGGGCGGGCGGCTTCAGGGGCGGTTTCGCGGGTAGGAACGTTGAACGTAGTCATGACGGGTCTCCGTAGCTGGATGATTGAGTGTTTGAACACAATTTCGTGTTGTGCCCTACTGACCCATCAAGTGTGCTGCATCTTACTCGTAGATTTATACCTCTCTCTGCTG
>JBCDJT010000187.1:0-7422 GCA_038747545.1 Bacteroidota bacterium
CCCACATAAATCAACCCATCGTGTGCTTTCACCGCCCACGGACGGAAGACGCCCGCATCGCAGACGGGCGCCGGAATCGTGTGCGCGGTGATGCTGGCGGGCTTCGTTGGCGTCGTACCGATCTCGATCTCGTACAGCTTCTGGTCGTGCAGGTTGATCACGTACAGCCGCGACTCGTCCTCCGAGATGTCGATATCCCCTAGCGACATCTTACCGACGAGGTCGAAGGCGAGCGAGTCGTGGTTCGGCGTCGTCTTGGCGCTGCTCAGGCCGTTGGCCGTGGTGTTGTCGCGCGGGTCGGTGCCGGCGCTGACGCCGTAGTCGGTGTTGAGGTCGAGGAAGAGCGAGGCGGGCGGATGGCCGTTGCTATCCACCGGGCCGTCGAGATCAATCTTGTAGATGGCACCGGGGCCGCCCACGCCGAAGCCGGAGTGGCGCTTCATCATGGCCGCGGCAAAGAGGCTGTTCGACGAGCGCTGGTGCGCCAAGCCCCACGTGCTGCCGATGACGGTGCCGTTGGCGAGGTAGGCGTTCTCGCCGCGCACGCTGGATGGGTTCCAGGGATGCTGCACCAGCCACTCGGCCGTGCCCACGTCGCCGCCTGCTAGCGGGTCGCCGTTGACATAGCAGGGCGTGGCCAGTTCGGGGTTGTCGTCGCAATACTGCGCCGGGTTGTTGACGCCAAAGTTGATGCCCGTGGCGCCCGATTGCGCGAAGCGGACCGTGGTGCGGTCGCCGTTGGTGGAGGCGCCGTCTTGGAGGAAGTCGGGCAGGCCGGTGAGTTCCACGCGGTAGTTGGCGCCGCCCGTCAGGCCCGAGAGCGTGTAGCTGCCGTCGGCGGCGGTGGTGGCGTTGGCATCGGGCGTGGTGCTGCCCGCGGCGTAGGCTTTCACCAGCACGCCGGATACGCCGGGCTCGTACGTACCGCGCTGGGCGTCGGCGTTGTAGTCGCGGTAGACGGTGCCTTCGATGGTCTGCGCCCACGTGGGGACAGCGGCAAAGGCAACAAGGAGGAGTGTGAGGATGCTAAAACGAGCAGAAGCGCGCCCCAAGGCACGCGGCGGGAGAAGCAGCATGATCGCCTATCACGATTGTGGAAGATGCACGAGGCAAGGCTCCATCGTGGCATCCACGGCGGAGCATCGGGATAGGCCATCAAGACACGGCGGCCTTGAGGGCGCTTCAGCTCAAGAGGAAGGTCTACTCATCTAGGCCCCGTTAAAGCGGTCTGGATACTGCTCGATCTGTTCGACCTCGCTGTCGGCGGAATCCGGGTCGCTTCCGGTGAAGTGAAGCGCCGGCCACGCCAGCAGCAGCAGGGTACAGATGAGCAGCAGCCACCCTTGCGGGATGAGCATGCCACGTTTCGAGGCAGAAGAAGACTGAGCCGCCGCGAGGGCAGCAGGTGCGCGGTTGGACATGGTTGATTCGGGAGAATCGGTGTAGGCAAACCAAGCCAGCAGGTGGGCTGCTCGCTGTGTAACACCGCCCAGAGCCAGCGTGGGGGCTGACCCAGGCATTCAGCCTTGCAAAGAACAAGTCTCGTACCGACTATCCGGTGTTGGGTATCGGACGAGCACTCGTCGAATTAAAGGCCGCGTTGGTCGATGCCGTAGGGAAAGCGCGCAGCAGTTGCCGTCCGTTGGTGGTCTCGGCCGTCCTGTGGCACGCGTGAAAGAGGCTGTGAAGAGCGAAACCGAGACGAGTCTGTGCCGAACATGGCGCAGAGCGCGGCGGTTGAAAAAAGCGCTACTAGCATCGTCAGCACGCTCATGCCGTATTCCGCCGAGATCAGCCGTACCACGCCTGCCGCGTTCATCTTCTTGCTCGACCAGTCGGCGTCGATGCAGGACCGCTTTGGCGGCGCCGAGGCAAAGGGCGATGCGGCGCCGAGCAAGGCGCGGGTGCTGGCCGATGTGGTCAACCAGCTGCTGCAGAACCTGATCTTGCGCTGCGCCAAGGAGGACGGCGTGCGCGACTACATCCACGTCGGCATCGTGGGCTACGGCGACCGTGTGCAGCCGCTCATCCGCCCGCTCCAAGCCTTTGGCGAACCGCTCGACCTCATCCCCGTGAGCGCCCTGGCCGACCAGCCGCTGCGCCTCGAAACGCGCTACCGCACCGTCCCCGACGGCCAAGGCGGCACGCGCGAGCAGCGCTACAAACGCCCCATCTGGTTCGATCCGCACGCCAAGAACGGCACGCCCATGTGTCAAGCGCTCGACCTCGCCACGCAGATGGTGCGCCGCTGGGTAGAGGCGCACCCGGATGGCTACCCGCCCATCGTGCTCAACATCACCGACGGCGAGGCCACGGACGGCGACCCGCTCCGCTTCGCCCAGACCCTCCGCAGCTACGGCACCACCGATGGCGAGACGCTGCTGTTCAACATCCACGTCTCGGAGTCCACGCAGGCCGCCATCGAACTGCCCGACAGCATGCTGGCCCTGCCCGACGACTACGCGCGGCAGCTTTTCCAGATGTCGAGCCCCCTGCCGTTTCAGATGCGTCGCGCCGCCGAGCACGAGGGTTATGCGGCCACGCTTGACGCCCGCGGCTTCATCTTCAACGCTGACCCCGTGGGGCTGGTGCGCTTCCTCGAAATCGGCACGCGCCCGAGCACGCTGCGCTGACGCCAGGGGCGTCCAAATGCCTCATCCTAGCCTACAATTCGTAAACCCGGCGCTGTGGCCGAGGAATCACCGGGCGATGGTAACCGTTTGGTACCGTGCAGATCAATTAACGGATGGAACGTAACGTGCGACGGATTTTGCTGTGGAGTGTGGGGCTGTGGCTGGCGGCTGGGAGCGTGCAGGCGCAGGACAGCTTAGATGTACCGTTCCGGTACCTCGGTGCGGAACTTGCGCAAGTGCCCGACCGGGTGTTCTTGCCCGGTCAGTTCAACGGGTGGGGGCAGCCGTACATCCCGGGCACGCCCAGCTGTATTCGCGAAGGTCACCCGTCGCAGATGGTCTACCAGCGGCGCGAGCGGTTCTGGCAGCTGCCCGTGCGGCTGCGCATCGGCAGCACGGTGCAGTACAAGGTTCAGACGCAGCTCGGGAATGGCTCCACGTGCGAGTGGCGCTCCGACCCGCTCAACCCCGACGTCGCCTCGTCGGACAATAACTCCGTCCTCACCGTCACCGACCCGCTGCTGTTTCAGGTTGCCGAGGAGCCCTCGGCAGCGGGCAACATGCGGGCGATCTCCGCAGGCCTTGCCGGGACCGAGTCGTTCACCAGTATCACCTTTGCCGTCAACGGCGTAGAGCGCACAGACGGGCTCGATTTTTTCGACCCGGCCACGGGCGTCTTCCGCTTCGAGTTGGAGCGCGAGGTACGCCTCGGCGCTGAGATCCGCATCACCGCCACCGACGCCCAGGGCCGCGAGGTCACGGCCACGCAGGGCGAGATCATCCCGCCCATCGACTGGCTGACGCCGGAGTTCGCCACGGTGGACGAAATCGCCACCGTCCGCGCCTCTGTGACGCGCCTCGACGGCACCATCGACGCTGGGCTGACCGAGGCCACCTTGCAAGTCAACGGCACACCGCAGACCGTTGCCGTGGCGATGGGCCAGGTGGAGGCTGAGGTCATGTTGGAACGCGGCGCGAACACGCTGCTGCTGGAAGCCACCGTCGAGGGGCAGTCCTTCACCTCGGCACCGCTGACGCTGACTGGCCGCATCCATCCGCTCGATCTCCAGCTGATCTCGGCTACTGTGGTGCCGCAGCAGAACGGGCAGATCCTCGTCAGCTGGTCCCGCACCGAGCTGGGCGCCGATGCTACCATCGAGGCGGCGGTGGATACGGCGATGAGCACGGTGCCCGTCGCCAACATCAGCATCACCGACAACAACGTCACGGCCACTGCCACGCCCCACGACCGCCGCGGCGAGGTATACATCGACGTGGTGGCTACGACGCCGGAGGGCCTGCGCGATCCAGTCCGGGTCGCCGTCATTGTGGGGCCGAGCGGTCAGACGCGTGCGATGCGCTATGAGGAGAACGCTGAGTGGACCAAGCGCGCCGTGGTCTACGAGATCTTCCCGCTTACCTTCGGCCCGATCTCCAGCGGCAGCTTCGCCAACCCCAGCCCGCGCCTCCAGCAGATCACCAGCGAGCTGGACTACATCGCGGACATGGGCTTCACCACGATCTGGTTCATGCCTATCATGTACAACCAGTTCATGGACCCGCTCTCCGGCGGCTACAACATCCGCGATTTCTACCGCGTCGACCCGCGTCTCGGTACCAACGACGACTTTAAGGCGCTGGTGGCGCGGGCGCACGAGCTGGGCCTGCGCGTTATCATGGACATCACGCCCAACCACGTCTCGCCCATCCATCCGTGGGTGCAGAGCCTGCGTGAGGGCGGTCCGTTTGCCGAGTACATCCAGACGCAGCCCGATCCGCACAACCAGGGCCTTGATGGGCGCGGCCCCAACCTCACCGAGATCTGGCAGGTGGAAGGCGGCGAAAACCTCTACCGCAAGTACGACGGCTTCGGCGACCTGGCCAACCTCGACTGGGACAACGACGACCTCCAAGCGGAATTCCTGAACATCCTCAAGTTTTGGGTCGATGAGTTCAACATCGACGGCTGGCGCTTCGACGTCTACTGGGGGCCGTGGCGCCGCTACGGGCCGGACCGTTTTGGCCGCCCCATCCGCGAGCTGATGAAGCGCATCAAGCCCGACCAGTGGCTGCTGGGCGAAAACGCGGGCACGGGCGCCAGTACGGAGGTCTACTTCGCCGATGACAACAACGGCAATCGTGTGGTGGGTGGCCTGGATGCCGCCTACGACTGGAATTTCTACTTCAACGGCATCCTGGGCACGTACGGCTCGCCCAGCCGCTACGACCAGTTTGCCCGCAACGGCGATTTTGTGCCGGGGCCGAACGCGCGCTACTTCCGCTTCCTCGAAAACCACGACGAGGAGCGCATCGCGCATCGCCTGCGCGCTAACCCCGAGCGCATCCTGCCGCTCACAGGCTTCCTGCTGACGACCCAAGGCGTGCCGATGGTCTACCAGGGCCAGGAGGTCGGCTACGGCGATGTGCCCGGCGACAACCGCCGCACGCCGGTCACGTGGCAGACCGAGGACAACACGACGTTTGCGCGCACCTACCAATTTCTCTCGCACGCCCGCACCACGTTCCCCGCGTTCTGGAGCCAGACCGTGCGGTCGATCTACGGGCGCGACAATGTCTATGGCTTCGTACGTCCGTACAACAACCAGAACGCCGTGGTGGCGATCAACTTTGCCAGCTCGCCGCGCACGTTCACGCTCGACCCCACCAGCGTCGTGGACATGAACGCTGACGGCCCGGTCCCGTACACCAACCTCGCCACCGACACCACGTATATCGACGTAGGGATGGATGGCTTCACCGTGACGCTGGCGCCCTACGAGACGGCGATCTTCATCACGGAAGACAACGTCGAGTTCACCCTGCCCGATCTGCCGACGCTGCCGTATAGCGCCGTGTATGTCGCCACCGAGAGCGATGAAGTGCCGCAGGAGGCTGGGTTAGGGACTAACTATCCGAACCCGTTTGCGCGGCACACGACGATCCCGTACCGTCTCGCCGAAGCGGGGCCGGTGCAGTTGGAGGTCTACGATCTGCTGGGCCGCCGCGTGGCCGCGTTGGTTGATGGTGTGCAGCCTGCTGGAGCGTACAACGTGCGCTTCGAGACGAGCGCTCTGCCCAGCGGCACCTACCTCTACCGCCTCCGCACCGATGGCTACACGGAGACCCGGACGATGGTGCTCGTGAAGTAGGGCGACTGCTCAGCCATGCGATGTCATGCCTGCGGCACCCCTCCGCAACAGCTTCGTCACACGAACACCGCTTGCCGCGAGTCCAGATGGTGACCGGGCTCAGGATCCATTGTATCTTGCTGAACGCACGTCTGACAGGATGAAATGAACCTCCTACGTTTATCGTAAAGACAACAGTACCGCCACATCCACATCATCAACCCCCCTGATTACTATGCCACAGCGTGTATTACGCCTGGTGTGCGGCTTGGTGTTGGTTTCGTTCGGGCTTGCTGCCTGCTCGAGTTCCAAGTCCGCCACCGACACCGCGGCGACGGTTGCCGCCGAAGCACCGACACCGCCCACGCCCAAGAAGAAGTCGGACTTCAAAGACTACAGTGACGTCATCACTGACGAGGCCGTGAGCGACTCGGGCCTCGTGCATGTCCACATGATCGGCGACAAGCTGTTCTATGAAGTGCCGTTTGATGTCCTGGGCGATGAGCTGCTGCTCGTGAGTCGCGTTTCAAAGACGGCTGATAACATCGGCTACGGCGGTGAGAAGACGAACACGCAGGTCGTGCGCTGGGAGCGCCAAGGCAAGAACGTCTTGCTGCGCGTGGCCGCCTATGAGAACGTAGCCGACCCCGACCAGCCGATCTACGAGGCCGTCCGCAACTCGAATTTTGAGCCGATCATCGCCTCGTTCGGTATCGAAGCCTTCAACGAGGACTCCACGGCGGTTGTCTTTGAGGCGAGCAAGATGTTCACCAGCGATGTAGCCAGCATTGGCTTGCCGAGCTTCCGTCGTGAGGCGTACCGGGTGCGCCGCCTCGATGGCGGTCGGTCGTTCATCGTCTCGGCCAACAGCTACCCACGTAACGTGGAGGTGAAGCACGTGCTCACCTACGATGCTTCGCGCCCGCCGTCCAACAGCTCCACCAACAGCATCTCGCTGGAAATGAACCAGTCGATGATCGCGCTGCCGGATGAGCCGGCCAAGCCGCGGCACTGCGATCGCCGCGTGGGCTACTTCAACGTGGAGATGGTCAACTACGGCCTGGACGCACAGAAGGCCACCGAGGAATGCTTCATCACGCGCTGGAAGCTGGTGCCCAAGGATCCTGAGGCGTACCTGCGCGGTGAGCTCGTGGAGCCCGTAGAGCCCATCGTCTACTACATCGACCCGGCCACGCCCGAGAAGTGGCGCCCCTTCCTGAAGCAGGGCGTGGACGACTGGCAGGCCGCGTTTGAGGAAGCGGGCTTCAAGAACGCCATCTACGCGCTCGACCCGCCGACGCCTGAGGAAGACCCCGAGTTCAGCCCCGAAGACGTGCGCTACTCGGTCATCCGGTACTTCGCCTCCGACATTCAGAACGCTTATGGTCCGCACGTGCATGATCCACGCACCGGGCAGATCCTGGAGTCGGACATCGGCTGGTACCACAACGTGATGAACCTGCTGCGCAACTGGTACTTTGTTCAGACGGCTGCCATCAACCCCGAGGCGCAGAGAACAGAGTTTCGCGACGAGATCATGGGCGAGCTCATCCGCTTCGTCTCCGCGCACGAGGTGGGCCACACCATCGGCCTGCCGCACAACTGGGGCAGCAGCGCCGCCTACCCGGTCGACTCGCTCCGCTCCAAAACGTTCACCGACG
>JBCDJT010000188.1:0-7316 GCA_038747545.1 Bacteroidota bacterium
CGGCGACGTGCTGGCCCTCTTCACCGACGGCGTCACCGAAGCCATGAGCCCCGACGAGGAGGAATACGGCGAACCTCGGCTAGAAGCCCAGTTGGTGCAGCACCGCCACAAGTCCGCCGAAGACATCCTCGACCTCGTCCACGCCGACATCAAAGCCTTCACCAACGACCCGCCCTTCCTCAGCGATGACCTGACGATGATCGTGCTGAAGGTGGTATAGTTCATCGGACAGCCTAGGGAAACGCCTGCACTGCACGAGCATTGCAGATCCATCTATGTATGGCAACACAACGGTATGAGGTGGCACGATTACATATCGATAGATCCACAGGTTTGCCACGGCAAGGCCTGCATTCGTGGCACCCGCGTACCCGTCTATGTCGTGTTGGATAACTTAGCCGCTGGCCTCAGCGCAGTGGACATTCAAGAGAGCTATCCCTCCGTCTCGGCCGAGGCCATCCACGCGGCGTTGGCATACGCCGCCGACCTCGCCAGCGAGCGCATTGTCGCCATGCCCTCATAAAGGTGGGAACAGGTCGTCGATACGTCAAGCAAGGGCCCCACCTACACTTATGCACCTCCACCACAAGCGCTACGATCATCTCGCCCTCGGTACCGAAGGGCCACCGCTCGTCATCTTGCACGGGCTGCTGGGCGCCAGCGGCAACTGGCACACGCTGAGCCGGTCGCGCTTCAACGCACACTTCACCGTCTACGCCGTCGATCAGCGCAACCACGGCCGCTCGCCGCACGACAACACGTTCGACTACCCTACGCTGGCCGACGACCTGCTCGACTTCCTAGACGAGCATGACATCGAGACGTGTACGCTCTTGGGCCACTCGATGGGCGGCAAGACGGCGATGTTCTTCGCGCTGGCCTACCCGGAGCGCGTGGACCAACTCATCGTGGTGGACATTGCGCCGAAACGCTATGACCCGAGGCATCACCGGCTGTTCGAGGCACTGCTCGGGCTCGACCTCACCGCCATCCGCTCCCGTGCCGACGCCGACGCCGCGCTCGCGACAGCCGTCCCCGACGTGGGCCAGCGGCAGTTCCTCCTCAAGAACTTGAAGTCGGACGGGAAGGGCGGCTACGGCTGGCTGATGAACCTGCATGGCCTGTGGGCGGCCTACCCCAACATCAATGCGGCGCCCGACCTCGGCCAGACGTACGACGGCCCCACCCTGTTCGTGCGCGGCGGGCAGTCCGATTACATCGCCGACGACGACATGGACCTCATCGCCTACCTCTTCCCCGAGGCGCGGCTTGTCACCATCGATGCGGCCGGGCATTGGGTCCACGCGATGGCGCCACAAGCCTTCGCCGACGCCGTTCTCGACTTTGCCAAAACCGTGTAACGCCGATTTCCCGGCGTCTTTATACGATTGCGTCTGTGCGCGTTAGCTCGGCAAATCCACGCCTCCTATTTTGGATGCGCTAGATGTGCGCGCTTGTTTTTTATGGCGATCGCACGACCACTCCTCTCGTTTTAGTTTCATTTACCTATCACTTCGCACCCTATGAGCGACACCAAATACGTCTACACGTTCGGTGGCGGCACAGCGGAAGGCAAGAAAGAGATGAAAGCGCTTCTCGGCGGCAAAGGGGCCAACCTTGCCGAAATGAGCGCCATCGGCCTGCCCGTTCCTCCCGGATTCACGATCAGCACCGAAGCCTGTAAGCTCTACGTCGAAAACGACAACACCTGGCCCGACGGCCTCGACGGCCAAGTTGACGGCGCCGTCGCGCACCTCGAAGGGCTGCTCGGCTCCACGTTCGGCGACAAAGACAACCCGCTGCTCGTCTCGGTACGCTCGGGTGCCGCTGTGTCGATGCCCGGCATGATGGACACGGTCCTCAACCTCGGCATTAACGATGACGTGGTGGAAGCCCTCGCCAAGAAAACGGGCAACGAGCGCTTCGCCTACGACGCCTATCGCCGCTTCATCGACATGTTCGGCGACGTGGTCATGGGCGTGAGCCACCACAAGTTCGAGCACGCCATCGACGAGCTGAAGCAGGAGCGCGGTGTGGAGAGCGACGTGGACCTCTCCGCCGACGACCTCAAGGAACTGGTCGCCCGCTACAAGGCGATCTACAAGGAAGGTACGGGCCACCTCTTCCCCGAGGACCCGCGCGAGCAGCTCAACTACGCCATCAACGCGGTCTTCAACTCGTGGGACAGCGAGCGCGCCCGCAAGTACCGCACGATCAACAAGATCCAGGGCCTGATCGGCACCGCCGTGAACGTGCAGGCGATGGTCTTCGGCAACATGGGCGAGACGTCGGGCACCGGCGTACTCTTCACCCGCAACCCGTCGGACGGCGAGAACAAGCTGTACGGCGAATTCCTGATCGACGCGCAGGGCGAAGACGTGGTGGCGGGCATCCGCACGCCGCGCCCCATCGACGAGATGACGGAGGTGATGCCCAAGTCGTACGACGAGATCATCGAGATCACGAACACGCTGGAGAAGCACTATAAGAACGTCCAGGACATCGAGTTCACGATCCAGGAAGGCAAGCTCTTCATCCTGCAGACGCGTAACGGCAAGCGCACCGGCGCTGCCGCCGTCAAGATCGCCGTGGACATGGTGAACGAAGGCTTGGTCGAGAAAGCCGCCGCCGTGCGCGACCTCGTAGAGCCGGGTCACCTGGACCAGCTGCTGCACCCGCGCTTTGAGGACGAGAGCGCGTACAAGAGCAACGTGATTGCCACCGGTCTGCCCGCCTCGCCGGGCGCCGCCGTGGGCAAAGTCGTCTTCACCGCCGATGAGGCCGAAGAGGCCAAGGCCAACGGCGAGAAGGTGATGCTCGTGCGCATCGAGACCAGCCCCGAAGACGTGGGCGGCATGGACGCGGCCGAAGGCATCCTGACGTCGCGTGGCGGCATGACCTCGCACGCCGCCGTGGTGGCGCGTGGCTGGGGCAAGCCGTGCGTAGCGGGCTGCGGCGACGTGGTCATCAACTACGCCGACAAGAGCTTCACCGTGGGCGGCACCACTGTCCGCGAGGGCGACTACATCTCCATCAACGGCTCCACCGGCGAAGTCATCCTCGGCTCGGTCGACCTCGTGGCGCCTGAGCTGAGCGGCGACTTCGGCACATTCATGAGCTGGGTCGACGAGTTCCGCCCCATCAAAGTGCGCACCAACGCCGACTCGCCCGCCGACGCCAAGAAGGCCATCGAGTTCGGCGCCGAAGGCATCGGCCTGTGCCGTACCGAGCACATGTTCTTCGAAGGCGACCGCATCATCAGCGTCCGCAAGATGATCCTCGCCGAGAATGACGCGGACCGCCGCGCCGCCATCGACGAGTTGCTGCCCTACCAGAAGGAGGACTTCGCTGGCCTCTTCCGTGCGATGGACGGCAAGCCCGTCACCGTGCGCCTGCTCGACCCGCCGCTCCACGAGTTCCTGCCGCACGACGCGGAAGGCAAGGCGGAGATGGCCAAGCAGATGGGCGTGAGCGTAGACGTGGTGGAAGCCAAGGTCGAAGCGCTGCACGAGTTCAACCCGATGCTGGGCCACCGCGGCTGCCGCCTGGGCATCACGTTCCCGGCCATCACCGAGATGCAGGCCCGCGCCATCTTGGAAGCCGCTGTGGAAGTGGCTGCCGCCGGCGTGGACGTGCAGCCCGAAATCATGGTGCCGCTGATTGGTACGCTCGCTGAGTTCAAGAACCAGAAGGCGATCATCCAGGCCGCTGCCGACAAGGTGTTCGAAGAGAAAGGCACCTCGGTGGACTTCCTGATCGGCACGATGATCGAGATTCCGCGCGCCGCGCTGACGGCCAACGAGATCGCTGCCGAGGCCGAGTTCTTCTCCTTCGGGACGAACGACCTGACGCAGATGACCTTCGGCTACAGCCGCGACGACGCGGGCGTCTTCCTGCCGCACTACATCGACGCGAAGATCCTGCCCGACGACCCGTTCCAGTCGCTCGACCAGAGCGGCGTGGGTCAGCTCGTGGAGATGGGCACCAGCCGAGGCCGCGCCACCCGCGCCGACCTCAAGGTGGGCATCTGCGGCGAGCACGGCGGCGACCCCAGCTCGGTCGAGTTCTGCTACAAGGTGGGCATGAACTACGTCTCCTGCTCGCCCTTCCGCGTGCCGATTGCCCGTCTAGCCGCTGCCCAGGCCAAGCTCAACGAAGCCTAAGCCACAGCACACACGCTTGACGTGACTCCGAGCCGTCGCTTTCCTTGTGGAGGCGGCGGCTTTCTTGTTTGCCGATGGGCTACAGGTCTAGCCGGTTGCGGAAATCCGGGATGGTACGGCGGAGCCCATCGGCGCGGCGCACCTGAGGCGACCAACCAAGCAACTGCTGCGCCTTGGTAATGTCAGGGCGACGGATCTGCGGGTCGTCCTCGGGCAACGGTTGGTGGCTGATGGTGCTGCTTGACTGGGTGACGGCAATGATCTCGCGCGCAAAGTCGGCGATGGTGATCTCGTCGGTGCTGCCGAGGTTGACGGGCTCGACCTCGTCGCTGTGGAGGAGGCGCCAGATGCCTTCCACGAGGTCGTCGACGTAGGTGAAGCTGCGGGTCTGGCTGCCGTCGCCGAAGACGGTGAGCGGCTCGTGGCGCAGCGCCTGGCTCATGAAGCTGGGCAGCACGCGCCCGTCGCTCAGGCGCATGCGCGGACCGAACGTGTTGAAGATGCGGACGATGCGCGTCTCCAGATGGTGGTAGCGGTGGTAGGCCATCGCCAGCGACTCAGCAAAGCGCTTGGCCTCGTCATAGACGCCGCGCACGCCAATTGGGTTGACGTTGCCCCAGTACGTCTCCACCTGCGGGTGTACCTGCGGATCGCCGTAGACCTCGCTCGTGGAGGCCAGCAAGAAGCGGGCGCCCTTCGCCTTAGCCAACCCGAGCAGGTTGTGCGTACCCAGCGAGCCGACTTTGAGCGTCTGGATCGGGATGCGCGGGAAGTCGAGCGGCGAGGCGGGACTGGCGAAGTGGAGGATGTAGTCGAGGTGCCCAGCGACGTAGACGAAGTTCGACACGTCGTGCTCCACGAGCAGAAAGCGCGGATGGCCTATCAGGTGCGCCACGTTATCGGCACTGCCCGTGATGAAGTTGTCCATGCACACCACGGCGTGCCCCTCGGCGATGAAGCGGTCGCAGAGGTGGGAGCCGATGAAGCCCGCACCGCCCGTGATGAGCGTGCGAGGGCGTGTCCGTTCGTGCAGCGTAGCCATGAGCTATGCCCGCTAACCGCGGTAGTCGTCTTGGTGAGCAAGAAACCACTGGTACGTGTCGCGCAAACCCTCGCTTAGGCCAATCGACGCCGTCCACCCCATACTCGCCAAACGCGACACGTCCATCAGCTTGCGCGGCGTGCCGTCCGGCTTAGAGGCGTCAAACACCAACGCACCTGTGTAGCCCACGACCTCGGCGATGGTCTCGGCCAACTCGCGGATCGTCACGTCCGTCCCGGTTCCGATGTTGATGTGCGACAGGCGTGGATCCGTGTGGGCTTGGTAGGTCTCCGCATCCAGGTCCATCACGAAGATCGACGCCGACGCCATGTCGTCCACATGCAGGAATTCGCGCATCGGACGGCCACTTCCCCATACCGCCACCTCGGGAAGGCTGGCTTCGCGCGCCTCGTGAAAGCGACGCATCAGTCCCGGAATCACGTGCGAGTGCTCCGGGTGAAAGTTGTCGTTCGTGCCGTACAGGTTCGTCGGCATCACCGAGCGGTAGTCGCGACCGTGCTGGCGGTTGTACGCCTCGCACAACTTGATGCCCGCGATCTTGGCAATCGCGTACGGCTCGTTCGTCGGCTCCAGCGTGCCCGTCAGCAGCGCATCCTCGCGCATCGGCTGCTCGGCGAATTTCGGGTAGATGCACGACGAGCCGAGGAAGAGCAACTTCTGCACGCCCGCCTGATGCGCGGCGTGGATCACGTTGCCCTCGATCATCAGGTTGTCGTACAGGAAGTCCGCCGGGAACGTGTCGTTGGCCACGATGCCGCCGACTTTGGCCGCCGCGAGGTAGACCTCGTCGATGGCTTCTTCGGCAAAGAACTGGCGCACGGCAGCCTGGTCGGTGAGGTCGAGTTCAGCGCGGGTGCGCGTGACGATGCGCGCATCATCCTGCTCGCTCAGCTGCCGCACGAGCGCCGAGCCTACCATTCCCCGGTGCCCTGCTACGTAGATATTGGTCGTGTCGCTGTTCGTCATCGTGATCTCAGTTCTCGCGGGCCAAGCTGGGCGCAAAGCCGTGCGCGTGCAGCAGCGCATTCTTGCGCGCCTCCGCGAGGTCAGCCTCCATCATCTCGGCGATCATCTCGTCGAGCGTGATCTGGGGCGACCACCCCAACTCCTCGCGCGCCTTCGACGCATCGCCCAGCAGCGTCTCTACCTCGGCAGGACGGAAGTAGCGCGGGTCTACGGCGACGATCACATCGCCCACATCCACATGCGGTGCCTTCTCGCCCGTCTTGGCCACCACGCGGCCCTTCTCCTCGACCCCTTCGCCCTCAAACGCCAGCGTTAGCCCAACCTCAGCAGCCGCACGCTCCACGAAGTCGCGGACGGTGTACTGCACGCCCGTGGCAATGACGTAATCCTCGGGCGCGTCCTGCTGCAGCATCAGCCACTGCATCTCCACGTAGTCCTTGGCATGACCCCAGTCGCGGGCTGCGCTCATGTTGCCCAGGAACAGGCATGGCTCCAGGCCCATCGCGATGTTGGCCAGCGCGCGCGTGATCTTGCGCGTCACGAACGTCTCGCCGCGGCGCGGGCTCTCGTGGTTGAAGAGGATGCCGTTGCAGGCGTACATGCCGTACGCCTCGCGGTAGTTGACGGTGATCCAGTAGGCGTAGAGCTTGGCCACGGCGTAGGGGCTGCGCGGATAGAAGGGCGTGCGCTCAGTCTGCGGCACCTCTTGCACGAGGCCGTAGAGCTCCGAGGTCGAGGCTTGATAAAACCGTGTCTTCTCGTGCAAGCCGAGGAAGCGGATGGCCTCCAGCAGCCGGAGCGCGCCCATCGCATCGACATCGGCGGTGTACTCGGGCGACTCGAAGGAGACGGCCACGTGCGACTGGGCGCCGAGGTTGTAGACCTCGTCGGGCTGCACCTCCTGCATGATGCGCGTGAGGTTGGACGAGTCGGTGAGGTCGCCGTAGTGCAGGTGTAGGCGCACGTCGGGCTCGTGCGGATCCTGGTAGAGGTGGTCGATGCGGTCGGTGTTGAAGAGCGAGGTGCGCCGCTTGATGCCGTGGACCTCGTAGCCCTTCTGGAGCAGCAACTCGGCCAAGTAGGAGCCATCCTGCCCCGTGATGCCCGTGATGAGTGCTTTTTTC
>JBCDJT010000189.1:0-7307 GCA_038747545.1 Bacteroidota bacterium
CGCACGAAGTCGAGCATGATTTTGATGGCGATGATGCCCGACACGTAGGCGATGACGGTGCCGATGAGCAGCGGTCCCCACTCGAACGCGGCTTGCGCCGAGAGGTCGAGCGTCTTGAGTAGCGTGGCGCCGAGGACCACGGGCAAGAGCATCAGAAAAGAGAAGTTAGCGGCCTTCTCGGGCTTCACGTTCTGGTAGAGCGCGGTGCAGATGGTGGCGCCCGAACGCGAGATGCCCGGCAGCATCGCCGCCGACTGCGCCACGCCCACGAAGAATGCTTTGACGGGCGTCAGCTTGCCGCTTGGGTTCTTGCGCAACAGCGTGAGCAGCAGCAGCACGCCTGTCACGAGCAGCATGCCCGAGGCGAAGCGCGGGTCGCTGAAGCGAGCCTCTAGGAAGTCCTTGAAGAAGATGTACGTGATGCCTGTGGGCACGAGCGTGATAAGGATGAAGAGTGCAAACCGCAGCGACTCGTTCGCCTCGTACTGCTCGCGGAACGACGATGGCTTGGCAAGCACGGCGAAGGGCGCCTTGATGAGATCGAGCACATCGCGCCAGTAGACGGTGAGGATGCTCAACACGGTGCCGAAGTGGACGAAGATCTCAAACGTGACGTCGGCCCCGCCAGCTACATCGGTGCCGAGGACGTATTGGCCGAGCACGAGGTGCCCCGAGGACGAGACAGGCAAAAACTCCGTCAACCCTTGAATGAGGCCCAGCAAGGCCGCTTCCCACCAGTCCATGATACCTGTTGCTGAATCGTGTAATGCGCTTTAGGGGCTGAACGCGGATCGCATCTTCAAACACTAGCATTTTCAGTGCCCAGCCAGCGCCAAGGTACACGGTTTTTCGCCGAGGCGGGCGGATTCGGCAAGAGGTCCATCAAAAAAGCAAAAACCGACGGTTCAGCGGGCCAACGCGCGCAACACGAGCACGAGCATCCAGGCCACGAGCGCGCTGCGCAGCACCCAGCCGACGGTGCGGACCCAGTTCGTCGCTACCAGCCGCTGATGCGCCACGGCGTCGAACCCCGTGGTCAGGGTGCTGTGGATGGGGACTTGCAGCAGGCCTGTCGATGCCCAGATGATGCCGATGAGCGCGAGGCCGGTCCAGCAGAGCCACGCGGGCACACCGACGGGCGGCGCCCACACGAGCGCGAGGCCAGTGATCAGCTCGATGCCCATCGCGGGCAGGACGATGTATGTGATTAGCCGCATGTGATCGGCTTGGTAGGCCACGTACGTTGCCTCGCCGACTTTGGCGAAGAGCGGGTAGTGGACCACCTGCACGACGAGGATAACGCCCAACATGATGAACGTGCTGGCCATGTGGGCGGTGAGCAGCCAGAACGAGGCATCGCGCCCGAGCGCATCGGCGGGCATCACGCGGCTACCGCTGTGGTTTGCAGCACCGCTTCGGCAGCGCGGTGGCCAGAGCCCATCGCCCCGTTGATGGAAGCCGTCTGCCTGTGGTCGCCGCAGATGAAGAGCGTGTCGGAGAGCTTGACGGGGCGTCGCACGGGGCTGAGGAACGGCGGCGCCTGCTCGGGGAGCGCGTAGAGGATGCGGTACGACCGCAGGTGCCGCCACGCGCTCACGCCCGCCTCGGGGTACCACGCCTGCAACTCCTGCCGCACGGCGTGCTCCACGGCATCGTCGGACTGGAGCGGGTTACCGAGCACCGTCACGGAGATCAGCACCTTGCCGCTCGCACTGTACGACGGCGCCACGTTGGTCATGACGGTGAGGTTGTTGATGAGGCCTTCGCCCGTTCCGTTGAGCACGAGCACGGGCTCGCGGAACGGCGCACGGTCGGCAGCGAAGTACAGGTTCAGCGTGCTGCGCGATGCCGTGTGTGTGACCGCCGGAATGAACCCCGCCGCCTCGGGCGCATCGGTGGCGATGACGACGGCTTGCCCCGTGTGCGTCTGCCCATCCTGCAGCGTGATTGTGGTGCCGTCGATGGCTTTGACGCGGGCGTTGAGTATGATCGCGTGCTCGGGGACCTGGGCGGCGAGTTGCTCTGCGATGGCTTGCATGCCCAGCGCGGGGACGGTGGCTGGGCCCTTCGAGAACATCCGAAAGACAAACTCGAACATGCGGCTGCTGGCTTGCAGGTCGCGGTCCAGCATGACACCGCCGAGGAATGGCCGGAAGAACGTGTCTATCATCCGCTCCGAGAAGCCGTGGCGCTCGCGCAGGGCCTGCTCGGTCGTCAGCTCGGCGCGAGCGAAGACGCTGCTGAGCGGCCCCGCCTGCACGGACCGCCGCAGCTTGGCCACCTTCAGCTTGTCGCCCAACGAGCCGACGTTGGCAAACAGCGTGGCGAACGCAGCGCTCGGCTGCCGAAACGGGTCGGCGATGCGCTCGAAACCGTTGGCGGTGCGCACCACCGCACCGTCGTAGAAACGCTTGAGGTTGAGCGCGTCGTAGTCGAGCACGCGCTTCGTCTCGGGGTACGCGGTCAGCAGCACCTGGAAGCCGCGATCCAGCCGGAACCCCTCCACCACGTCAGTGCGGACGCGCCCGCCGACGGCATCGGAGGCCTCGAACACTTTGACCGAGACGCCCTCGCGGTGCAGGCGGCGGGCACAGGTGAGGCCAGCCAAGCCAGCGCCCACAATCAACACATCAGCAGACATACGCGTACAGAAAAGCCACACGGTTGGAGAGTCGCACATGGTACCGCAGAAGCGCCGAACCTGTTCGTAACCGTCCCGTAAAGCACTGCACGCTGACGCTCACGGACCGATCCGCCATGATTGCCGCCCTGCCCCACATGCTGCCGCCGAAGTCGGAGCGCGTGACCTACGAGGCCTACCTCAAACGCGCGCCCGAAGGCAAGAAGACCAACCTCATCAACGGCGTCCTCCACGTAGACATGTCCGCCAGCAGCCTCCACGAGCGCGTTCAAGGATTCCTCCTGTCGCTCCTCCGCATGTTCGTCTCGAAGCACAAGCTCGGCCAAGTGCTCGGCTCGCGAACGCCCGTCCGTTTGGACGAGGAGAATGGCGCCGAACCCGACATCCTGTTCGTGCAGGCCGACCGCGAACACATCATCGGCCGTGTGGGGCTGGACGACGCGCCGGATATGGTGGTGGAGATCATCTCGCCGTCCTCCCGCATCGACGACCGCGTGCGCAAGTTCATCGGCTACGAGCAGATCGGCGTGCGCGAGTATTGGCTGATCGACCCGGAGCGCAAGACGGCGGAGTTCTTTCGGCAGATGGACACGGGGGCTTTTGCCGAGGTCACGCCCGAGCGCGGCCAGCCGTTTCACTCGGAGGTCGTGGATGGCTTCTGGCTCGACCCGGCGTGGCTGCTCGCCGACGAGTTGCCCAACGACTACGACACCCTCCAACGCATCCTCGACGCCTGACCCGCATGCGCTACCTGCTCCTGGCCTTCGCCGCGTTGCTCCTTCCGCTTTCCGCCACCGCGCAAATGGACCGCTCCCTCGAAACGATCCGCAACTACACCTACGTGGACGAGCAGCTGGCCTCCGCCGGGCAGATCCCGTACGACCGCATCGCGACGCTCGCCGAGGAAGGCTACGAGGTCGTCATCAACCTGGCTCCCGCTTCGGATGTGCGTAACGCGATGGAGGGCTTCTTCGTGACGAAGGAGGGCATGACGTACCTCCAGATCCCCGTCGATTGGCAGGCCCCCAGCCAGCGCGACCTGCAGCTGTTCTTCGACGTGATGAAAGCCAACCAGGACCGCAAGGTGTTTGTCCACTGCTTCGCCAACATGCGTGCCTCCGCCTTCGTCTACCTCTACCGCACCCTCCACCAAGGGGTGACTGAGGACGAGGCTGCTGCCATCATGGCCCAAGTCTGGAACCCCGACGAGGTGCCGCAATGGGGCGCTTTCATCGACCAAGCACAGACGGAGTATGAATCGGGAAACTAGCTGAGGACGCGTGAGAGACGACTACATCCGCGATATCCCTAAACACAAAAAGGCGATAGATGAGACGCGCGCGCTGATTGCAATTCTGAAGGTGGCGCGTTTTCTGTCGCCAGTAATGCCAGCCAGTATGCGTAAAGCCGTGCGAAAAGTCGATATGGCTGAAATTCAGGCGATCAGAGATCAAATGGACCGATTGGCGAACTTACCTGATCGGTTCAATCAGCAATTTGCTGACCGTGGGTGGGTGATGTTCGAGGCTATGAATGCCGATGTAGCCGATGAGGCTACTAGTATGGCAGAGAGAGGGAGTGTGGATGAGGCTGAAGATTATCTGGCCAACTTCTGGACTACGGATCAAATTCGGCACCACATCACCCAACTGAAACGCGTCGAGGCATTTCGTAGCCGCTGGCGGCTCGCTGTAGATGCCGAGACCTTGTATGGTCAAGAGCTGTATCACGCGTGTGTGCTGATGGTTCTCGCTGTCCTTGATGGTATGGTGCAAGAAACAAGTGCTCGATTTCTCGGAATCAATCAGAACTTTTCAGCAGAAAAGACAGACTTGGAAGCATGGAACTCTATTGCGGGTCACTCGACTGGACTTAGTAAGTTGAAGCAGGTTATGCTGCGCCCACGCAAGAAAACCAATCTGGAAGCGATCACGATTCCCTATCGCCATGGGGTCATTCATGGTATGGACGTGAACTTCAACAGTAGACTTGTAGCTGCAAAGACGTGGGCAGCAATATTTGCAGTGGGTGAGTGGGCATACTTGGCCCAACAAGGAGCACTATTTCAGCCAGTCTCCGAAGAGCCTAAATCCCTGGTTCGAGAGATCAGAGAGATAGCAGAGCAGCAAGCAAAAAATGAGGAACTCAAGGCTGCAATTGATTCCTTCAAACCACGAGATGACTGGGAGCAAGGGCTTATACCAACGACTGGGCAGCCAGAGGACTACAGGATTGGTACACCGGAACGGGCCTTAGTCCAGTTCCTCGTATGGTGGCAAAACTCGAACTATGGCAAGATGGCTGGCAGCATTACAACAATCGGGAGCAGGCCTACTCATCCATTGCAAATGCGAGATTGTTTTAACGGGAAGACTCTCTGCTCGTTTGAAATCACCGAAGTCAGAGACGGTGCGATTGCACGCTCCACCATCTCAGTCCGTCTCAATGTGCGTGGCCAAAGAGATGAATGGACACACACACTCGATGTGGCTATGATCAAGTTTGTTCAAGCGAACACTCCCGAGGATTTCGAGCGCGTCGAGTGGACGTTCTCAGATTACTATCAACTTGCCAGGAGACCGAAAGAAAATTAGGCCGCCCCTGTCGACCATCAGGATTATCTAGCAATGCTCGCGCTGTTGGCTAGCGCAAGTTCAACTCGTCGCGCAGCGGCAGATCGGCGGTGCCGTTGCGGCTCCAGTAGTCGAGCATCATGCGGCCTTTGCGTGTGGCCGTGGAGGTGAGGCCGCGGTGCGTGTCGGTCCAGCCTTCGATGGTGTGCGGGAAGTCGGCGCTGAAGTGGATGGCGAGCGTGCGGTTGAGGCCGGGGTAGGTGAGCGTATACACCTGCAGGCTATCCGCGTCGGGGTGCGGTGCGAGGGTGGCTTCGGCGGGATACGGCTTCACGTCGCCGTGCGAGATGCGTTGCGCCAGCGTACCCGGCACCACGTTGAGGCTGCCTGTGGGCAGGTCGGCGGGGTTGAGGCGGATCGTCGTCCACAGCTCGTCCTCCAGCTGCGCATCGCCGAAGGCCAGGTCCTGATCGCTCTCCGTCTCGAAGTACGAGTAGAGGTTGCCCTCGTAGCCGCCGTCGCGGTAGTTGAGCTGCGTGAAGGTGTGGCCGCACCACTCCTGCGCGGTCGCCGTTACCTTGAGCGCGCGCGGGTACTGCTGCCGCTCCACTGGGGTGAAGGTGGAGAACATCATCGAGTACGGATAGACGCCCGTCGTGAACGTCTTGGTGAAGTTGAGCTTCATCACCGTCGTGGCGTCGGCCGCGGTTGGATCGTCGGCCTTGACCTGCGCGGTCTTGGCAAACGGCTCGGTGACGAAGATGAGCGCGGCCTCGCCCGGATGCAGCTCGCCGTAGCGGCCTTGCTGCAGATCGTAGCTCGTGATCTCGGCCAGCCCTTGGTACCAGTAGTCGCCGAACGGGTCGGCTTGCGGACCTTGCAGCGCGACGGTCTGTGCGGGTGGTGTTGCCGCTGGGGGCGGGGCGGGTTGGCAGGCGGCAAACACGAGGAGCGCGGCAGAAAAGACGACAAGACGGGACATCAGGGCACCTTAGGAATGGATGGAACAGCAGGCATACAACGCGCTGGGTGGCGCGCGGATGCGCAGGCGTTACGCAGTCGCACCTTCCTTTCATTTTAACACGCTGGACGCCCGCACCGATCAGGGGCGTGCCGTACCTTGGCGCCATGGAATCGCAGGACATCGTCAAAGCGCAACTGATGACGGCGCGCGATCTGGGGCGCACCCTGGACCGCATGGCCCGTCAGGTGGTGGAAGACCTCGACTTCGACGGCTCCGTGGCCGACACGTTTGCGCTCATCGGGATGCAGACGCGGGGCGTACCGCTGGCGCGGCGGCTGCGCGACCGCATCGAAGCTGCCGATGGCGTGAAGGTGCCCGTGGGCGTGCTCGATGCCACCATGTACCGCGACGACTTCCGCCTCAAGCTGAAGCAGCCTGTCGTGCGCCAGACCAACGTGCCGTTCGACGTGACGGGCCGCCACGTGGCGCTGGTCGATGACGTGCTCTACACGGGCCGCACCATCCGCTCCGCCCTCGATGCGCTCATGGACCTCGGCCGTCCGGCCTCGGTGCGCGTGCTGGTCGTCGTCGATCGCGGCCTGCGCGAGCTGCCCATCCGTGCCGACATCGTAGGGCGCAGCGTGCCCACAATGGAAGGTGAGGAGGTGCGCGTTCGCCTTCACGAGATCGACGACCGCGAAGGCGTCTGGCTCGTCGACACGCCCAAGGCCCGCCACCGCAACCGTTCCAATACCTAACCGCCCCGCCTCCCCCCGCCATGGCTGAACCGAGTCCCGCTCCCCCCTTGACCGCTCTCAACCATCGGCATCTATTGGGGCTCGCCACGTACAGCGCCGAAGAGATCCAGCTGATCCTGGAGACGGCGCGGCGCTTCCGCGAGGTGCTCAACCGCCCCATCAAGCGCGTGCCCACGCTGCGCGGCCTCACGGTCTGCAACCTCTTCTTCGAGAACTCCACGCGCACCCGCCTCTCGTTCGAGCTGGCCGAAAAGCGCCTCTCGGCCGATGTCGTCAACTTCTCGGCGTCGGGCTCGTCGGTGTCGAAGGGCGAGACGCTGAAGGACACGGCGCAGAACATCCAGGCGATGCGGATCGACATGGCCGTGATC
>JBCDJT010000190.1:0-7182 GCA_038747545.1 Bacteroidota bacterium
ACGTGGACCCCGGGCTCTGCTGACATCGGCATGGGCGTTGAGGTCGTCATCCGGGCTGCCGATGCTCAGACCTTTGCTCTTACCAGCGCTATGCTTGACGTCATTGCCGAGGGTGGCAACTCCGCACCGCGGTTTACCGAGTTTATGCGCGGAGCGAAGGCCGACGTAGGCGTCACGCAAACGCTGGACTTCCGGGCCGAGGATGATCAGGAGGATGACCTCACCTTCAGCATAGTGGAGGGGCCGCCAACCGCCACCCTCGAAGCCACAGGCGATGGTGCTGCGCGGCTTACCTACACGCCCACCGCAGTCGGCGTTGAGCGCTTCGTCATACGCGTCACCGATGGCGCCGCAGGGAGCTTCGATGAGGTGGTCGTGGGCATGGCCGGCGTGGTGCCGCCAGCCGGGGCCGGCTTGTTTCCAGAGCTGGCAGGCGCGGAACTGCGCCATGCCGTGGACGCCGCCTACTCACCCACTCGCACCTTGGGCTACACCGACGGTCGCGATACGTTGTACGCACGCGTAGAGACCTTGTCGGGGAGTTTGGCGTCGAGCGCGGCGTTGCGCTTTGTGCGCGGCGTGTACACCAACTTCGCGGTACAGCTGGCGCCTAGGGAAGACCCGTCGGCCTACCTGTTCGACGGCGGGCTGAACGCCGAGCACCTGTGGCCCCAGTCCCTCGGCGCCGCCGACGAGCCGCAGCGCTCAGACATGCACATCCTGTATCCGTCGCGGGTGTCGGTGAACAGCGACCGGGGCAACCTGCCCTTCGGCACCGTCAGCGAGGGAGAGGTGCGGAGGTGGTACAACGGCGGTTCCATCCAGAGCGCTGCGCCCACAACAGGGAGCCTGAGCGGATGGTCGCGCCTGGGCGATGCCCGGTTTGAGCCGAATGATGGCGTCAAAGGCGATGTGGCCCGCGCCCTCTTCTATTTCTGGACGATGTATCCTGACGCCGCCGATCAAGCTTTCTTTGAGGAGCAGATCGAGACGCTGCTCGACTGGAACGAGCAAGACCCGCCGTCAAGCCAGGAGATGGGCAGGTCGGCACGGATTCAGTACTACCAGGGTAACCCCAACCCGTTCGTGCTGGAGACCTCGCTGATGGACCGGATGTGGAACCAGGCCACACGTACCGAAGAGGCGCAGCCTGGGGCACTGCGCCTATCGGTGTATCCCAACCCTGCCGCTCAAGGGGCGGTGGTGGCGCTCCAGCTGGATGCCGCCGTGGCGTACCTGCGCGTGGAGGTTTTCGATCTGCTTGGCCGCCGCGTGCATGAGGTACGGCATCCCGCGCTGGCGGCGGGTAGGCACCGGGTGCCCTTGCAGGTCGCTGATCTGGCGTCCGGGCTCTACATCATACGCGTGGGCGCAGGCAACCAGCAGCGTACCGCACGGCTTCACGTGATGAGGTAGAGCGCCCATGGTGAGCGATACGTCGGTAGTGAAACAAATACGTTAGCATGCTGCCGTGCGTAGTGTGATGTTAGCCGCTTAATGAAGGGTTTACCAAAGCGGCATCGTGCGTCATCTCATCAAGGTAGTAGGGCTGAGCCTCACGCTCCTCGCGGGGCTTGACGGCGGTGTCAGCGGTGCCCAAGCTGGGGGCGGAAGCGCCGCCTCACGTATGGTCTTGCCGTCGGTGCTACAAAGCGATGCTAGGGTGATGGAGCCAGCAAGCCGTACCACAGCTACGTGTGCGTCAGGGCGTCCTGATTGGGGCGTCAACCCATCCGACTTCGAGTCTACGATGAGCATCACGGCTACGGTGACGGTGGAGGGGGCGCCAGCGATGGGGACAGACAACATCCTTGCCGCGTTCGTCGATGGTGAGGTGCGGGGCGTGGCCACCCCGGTCCCTGTGGGCAGTGCGATGGTGTATTTCCTCACGGCGTATGCCAACGCGAGCAGCGATACGCTCAGCTTCCGGCTCTACGAAGCGGCCACCGACTTCGTGCGGGTAGCCGCCCTGGAACTGCCGTTCGTGCCGAACGCGGTGGAGGGCACGCCGTCCTCGCCGTTGCGCATCGACGTCAGCTGCGCTACGGCATCGACCTCGCGGGAAGCCGTGGAGGACGGCCCCAGCCACGTCACGCTGCACCCGGCGTATCCCAGCCCGTTCGCTGGCGAGACCACGTTCGCCTATGACCTGGAGCGGCCTGGCGAGGTGCAGCTGGCGCTGTACGACCTCGTAGGCCGTGAGGTGGCGGTGCTGGCAGAGGGCGTGAAAGCTATGGGGCGGCACGCAGTCACCTTCCAGGCCGATGCAGCGCTGCCAACGGGCGTCTACGTCTACCGCTTGCGCCATGGGGGGCATGTGGCATCGGGTACGGTCATCCACGCACGCTGAGTGCTGTGGGCGGGGTTGACGGTAAGACCTCGGGTCTGCGGTTCGACAGAAAGCGTGTTGTCGCATGCATGAAGTGAGAAGACGCAGGATTTACACGTACTCTTTTCGTGTGGCTGTCCGAAAACCGCAGCACGGTGTGGCCATTTGAACGATACGCTTAGGTGTGGACCACACGCGTGCCATGTTCTATCTTAGCCGCTGCCTCACGATTGCGTACTCGCACGGCCTAGCTCCACCGAGCCACATGTTGTGCGTCTCCCACCATGCGTAGCTACTGAAGGCGTGAGCTTGTGACCACCGACTACCGTCCACTTCTTGGCATGCTCGCCCGGCATGCGCGTTGTTCGATCTGTATCCGCCAGCGTGGAGCCTATGTGCTGATGCTAGTGCTGCTCACTGCAGGCGCAGTCCGAGCGCAGCCAGACACCGGCTATGAGGTACATCCTGACTACACGGTGCGCCACTGGACCACGGCCGACGGGCTATCGGTGAACGGCGGCGTCGACCTCCTCAAAGCATCGGATGGCTACCTCTGGATCGCCTCGCGTGACGGGCTCACGCGGTTTGGCGGCGGGCAGTTCACGGTCTTCAACACCATCAACACGCCAGCGCTAGGCAGCAACCGCATCCGCCAGCTCCACGAGAGCGCCGACGGCGACCTCTGGGTGTCGGTATGGCCGCAACGCGTGGTGCGCTACCGGGCCGGCCAGTTCGATCAGGTAGACCGCCCCGATGCGCCACCGATGACTTTCCGAAGCACAGGCGACACACTGTGGCTACCCGCAGCCAACGGTCTAGCGATGTACCGCAACGGCGTGGAGACCTTATACCGACCCGATGAACTCACCAAGCCCGCCGAATGGTTGCTGCGCGATCGGCAGGGGCACACCTGGGTCAACATGCCGGATAAAGGGATCGCCCGCTTCAGTCCGGATGGTGACGTGCGCTGGTTTGTAGTAGAGCGCTTCCTGAACCGACCGGCCATCTGGGCTTGGGAAGACAGGGAGGACGGGGTTTGGATGCAGGAGCGGTGGTGGACGCTACACATTGCCGGGGACGACGTACGCGAGTACAAGACGTGGCCCTCGGGCCCCATGCCGTACCACCGCATCAAGGACGGCGTGCGGATGCCTGCGGATGTGACCGACGGGCGTGCAGATGCCGTGCTGGCGCCCGACGGCGCCGTATGGCAGTACGTCAACAACGACCGAGGCTCCTTAGCCGCCGCTGTATCTTGGGGAGCCGTCTACCTGGAGGGCGAACGCCTATTCCGCGTCCAGGGCACAAACGTTACCGACGTCAGCCCGAACCCCGACGGCAGCGTATGGGTGCTGACGCAAAACGGCGGCCTGTTCCATGTGAAGCATCGCCTCTTCACGACCATCGGGAGGCCCGAGGGATTGCCATCGGGTCATGCCTACCCCGTCATGCAAGCCCGCGATGGGATGGTATGGGTGGGGACGAATCAGGGGGTGGCTAGGCTGCGTGAGCGCCAGGTGGATCGGGTGTTTCCACGCGCCATGTTTGAGAGGGTGGGGATGGAGTCCGTGCTGTCGCTGTACGAGGACGCGGACGGGCAGGTGTGGGTGAGTGGCTGGGGCGGGATGTGCGTCCTGCGCGATGAAGCGTGTGAGCCCTGGTCGCTCCAGCTGGACGCGAACGCCGGAGTCGTGCGGTCGCTGTATGAGGACGTGCAAGGCCGGCTGTGGGTAGGCGGTGCGCAGGGCATCGGCCTGCGGTCGGGTGGCCCGGATGCGTACTCATGGCAGTGGTTTGGCTTCGACGGCGGTGAGAACCGCCAGGCGCGGCTGGTGCATCAGCTCCGCAACGGCACTGTGCTCATCGGTACCAACCGTGGCGGGCTCTACCGCTACCTCGAGAACGGCGACTTTGAGATTCTCGATGCCAACACTGGCGCGAACGGACTCCCGTCGAACCAGATCCGCGACATCTACGAGGACGCCGATGGCTTCGTCTGGCTCGCCTTAGAGGATCACGGCCTCTGCCGCCTCGATTGGCAAAGCCAGCCCACGCTGGCGGGTGCCGACTTCGCCTGCCTCACAACTGAGGACGGCCTCTACGACAACAGCCTGCACCGCATCCTCGAAGACGACAACGGGCGCTTCTGGATCAACACCAACCGCGGCATCTTCTGGCTCCCACGCGCCGAGCTAAACGCCTACATCGCAGGCGAACGCCCGATCCTGACGCCCGTAGCCTACACCGAAGCCGATGGGCTGCGCAGCCGAGAGGGCAACGGCGGCGTGCAGTCCGCGGGCACGCGCACGGCGGATGGCACGCTGTGGTTTCCCACGGTAAGAGGCGTGGTAGGAATCGACCCGTCGCGGGTGCCCGCCGTCGCACCGCAGGCCGTGATCGAGTCGGTACGGGTAGATGATGCCGTGCGTGCGCTGGGAAGCGAACTGATCCTGGCAGCAGAGGAGCGAGACGTGAGTTTATCAATCTTAGGCGTGGAGCCCAATCAACCGGAAGATGTGCATCTTCAGTATCGGTTAGTGGGATACGACGACACGTGGCATGTGGCGGGCTCGCAGTGGGTAGCGACGTATACGAACCTGGAGCCAGGGACGTACCGGTTTGAGGCACGGGCAGGGCTTGGCGGTGTCTGGAGTGCGCCAGTGGTAAAGGAGATACGGCGAGAGGCGCTGTTCTGGGAGACGGGGTGGTTCTACGGCATGGGTTTTCTTGTGCTGATGGGGCTGGGGTATGGAGGCTTCCGCTACCGCGTTCGGCAATGGGAAGTCGGCCAGCGGCGTCTGGAGGCGACCGTAGTCGCACGAACGTCAGAGATCGAGGCCCAGAAAAAGCAGATTACCGAGCAGGCTCGTGCACTACAGCACGCTAATGCCCTCAAGTCACGCTTCTTAGCTAACATCAGCCACGAGTTTCGGACGCCGCTCACCCTCACCTTCGGTCCGCTCGATGACGCCCTCGCAGGGCAGTATGGGCGGCTCCCTGAGCGTGCGCGTCCTCACTTTGAGCGCGCCCGCCAGAACGGATGGCGACTGCTGCGGCTGATCAATCAACTGCTCGACCTCTCTCGCCTGGACGCCGGAATGAGCGGACTGCAACCGCATCGGCACGACCTGGTAGCTTTCGTGCGGCAGCGCATGGCCGCGTTCGAGTCGGTGGCAGCGATGCACGGCGTGGCCCTCCGCATAGAGGCCGAAGCGCCGTCCATCTCGCACGTCTTTGATGCCGAGAAGCTGGAGACGGTGGTGCTCAACCTGCTCTCCAACGCCATCAAGTTTGTGGATGCAGGCGGCGCCGTGACGGTGCAGGTGGCACGCGAGGCCGAGGCCGCTGTGATCCGCGTACACAATACGGGCGCATCCATTCCGCCGGAGGCGCAGCCGCACCTGTTCGACCGCTTCTATCAGGTCGACGGGTCGGCCACGCGGCGGCGCGATGGGTCGGGGATTGGGCTGTCGCTGGTACACGAGCTGGTGAAGCTCCACGGCGGCACCATTGCGGTGGAAAGCAGCCCAGAAACGGGCACGGCCTTCACCGTCACGCTGCCAGCCCTGCCACATGACGAAGACCCGGCTACAGTGCAAGGCGACGGCATGGCCAGCCATACGGCGGTAGACCTCGCGCTGCCGGGCCGTGACGTCATTGAGGTGCTGCCAGAAGCCTCGACCGCTGCCAACCCTGCCGAGCCCCTTTCGACTACCGACGAGGCCCGCCCCGTGGTGCTGATCGTGGAGGACAATGCCGATATGCGCGCCTACCTCCGCGACCATCTGGCCACCACCTACCACGTTGAAGAAGCGGCGGATGGCAGGGCAGGGCTCGATGTGGCGCGCGAGGTCGTGCCCGACCTCGTGCTCTCCGACGTGATGATGCCGCGCATGGACGGGTTTGAGATGGTGGCTGCCCTCAAAACCGACGTGCAGACCAGCCACATCCCGGTCGTCTTGCTCACCGCCAAAGGCGAAGTCGACAGCAAGATTGAGGGCTTGGAGGCCGGCGCCGACGATTACCTCACCAAGCCCTTCAATGCCTCCGAGCTGAGGGCGCGGGTGGCCAATCTCATTGCCCAGCGGCGCATGCTGCGCGCGCGGTATCAGGCCGAGGTGCAGGCGGGGCCGCCATTCGCCGTGGTCGGACTATCGGCGCCCGACGTCGCGTTCTTGGAGCAGGTAGCGGCGACCGTGCAGGCCAACCTGACCGACGAGCGGTTTAGCGTCGAGATGCTGGCGGAGGCCGTTGCCATGAGCCCGCGCCAGCTGCGCCGGAAGCTCAAAGGGGTGCTCGATGAGACGCCGAACCAGCTGATCGTCCGCCACCGCCTGACGTATGCGGCCACGCTGCTCGAACAGCCCGATGCCCGCGTGGGCGAGGTAGCCACCGCCGTAGGCTTCCGCAGCACCTCGCGCTTCCGCGAAGCCTTTCGTGCGCAGTACGACATGTCCCCGTCGCAGTACGCCACTCGCGCCAGCACCTCCGCCTAGCCGAGGTTGACGGCACCGCTGCTCCACCTCACCCCAGCCCTCTCCTCCTTAGGAGAGGGGGCCCGTTGTCGGCATTCTTGCAGTGTAAGTGACTCGCTCTGCTCGTTGTGCAGGGACGTAGTTTCAGGTGGTCACCTTGGCTCCAATCATGGCACAAGCTGCCAGCCTGCGTCCCCTCTCCCGGGAGCTGGGAGAGGGCCAGGGAGAGGGCGAATCCAGGAATGGCGCCACGCTTAGTCTACCTCACCCCAACCCTCTCCTAGCTCATAGGAGAGGGGGCGCGTTGGCGATATGCCTTCAGCGCAATGTGCTCGCTCTGCTCGATTCACATGGGCGTGTTTTCAGGCGGTCACCTTG
>JBCDJT010000191.1:0-7145 GCA_038747545.1 Bacteroidota bacterium
CCTCGGCATGGTGCGGCAGTGGCAGGAGCTCTTCCACGAAAACCGCTTCAGCCACACCGACCTCGCCGACACCAACGCCGACTTCGTCAAGCTCGCCGAGGCGTACCACTGCGTCGGGCTGCGGACCAATAAGAAGGACGAGGTAGATGCGCTACTCGATGAAGCATGGGCCATCACGGATCGGCCTGTACTGATCGAGTTTCAAGTGCCGCAAGAAGAGATGGTCTTCCCGATGGTCCCCGCAGGCGCTGCCACGGGCGACATGATCACGGAGCGCTTCACAGAAGACGAAAACACACCGGGCTAATGGGTATGGATGTCGCAAAACTGACCCCGCAGCAGATCTATCGCAAGAAAGAAGCGGGCGACCCAGTCGTTCCCGGCGATGCGCCCGATGTACGGCGGCACATCATCACGGTGCTGCTCGAAAACCACGCGGGCGCGCTCAACCGCGTGATCAACATGTTCTCGCAGCGCGGCTTCAACCTGGAGAGCGTGACGGTGGGCCAGACCGATGACCCATCGATCTCGCGCCTCACGCTGGTGACGACGGGCAACAACCGCGTTATCAAGCAGGTCAACCGCCAGCTCAACAACCTCATCGACGCGCTGGAGGTGGATGACCTCACGACCGCCGAGTATGTGGAGCGCGAGCTGTGCCTGCTGCGCGTGAACTATACCGCCGAGACGCGCCCGCAGCTGATCAACACCAACGACATCTTTGAGGGCAACGTGGTGGACATCACGCACGACACGATGACCTTCCAGATTGTCGGCCCCACGAAGAAGATTAACGCCTTCGTGGCGCTGATGCAGCCGCATGGCATCCAGGAAGTAGCCCGGAGCGGCCGCCTCGCTATGCGTCGCGCGCTCATCCACGGCGACTGACGCCCAACCTCCTCATCGATTCCAATCAAGCAATGTCAGAAATGACCGTTTATTACGCTTCCGATGTCAAACCCGCGCTGATCCGCAGCAAGAAGGTGGCTGTGATTGGCTATGGCAGCCAAGGCCACGCGCACGCGCTCAACCTGCACGAGAGCGGTGTCAACGTGGCCGTCGGGTTGCGCCCGGGCTCCGCCTCTGCCGAGAAAGCACAAGCCAAAGGTCTTCGTGTGATGCCGATGGACGAGGCTGCCTCGTGGGGCGATGTCATCATGCTGCTCATCCCGGATCAGCACCACAAGGCTACCTACGAGCAGTTTGTGAAACCGCATCTTTCGCAGGGCAAAGCGCTAGGCGTGGGCCACGGGTTCAGCGTGCATTACGGACAGGTGGAGCCGCCAGAGGGCGTCGATGTCTTCCTCGTGGCGCCCAAGTCGCCCGGGCACCTCGTACGCCGCACCTACACCGAGGGCAACGGTACGCCGTGCTTGGTCGCGGTGCATCAGGATGCGACGGGCCACGCCCTTGACCTCGCACTGAGCTACGCCGATGCGATTGGCGGCACGAAGGCAGGCGTCATCGAGACCAACTTCAAGGACGAGACGGAAACCGACCTGTTTGGCGAGCAGGCCGTGTTGTGCGGTGGATCTGAGGCACTTATCAAGGCCGGATTCGAGACGCTGGTGGAAGCCGGGTACCCGCCCGAGTTGGCGTATTTCGAGTGCCTGCACGAACTCAAGCTGATTGTGGACCTCTACTACGAAGGTGGGCTGGAGTACATGAACTACTCGGTGAGCGACACGGCGGAATACGGCGGCTACTCGCGTGGCCCACGTGTGATCAAGGACACCGTGAAGGCCGAGATGAAGAAGATCCTCGACGAGGTGCAGAGCGGTCAGTTTGCGAAGGAGTGGATTGCTGAGTGCGAGAACGGCTACCCGCAGATGCAGAAGCTGCGCGGCGCCTCGAAGACGCACCCCATCGAGGTCGTCGGCAAGAAGCTGCGCAGCATGATGAGCTGGCTCAAAGCCAAGGCTCCTGCCGACACGGCTGCCTCGCCCGTCGAAGTCGATTGACCACGAAGCAACGCGCCCACGCATGCAAAAGACGTACACCATAACCTGGCTCCCCGGCGATGGCATCGGCCGCGACGTGACGGACGAAGCGCTGAAGGTGCTTCATGCGGTCGCCGAGTCTGCAGGCTTTGCGCTCGACGTGTCTGAGCACTTGGCAGGCGGCGCAGCACTGGACGCTGCGAACGATCCATTGCCCCAGGCGACCATTGACGCGTGCTTGGCTGGCGATGCCGTGCTGTTGGGCGCTGTTGGTGGGCCGAAGTGGGATGCCAACACGGGCGCGATGCGTCCCGAGAGCGGATTGCTCAAGTTGCGGAAGGTGCTAGGCACGTTCGCCAACCTGCGCCCCGTGTCTGTGCCGGATGCACTCACGTCGAGTTCTCCCTTGCGCCCGGAACGCGTAGCCGGTACCGACCTGCTGATCGTGCGCGAGCTGACGGGCGGCATCTACTTCGGCGAGCCCAAAGGGCGCGATACTGTGGGTGGCGAAGAAGACGCGTTCAACACGATGCGCTACCGCACGCATGAGGTCGAGCGCATCGGACTTGTGGCCTTCGAGTGGGCGAAGAAGCGGGGCGGGCGCGTCACGTCAGTAGATAAAGCAAACGTGCTCGTCGTCTCTCAGCTCTGGCGCGACACCATCACGGCGCTTCACGGCGCCGAGTACAGCGAGGTCGAGCTCGATCACCTGTACGTGGACAACGCGGCGATGCAGATCGTCCGCGATCCCAAGCGCTTCGACGTGGTCGTCACCGGCAACCTCTTCGGTGATATCCTCTCCGATTTGGCCGCTACGTTGCCCGGCTCGCTCGGTCTGTTGCCGTCGGCCAGCTTGGGCGGCGATGTCGGTTTGTTCGAGCCCGTCCACGGCAGCGCGCCCGACATCGCGGGGCAGGGCAAAGCCAATCCGATTGCCGCCATCCTGAGCGGCGCCATGATGCTCGACGCGCTCGGCGAGGCGTCCGCCGCGCGAGCAGTGCGGCACGGTGTGGATGCGGCGCTAGCGGCGGGCTATCGCACGGGCGACCTCCACACGGAAGGTAACACGCTTGTCTCTACCACAGCCCTCGGCGACGCCATCGCCACGTACGCGGCCGACGCCATAGCCCCAGCACACGCATGACCTCGTGGAACGCACATCAACGGCAGCAGCCTGCCCGAGGCGGCGGGTGCGGAGCGGGCCTGCGACTACGCGGGCGCTCGCAGATCGCCTGATCTGACGAGCGCCACCCCATCCTACTCCAGCCATAGCCTTGCCGTCAACCACTCCGTTCCCAACCCGCATGCCCAACACCAACCACATCACGATTTTCGACACGACGCTCCGCGATGGCGAGCAGGCGCCTGGCGCGGCGATGACGATGCGCCAGAAGCTTCGCATCGCGCATCAGCTGGCTAAGCTCGGCGTTGATGTCATCGAAGCCGGCTTCCCCGTGTCGTCGCCGCAGCAGTTCGACGCCGTGCGGAAGATCGCCGCCGAAGTCTCCACATCTACCATCTGCGCGCTCGCCCGCGCTGTGGAAGGCGATATCCGCGCGGCAGGCGATGCGCTGCTCGGGGGCAGCAATACGCGCATCCACACTTTCGTCGCCACCAGCGACATCCACATCGACGCCAAGTTCGGCTCAGCACGCTTCTGCGACACCCTGGCTGAGAAGCGGCAAAGCGTGATCCGCATGGCCGTCGAGGCCGTCGAACTCGCGAAAAGCTACACGGACGACATCGAGTTCTCCGCCGAGGACGCGGGCCGCACGGACATCGGCTACCTCTGCGAGATCGTCAGCGCCGTCATCGAAGCAGGCGCCACCACCATCAACATCCCCGACACGACGGGCTACTGCATCCCCGATGAATACCGGGCGATGTTCGCCGCGCTCATTGCACGCTGCGACGTAAGCGACGACATCGTGTTCTCCACGCACTGCCACGACGACCTCGGGCTGGCCGTGGCCAACTCGATTGCGGGTGTCCAAGGCGGGGCGCGGCAGATCGAATGCACCATCAACGGCATCGGCGAGCGGGCGGGCAACGCGTCGCTCGAAGAGGTCGTGATGGCGCTGCATGTGCGCGGCGATCGCTACGGCTACGACCTCGGCATCAACACGCGCGAGCTCATGAACACGAGCCGCATGGTGTCGCTGGCGTGTGGCTTTCCCGTGCCACCCAACAAGGCCATTGTGGGCGCCAACGCGTTCTCGCACGAGGCGGGCATCCACCAGCACGGCGTACTCAAACGGCGCGACACGTACGAGATCATGCGCGCCGAGGACGTGGGGCAGCAGGCCGAGCAGATCCGCCTCGGGCGGCATTCTGGCCGCCACGGGTTCTTCAGCCGCCTTGTCAACATCGGGGTGGAAGTGGCCGAGGAGCAGAAGGAGGAGCTGTACCAGCGCTTCGTCGAGCTGGCGGATCGGAAGAAGGAGATCTACGACGAGGATCTGCTGACGCTCGTCCACAACACCGAGCGCGTGCCATCGCTGTACTTCGAGCTGACCGACATGGCCGTGGCGGTGCAGTCGAGCGAGAAGCCCCGCGCCGAGGTCGCACTCACCAACGTCAAGACGGGCGAGCAGCTGCAGCATCGCGCCACCGGCGACGGGCCCATCGACGCGCTCTACCGCGCCATCGACGAAGCCGTGGGCCGCACCTACGAACTGGAGGCGTACACCATCCAATCGATTTCAGAAGGTGCCGACGCCTTTGGCGAGGTCTCCGTTGTGCTGAGTGCGGGCGGTGAGCATTTCCGCGGCAGCGCCCGCAACACCGACGTGATCGCGGCCTCCGCCGAGGCCTATATGACGGCGCTCAACTTGGTCGAGGCCCATCGGCACGACGAGCAGAACGCGGCCTTCATCGGCGAAGGCATCATGCAATCGTTTCAGGGAGGGGTGGCGTAATGGCGATGACGATCACGGAGAAAATCCTGGCCCGCAACAGCGGCCGCACGCGCGTCACGCCGGGCGAGAACATCTGGATTGACGTCGATGTGCTGATGACGCACGACGTGTGTGGCCCGCCGACCATCGGCATCTTCAAGCGCGAGTTCGGGGAAAACGCCAGCGTCTGGGACAAGGACAAGCTGGTCATTATGCCTGACCACTACATCTTTACCAAGAACCACCACGCCAACCGCAATGTGCAGATCCTGCGCGAGTTCGCGGCCGAGCACGACCTGCCGCACTACTACGACGTGGGCACGGACCGCTACAAGGGCGTCTGTCACGTAGGGCTCGCCGAGGAAGGCTTCAACATCCCCGGCACGGTCCTCATCGGTACGGACAGCCACACCTGCACCTCGGGGGCCTTCGGCATGTTCTCGACAGGCGTGGGCAACACGGACGCCGCGCTCATCATGGGCACGGGCAAGATCTGGGTGAAGGTGCCTGAGACGATGAAGTTCGTCTTCGAGGGCAACCTGCCGCCGTACCTCATGGCGAAGGACCTCATCCTGCAAGTCATCGGCGACATCACCTGCGACGGCGCCACGTACCGCACGCTGGAGTTCGACGGCGAGGCCGTGTTCGACCTCAACATGCAGGAGCGCATGACGCTCACCAACATGGCCATCGAGGCGGGCGGCAAAAACGGCGTCATCCCGCCTGACGAGACGACGTTCGAGTACGTCCGCTCGCGCACCAATAAGTCGTTCGACCCCGTCTACTCCGACGCTGATGCGCGCTACCACTCCGTCCGCGTCTATGACGTGTCGAAGATGGAGCCTGTCGTGGCTAAGCCCCACCGGCCGGACAACAAAGCGTACGTGAGCGAGGTGGCAGGCACGAAGCTGACGCGCGCGTATGTGGGCAGCTGCACGGGCGGCAAGTTGGAGGATTTCGAAGCGGCCGCACGCATCCTGAAGGGGCAGGAGGTGCGCATCGAGACGTACATCGTCCCCGCGAGCACCGAGGTCGCCGCCGATCTCCACACCACGTTTGTCGATGGCACGTCGCTGCACGACATCTTCGTCAACAGCGGCTGCCTGATTGGCCGCGCCAGCTGCGCTGCCTGCCTAGGCGGCCCCATCGACACGTTCGGCCGCACCCACGCCGACGAGGTCGTCATCTCGACAACGAACCGGAATTTCCCTGGCCGGATGGGCTCGAAACAGGCCTCCGTCTACCTCGCCTCGCCGCTCACGGTGGCGGCTTCCGCGTTGACTGGTACCATCACGGATCCGCGGGAGGTGTTGGTATGAGAGGCAATTCGGTTTTAGGTCTTCGGACGCTCGCTCCGCTCACTGTGGGTCTTCGGGCCGCCAGGCTGAGAGAACGGTGCCGGACTATGAGAATCATCAGACCTACCCTGACCTGAGACTTTCGACCTGAGACCTTAGACGCACACGCACCAACGCGCTCACGCACTATGAAAGACATCATCAAAGGAAAAGCCTACGTCGTCGGCGATGCCATCGACACGGACCAGATCATCCCGGCCGAGCATCTGGTCTACAGCTTGACGGAGCCGGAAGAGCGGAAGATGTACGGGCGCTACTCCATGAGCGGCGTGCCGAAGGCGGGGCAGGGCTTGCCGAAGGGCAACATCCCGTTCACAGCCCCTGACGCGTACAAAAGCGAATACACGATCATTATCGGCGGTAGCAACTTCGGCTGTGGGTCATCGCGGGAGCACGCGCCCTTCTCGCTCCAAGAGGCGGGCTGCGAGGCCGTCATCGCTGAGAGCTACGCCCGCATCTTCTACCGCAACTCCGTTGACGGCGGCTTCTTGATCCCGTTCGAGACCAAGGAGAAACTCAACGACAACATCCGCACGGGCGACGACCTTGAACTCGACACCGCACTCGGCAAGCTCACCAACCACAGCACCAACGAGGAATATCTGCTGCATCCGCTCGGCGAAGTCGCCGACATCCTGAAGGCGGGCAACGTCTTCGAGTACGCCCGCCAAGCGGGCCTCATGCCGACACGATGAGGGCGCTCACTACGTTCGCTGTTGGTCTTGGGACGCTCGCGATTTCGGTCTTCGGTTTTGGCACGCTCGCTTCGCTCACTTTCGGTTTTCGGGCCGCCAGCCTGAAAGGCGGATGCCAAATCATGACAACCCCCAGCCTACTAAAACGCACATGATCTAAAGCGACAACGCCCAAAGACCTTCGACCCACACGCCTCAACGCGCTCACGCGATAACGCACCCACGCGCCCACGCAAAACCGCATAGACTCTAGCC
>JBCDJT010000192.1:0-6872 GCA_038747545.1 Bacteroidota bacterium
CGCCCTCGACGGCTTCCAGATCTTCTTCCCCGAGCAGCGCCCGTTCTTCATCGAGAACAAGGACGTGTTCGACTACAAGTTTGCCACCTCGCGCTCGGGCACCACGTTCGGGTTCGACAACCTGTTCTACTCGCGCCGCATCGGCCGCGCCCCGCAGGGTCGCCCAAGCCTGAACGGCCCCGCCTTCGTGCAGCAACCCGACCTGACGACCATCCTCGGCGCCGCCAAGTTCAGCGGTAAGACCGACGACGGCTGGTCGATTGGCGTGCTCAACAGCGTCACCGAGGCGGAGCGGGCGACCGTCCTGCAGGACGGCGCCGAGACGCGACAGACGGTGGAGCCGCTGACCAACTACGTCGTGGGGCGTGCGCAGAAGGACTTCAACAACCGCAACACGTTCGTCGGCGGCATCGTGACGGCTACCAACCGCCGCCTCACCGAGAACGTGGCGTTCCTGCACGAGGGGGCGTATACAGGCGGCGTGGATGTGAAGCACCAGTGGGACAACCGGACGTGGTACGCAGGCGGCAACCTGGTCTTCAGCCATGTCAACGGCAGCCGCGAGGCGATCACGCGCACGCAACGCTCCATCACACACCTCTTCCAGCGCGCAGGCGCCACGCACGTCGGCGTAGACACGAGCGCCACGGCGTTGACGGGCACGGGCGGCAACGTGCAGCTGGGCAAGGCGGCGGGCAACTGGCGCTTCGAGACGGGCGTGAGCTGGCACTCGCCCGAGCTTGAACTCAACGACGTCGGCTTCCAGCGCCAGGCCGACGACTGGCGGCCCTACGCGTGGCTCAGCTACCGCACCACGCAGCCGCAGCAGCGCGTCCGGCAGGTTGCCGTCAACTACACGCAGGTCACCGCCTTCGACTTCGCCAACCAGCTCAACGACGTGACGCTGAACGTGAACGGTTGGGTCCACCTGAATAATAACGCGTGGATCAACGGCGCGGTGAGCTACACGCCCGTGGCCTACTCCAACTTCGCGCTACGCGGCGGCCCACGGCTCCGCCTGCCGCAGGCGTTCAGCTACCGCAACGGCTTCATCTCCGATGCTCGCAAGCCGCTCCGCTTCACGGCCAACTACAGCGGCCGTTGGGGCAACGACCAGGCGTATCGCTTCCATCAGGTCAGCGGCGGCGTCACGTACCAGCCCACGAACGCGCTGCAGGTCTCGCTCTCGCCCACCTACAGCGTCAACCGCGACCAGCTGCAGTACGTGACCACGACGGGCTTCGCCGATCAGACGCGCTACCTCAACGCGCGCCTGGTGCAGCACACGCTCAGCCTGCCGCTCCGCATCGACTACATCCTGCGGCCCAACCTCAGCCTCCAGTTCTGGGGCCAGCCGTTCATCTCACGCGGACGCTACAATCGCTTCAAAGCCATCGCTGACCCCACCGCCCCCGCCTTCGCCGACCGCTTCACCGCCTACACCAATGACCAAGTCGCGCTGGCTGACGGCGTCTACACCATCGACGAAGACAGAGATGGAATCGCCGAGTTCAGCTTCGGCGCGCCCGACTTCGCGTTCGTGCAGTGGCGGTCGAATCTGGTGCTGCGGTGGGAGTATCAGCCGGGCTCCGAGCTGTTCGTCGTGTGGTCGCAAGACGGCGCGCAGTTTGGCGACGTGACGGGCGGCCTGCTCAGCGAGCTACGCGGCAACCTCTGGGGCGATGGGCTGCAGAACATCCTGCTCGTCAAAGCCACCTACCGCTTCATGCGCTGATCACCCATCGACGGTGACGGCGGGCGGCGTAGCAAAGTCTTGCCACAAGCGGTTGACCTGCTCCACGTCGGGCGGGCCGTCGAGCGTGACGAGACGGTAGCGTGCCGCAAACGTGTCGTTTGGGGCGATAGCGAGGGGGCCAGTTTGGATGGGCGCGAAGTTGAAGAATGGCACCTCGGGGTGGATGCGCATCGGCTCGGGGTGGCGTGGGTTGGTGGGGTGGCTCATCACTACGACGCCCACCTGCGTGGTGTCCACCATGCCGCCGATGTAGGCCCACCGCGCCCGCGTGGCGTGGCCTGTGCTGCGGTCGTGCCCTTCCGAGGTGAGCACGATGAAATCATCGGCGGCCGACCACTCGCTGCGCCCCCGCAGCCCGAGGCCACCATAGTGATGCTCTCGTAGCAGCAGCGTGTCGGCGGCGATGTTGCGCTGGGTTACGCCGAGGTCCACGGTGTGGTGGCCTTGCCGCAAGGTGTTGTACGCCTGCACGCGCCACTGCTCGTCGAGGACGGGCTCTTGCGCCTCGCCATCAAGGACCACGTGCGTGTGCCGCGCCTTGAAGCCACCCTGCGCCAGCCCCGACCACGTGGAGTCCACGCCTTGCGGAACGACGGTGGCGGTGCGACTGAGCAGGTTCCAGAAGTCCGGCGTGCCGTCTTGGAAAGCGGTGCGCGTCCAGGCAAACCACAGGCTGTGCTGGTGGGGATGGCTCTCCGGGTGATCTTCCGTGATGCGAATGCCGCTGGGGCTGACCAGCGGATAGATGTAGCCGCCGCGCTGGTAGGCTGGGTCGAGCCCTTCGGGCAGTGGACGCGGCGCCTCGTGGTACGTCAGCAGTGGACGGCGCTGCACAGTGAGCGCGTAGCTGCCGTCGGCCTCGTCCAGCACCACATCGGGATCGCCCATCATCGCGATCTCCTCCGAGGCCGGGCTAAGGCTGTACGTTACCCTCTCCCCTGCCCGTAGCGTGTCGACGAGGAGCCAGCCCAGGCCGCTGCCGTCGCGCTCGGCCACCTGAAACGAGCCGTCGCTCCCCTGGGCCACGTAGACGCTCGATGCCGCACCGTCCGGCATCGGAAACGACACCCACGTGCCCAAGCGGTCGCTGGCGCCTGCATCAACCGTGACATCAAAGTCCTCCGATGGCGATTCACAGCCGATGGTGAGAAAGAGAGCAAGAACGGGCAGCGCGAGTGTTTTCATCGGAAGCGACAGATACGGAGGCATACGACAGCGGGGCGAACTCCCCTCGCACGACCGCGTTCGCCGCGATGTTGCATGTCGCCATAGTTCAATGGATAGAACAAGTGCCTCCTAAGCTCTAGATGCAGGTTCGATTCCTGCTGGCGATACCAAGCAGTGGGTGAACGTCAAGGCATGGACCGGGCGTTTGCCCATTTGTTTTTGAGGACGGCGTTTCTTACCTCGTGATCTCTCCCATGTTGGCGAGGTGATCACGCTACCAACGCCCTGCTCCATGTCTGACGCCCCGCATCCTGAAGATCCGCCCCATCCGGGCGATGGCACAACCGAGCCTGCTGTACAGCCCCAGCCTGACTCCGCCGAGGCTCCCGACGTATCGCCTCGGATGCGGCAAGTGCTGGGGGCTGTCCAGCAGCAGAACTGGTTTGCCAGCCTGGTGCAGTTTGTCATCGTGGTGCTGGGCATCGTCATCGGGTTCCAGATCACGGCCTGGGGCAACGCCCGCGCCGACCGCGCAAAGGAGCAAGGGTATTTGGCACAGCTTGCGGACGAAGCGAAGGCGACCCTGCTGGTCTTGGATGCCGAAGATGAGGTCGATGTAGACGGACGGAAGGCCACGTACCAGCTGGTGCGGTCGTTTTACGAGATCAACCCGCCTTCGGGGGACACGTTGATGCTCCTGCTGGACGAGGCGATCCATGTGAGCACGCCACAGCCTCCGCTCGGGACGGCTGAAGCGCTCATCGCGACGGGCGACCTGCGCTTGATTCGCCACGACGACCTCCGCGCCACTATCGCCCTCTACGTAGAAGAGATGCGCGGCCTGAAAGCGGCTCATCTTGACGCCGAGAACCGCTGGCGTGATGCCGCTGAAGCGTTGGATCGCCACATCGATCAGGCGGGCATCTTCGACGCCCTGATTAACCGCGCCGAAGATGCTGCAGGCGAGAAGATCGAGATCACACCGGATGACTGGGAGTGGATTGTGCCGCCCGCGCCGCGCCGCAATCCGTTTCCCTTTGACGCCAACCAGTTCTTCGCCAACCGCGCTGCGTTCGATGCCTTATACGCCATGTCCTACGGCCGCGCCGACATGGAGCAGTTGCGAGACGTCATGCGGGAAGCCACAGATGACTTGCTGCAGCATGTGCTGGAGGCCCAGCAGAACTGGGACTGACGATGCAGCTTCTCTCTTATGCCCTCGCGCCGAGGGTGGCTAGCGCGTCGCGCTGTGCCCGTTTGAGCGACTTTGCCACAAGTGCATAGGAGTGGTCGATCAGCTCGCGAATCTCCTCGTCTGGCAGGTCGCTGCGGATGGCGATGGTGTTCCAGTGGTTCTTGTTCATGTGGTAGCCGGGTTGCACGGCTTCGTAGGTGGCGCGCAGCTCTAGCGCACGCTCGGGGTCGCACTTCAGGTTGACCGTGGTGGGCAGCTTCTCGATGTTGGTGAGCGCGAACATCTTGCCCATCACGCGAAAGACCAAGACGTCAGGCCCAAACGGACAGTCCTCGGTGGCGCCAGGTTTGGCGAGGCAATAGGTGCGCAGCGAGTCGAAGGTCATCCGAAGCAGCCAACAGGTGAGAGGAGGCGCCCCAAGGTACGAACAGCCGCCTCAGAAATGGCGCACGTCGAAGCGCGAAAACGTGCCGCCCGCCTCCGCCCAGTGCGCCTGCACGTGCTGCACGCGGCTCATGGACGGGCCCGTGTGCAGCCGCTCCAGTAGCGTATCCAGCTGCGCCTTGGGCCCTTCGGCGATGAGATACACGCTGCCATCGGGCTCGTTGCGCACCCAACCGGTGAGGCCGAGTCGGCGGGCCGTGGCACGCGTAAAATGGCGGAAGCCAACGCCCTGCACCCGGCCGGAGACGCGGGCGCTGAGGCGTTGGCTTCCGGTATCCGGTGCAGGGCTCATCCGAGCAAGTTTCGGCTTCCGGCCCACGCCGTGAAGCCCTCCACAAGTTGGCTGAAGTCGCGCAGCTCAAAGAGCACGTTTTGCAGGTGCCACACGTCGTAGTCCTGTTCCACGATGCGCTCGGCATCGAACGGCAGCACGGTCACCTTGTCAGAGAGCGCGTGCTCAATCTCGTTCTTCGACGATTGAATGCCCGCGCCAAAGAAGCGCTGCTCGCCGTCCTCTTGGATCAGCCCGAACTCGATGGTGAACCAGTGAAACCGCTCCAGGCGCAGGCGATCACTGCCCTCAGCCTGGAGCGCAGCTTGGCCGAACTGCTGATAGAAGTCAGCCACGTCGGGCTGGGTGAGCATCGGCATATGGCCGAACATGTCGTGGAAGCAGTCTGGAGCGGGCGTGTAGTCGATCTCGTGGCGGCCGCGGATGTAGTCGGTGGACGGGAAGGTGCGGTTGGCCAGCAGCGTGAAGAAGTCGCGCTCGTGCAGCAGGCCGGGGATGCGCGCCACACGCCAGCCCGTGGCCGCCTCCAGGCGACGGCTGAGTTCGCTAAGCGGTGGCAGGCGGTCGGGCGTGAGGTTAAGCACCTCGAAGCCGCGCATCGAGGCGGCACAGGCCCGGCCGGGCATCATCGCCATCTGGCGGCGGTACAAGTCGCCCCACACGGCATGGTCTTCGGCAGAGTAGTCGGGGTAGGGAATGGCATCGCCGATGGGCGCTTCGCTCTCGAGACGCTGTGGGATGCAGCGGGGATCGACGCCTTCAGCCGCAGCAGCTTCATAGGCCGAGACCGGCGCGTCTTCGGTCTCCAGCTCGGAGTTATCCATCAAAATCCTCTATGTATAAAGCAATGATCGTCGTGCTTCAGAAGCCGGACAGAAAGGGAACGTTAGCTCGCAATACGGAGCAAAAAAGGGCTTCCGAAATGTCGATTTCCCTACGGCGAGCGCCAGACGAATGATCCTGTCATGTGACGGACTTCGTCAATCTGTCATACACGAAACGAAGGCCGAACGTCAGCCCTATCTACCTCGTGCCTCTGCGCTTACCTCCTGACGGGCTCCCTTGTGTGACGCTCATGCTGCAGCAGACAGGCCCAGCGTGGTGGGCCGCTCATCTGCGTGCTAACCTCGCATGACCCCTCAGCAGCAGCCCCTGGGAGCGTTCAGCTCGTGGGTCAGCTGTTGCCTGTATCAATCCACTCGTACGATCGGTTGGGTAGCCATGAAGTAGCCGCCCTGTGCCCTGACCACGTAGGTGCCAGCAGGCAAGCGGTGGCCTGTCAGACGGAAGCGCTGCGTGGTGCCCGAAGTCAACACGCCGTCGAATACGCGGCGTACACGCTGACCAAGCACGTTGTAGAGGTCAATCGTCACGCCTTGTGTGACCGGCACGGCTACGTCAAACTGGACTTCGTGGCGGAACGGGTTCGGGTGGGCAGCTGAGAGCAGGTGGGTCCCGAGAAGCTCAATCGCGACCTCCACAACAGGACTGTATTCAAACGCGCCATCGTAGTCAATCTGCTTGAGGCGGAAGCGATGGGCGCCCGGTGTGAGCTCATCGGCGCGGTAGGTGTAGTGCTGCTCCTGAAGCGTGGTGCCTTTGCCGTCCACAAAGGCGATCGTTTCCCATCCGCTCTGGCCGCCAGCTTGTTGCTCCACTTCGAAGCCCGCGTTGTTGGTCTCGCTCGCGGTAGACCACCCCAACACGGTGGCACGGCCATCTGCCCGTGCCGTAAACGCGACGAGTTCAACAGGCAGCGGCGTGGCCGGCTGACCGATGGTGAAGTCGCTGAAGCTGGTCACCTGCAGCGCGCACAGCTGCGTAGGAGACACGGTATCTGGGCGCAATTCCGACGGGACGAGGCCCCACGGCTGAGAACGATCTTCGCGCTTGAGCATCACCAAAGCGCCAGGATCTGCTTCATCGCCCGTGAGTGCCATGCAGAGATCAGCGGTGAACGTAGGCGCCATGCCCTCCAAACTGACGGTCCACATGGTGGGTTGAGCGCTCTCGAAGCC
>JBCDJT010000193.1:0-6828 GCA_038747545.1 Bacteroidota bacterium
CAACGTGGCGAACAAGCTGCTGCGTGTGTTGTGCAGTATGCTGTTGCACGAGCGGGCGTACGATGCGTCGTATCGTTCGGTGCAGCCGCGCTTACTGCAGGCCGCAGAGGCTTGACAATGTCATAGCCTTCGGGATGACATGCTTTGAAAGTTCGGAATTAGGGGGCAGTGTGGATTACAGCAAGTCCTTCAAGAACCGCCCCGTCACGCTGTCCGGGTTGGCGGCCAAATCCTCAGGTGTGCCTTCGGCTACGATGAAGCCGCCCTTGATGCCGCCTTCCGGGCCGAGGTCGATGACCCAATCCGAGCTTTTGATAACGTCGAGGTTGTGCTCGATCAGGATGACGGAGTGGCCTTGCTCCACAAGGCGGTTGAAGGCGGCGAGCAGCTTGCGGATGTCGTCGAAGTGGAGGCCGGTGGTGGGCTCGTCGAAGAGGTAGAGCGTGTGCTCCTTGGTGCGCTTGCCCAGGTGCGCCGCCAGCTTGATGCGCTGCGCCTCGCCGCCGGAGAGCGTGTTGGACGGCTGCCCCAGCGTCAGGTAGCCGAGGCCGATGTCGTGCAGCACCTGCATCTTGCGCGCTACCGACTTCACATCGCTGAAGAAGTCCACCGCTTCGTCCACGGTCATGCTGAGCACGTCGTGGATGTTCTTGCCGTGGTACTTGACCTCCAGCACGTCCTTCTTGTAGCGCTTGCCTTTGCACGCCTCGCACTCCAGGAAGAGGTCGGCCAGGAACTGCATCTCGATCTGCACGACGCCCTCGCCCTGGCACACCTCGCAGCGCCCGCCGGGCACGTTGAACGAGAAGTAGCCGGGCTTGTAGCCGCGCACCTGCGCCAGGTGTGTGCCCGCGAACAGCTTGCGGATGTCGTCGAACGCCTTGATATAGGTGATCGGGTTGGAGCGGGGGGTGCGGCCGATGGGGCTCTGGTCCACCATCTCCACCTGATCCACCAGCACGTGCCCGAGTATGGCGTCGTGCGCGCCTACCTTCTGGTCGGCATCGTGGTCGCCCTTGAGGCGCTTGAGCGCTTGGTAGAGTGTGCCGTTGACGAGTGTGGACTTGCCGGAGCCGCTGACGCCCGTGACGCAGGTGATGACGCCGAGCGGGAACGTGGCCGTGAGGCGCTTCAGGTTGTGCTGCCGCGCGTTCTGCACCACCAGCGCGTACTCGTCGTCGATCTCGCGGCGCGCTGCCGGCACCTCGATCTCCTTGCGCCCGCTCAGGTAGGCGCCGGTGAGCGAGTCGCCGTCGGTGAGTACGGCATCGTAGGGGCCTTGGAAGACGATCTCGCCGCCGAACTGCCCCGAGCCCGGGCCGATGTCCACGATCTGATCGGCACGGCGCATCATCTCGGCCTCGTGCTCCACTACGAGCACCGTGTTGCCGATGTCGCGCATGTGCTCCAGAATCTGGATCAGCCGATCCGTGTCGCGCGGGTGCAGGCCGATGCTCGGCTCGTCGAGCACGTACAGCGAGCCGACGAGCGCCGAGCCCAGCGACGTGGCGAGGTTGATGCGCTGGCTCTCGCCGCCGGAGAGTGTCATGCTGAGGCGGTCGAGCGTGAGGTAGTCCAGCCCGACCTCCACGAGGTAGCGCAGCCGCTTGCAGATCTCGTCGTAGACGCGCCCCGCCACGCTCTGCTGATACGGCGTCAGCTTCAGGTTGTGGAAGAACGCCAGCGCGTCCTGCGTGGTCAGCTCGCTCACCTCGCCGATGTGCAGCCCGCCCACCTTCACGTACAGCGCCTCGGGCCGCAGGCGGTAGCCGTGGCAGTCCGGGCAGCGCGAGTAACCCCGGAAGCGGGCGTAGAAGATGCGGTAGTGCATCTTGTAGTTCTGCTTCTGCAGCAGCTTAAAGAAGCCGTGTACGCCGATGTAGTCGCCCTTGCCGTCCCAGATCAGCTTCAGCTCGTCCTCAGTCAGCTCGTCGTACGGCTTGTCGATGTTCATCCGCTCCTGCATGGCCACGCGGATGAGGTCGCGGAAGTGCGTGGACCACTGCTCGGTGCGGAACGGCGCCAGCGCGCCCTGGCGGATCGACAGCATCGGGTTGGGCACCACCAAGTCGGGGTCGATGCCGGGCACGCGGCCAAAGCCCTGGCAGGTGGGGCAGGCGCCGAGCGGGCTGTTGAACGAGAACAGGTGCGGCGTGGGCTCAACGAACGTCATGCCGTCCCGCTCGAAGAACTGGCTGAAGTGCTGTGGCTCGCCGGGCTTGCCACGCGGGATGACGATGGCGCGCCCGCCGCCCTCGCGAAACGCCTGCTCCACCGAGTCGGCGATGCGCGACTGGCTGGCCTCGTCGCCGCGCTTGAGCGCCAGGCGGTCCACCAGCACCAGCAGCCGCGTCTTGCTCGTCTTCACCTGCTCCGGCGGCGTGGTGTTGAGGTCGATGATCTCCTCCGCCTTGCCCTTCTCGATGCCCTTGGCCGTGGGCAGCACCAGCAGCCGGAAGAAGCCGCGCTGCCGCAGCACCTCCAGCTCTTGCTGCGTCTTGATCTTCTTGCGGGATGGGAGCGGGAAGCACAGGTAGAAGCGCGTGCCGTCCTCCAGCGTCTCGGCCAGCTCCTGCGCCACCGAGCGCGGCGAGTCCTTCGTCACCGCCTCGCCACTGACGGGCGAGATCGTGGTGCCGATGCGGGCGTAGAGCAGCCGCAGGTGGTCGTAGATCTCCGTCTGCGTGGCCACCGTAGAGCGCGGATTCTTGCTCGTCGTCTTCTGCTCGATGGCCATCGCAGGCGCCAAGCCGCTGATGAGGTCGGCATCGGGCTTGTCCATGCGCTCTAGGAACTGCCGCGCGTAGGCGCTCAGGCTCTCCACATAGCGCCGCTGCCCCTCGGCATAGATGGTGTCGAACGCGAGGCTGCTCTTGCCCGACCCCGACGGACCCGTGAACACAATCAGCCGATTGCGCGGCAGGTCCAGGTCGATGTTCTTGAGGTTGTGGACGCGGGCGCCGCGGATAACGATGTGGTCCTTAGCCAGCGCGCGCGCCGACGCGACCTCGGCGGTGGGGGTCTCAGGCATGAAGCGAAGTGGGGGTCGGAAAGATCAGCCACATACAACGCACATAATCGCGAGCGAGTTGCCAACTAAACGTGACCAAGATGATCTGATGAGAGCAGAGGTGCGGCACGCTGATCGGTTCCCTCAAGGCTGAGCAAGATCCAAAACCGGGGCGATGCCTTGGCATCGCTCAGGATGGTAAACCCCGACGCAATCTGTGCGGCCCCGTCGGGAAGCGGCGCGCCAGCGAGGTGGCATATTCTTTGATAAACGCCTCATTGCGGTTTTGTCTGGGCGCGATGCAGGCTTTCAAGGGAAGCCGATTCGTCCTCGCTGTTGCCTAACGACTGTTTTTTCCCACTCCCCTGCTATGATTATTCCCACGCTGTTTCCGCTTCGCGCGGTCTGTTCCACGCGACTACCCCGCTCAGTTGGGCGAATGCTCGTGCTCATTGTGCTGACTGTGCTCGCTGTTGCAAGCGCTACGCCTGGAGCGGCGGCGCTTAAGCCGCACGCGGCGCTCGAACCCCTTCGCGTATCCAGTTCACCGACGCTACAGGGTACCGACACGGCTGCCGATGCGCTTGCTCGCCCAGCCACTGCTGAAGCGGACAACCAGCCTTCTATCGGCGGTGTGCTCGATGCTGAGGGACGCATCCAGCCTGGCGTCTCGGGCAGCTTCTCCGGGCGCGGCTTCCGCATGAGTTACGATGCCACAGGCGCGCCTCGATTCACCGCTGCACCGGAGAGTCAGCACGCTGCCGCAGGTGCCGCGACGGCCTCTAGCACCGTAAATGACGAGTACAGTTGGCAAGCGCCCTTGACCGTCGAAGAAAACGGGCTCAATGCAGCGGTGTACGCCATCGCCGTTGACGGCAGCGACGTGTACGTAGGCGGCGACTTCACCGATGCGGGCGGCAGCACCGACGCCGACCGCATCGCCCGATGGGACGGTGCCAAGTGGCGCTCCCTGGGTACCGGTATTGGCAACGGCACGGTGTACGCCATCGCCGTTAGCGGCAGCAACGTCTACGTAGGCGGCTTCTTCACCGATGCCGGGGGCAACAGCAGCGCCGACCACATCGCTCGGTGGGATGGCTCGGCGTGGAGTCCCCTAGGCTCGGGCCTAAATCATACCGTACACGACATCGTCATCAGCGGCAGCGACGTCTATGTGGCGGGCCGCTTCACCGATGCAGGCGGCAACACCAACGCCGACCGCATTGCCAAGTGGACGGGCACCGCGTGGAGTCCCCTGGGCTCAGGCGTAAACAACGGCACGGTCTACGCCCTTGCCCTGAGCGGAAGCACCCTATACGTAGGCGGCTACTTTTCAAACGCAGGCGGTCACTTCGCCGCCGATCACATCGGGCAGTGGAATCTAACCACCCAAGCCTGGAGCGGCGTACCCTCCTTGTTTCCAGGCGATGCCGTACGCGACATCGCCGTCAGCGGATCGGATGTGTACCTCGTGGGCGAGTTTTTAGACGCGGGAAGCACGCGTGATGTGAACCACATTGTTCGCTGGAACAGCACCACGTCTACCGTACACAAACTCGGTACGGGCTTGAACTCGCTCACCATGAGCGTAGTCGTGGACGGCTCAGCCGTGTATGCCGTAGGGTTCTTCACCAGCGCTGGGGGCAACACCGCTAACCGCATCGCCAAGTGGGATGGGTCGGCCTGGAGTTCGCTGGCGAGTGGGGTGAACAACGCAGCGTATGCGGTCGCCGTGGATGGCAACAACGTGTACGTAGGCGGAAACTTTACCGACGCTGACGGCGAGAGCACAACCGACCACATCGCCCAATGGAACGGTTCTAACTGGGCAGCGCTGGGCCAAAACCCGCTGACCAACCCGGTATATGCGGTCGCCGTGGACGGCAGCAACGTATACGTAGGCGGCACCTTCACCGACGCAGGCGGCAACAGCAGCGCCGACTTCATCGCCCGATGGAACGGCTCTCGGTGGAACCCGCTGGGCACAACACCACTCAATGGCGATGTTCACGCCATTGTGGTGGATGGCACAGATCTGTATGTAGGGGGCGACTTCACCGATGCGGGCGGCAACAGCAGCGCCGACTTCATCGCCCGATGGGATGGCTCCAACTGGCACCCTCTCGGCTCAGGCCTCAACCACGCCGTGCGGGCCCTCGCCCTTAGCGGATCAAGCGTGTACGTAGGGGGCGTTTTCACCGATGCGGGCGGCAACGCCAACGCCGACTACATCGCCGAGTGGGACGGTTCTACCTGGAAAGCGCTAGGCAGCACCCCACTGAACAACGGCGTCAACACCATTGCGGTTAGTGGCAACGACGTATACGCAGGCGGATCGTTCACAGATGCAGGCGGCAACGCCAACGGCGACTTCATTGCACGCTGGGATGGCTCCCAGTGGCAACCCCTCGGCACCGGACTTGGCAGCTTCGTCTTCGCCATCGCCATCAGCGGATCAAGCGTGTACGCGGGCGGCTTCTTCACCAACGCGGGTGGCAACAGCAGCGCCGACCATGTCGCCCGGTGGGACGGCTCCAACTGGCACCCGCTGGGATCAGGACTGGGAAGTGTGGTCTCAAGCCTAGCGGTCAGTGGGTCCGACGTATATGCGGGGGGCGGATTCACCAACGCGGGCGGCTTCAGCAATGGCGACCATATCGCCCGATGGAACGGCTCGCAATGGCTACCCCTCGACGGAGTCGGAGGACTTAATGGCTCCGTCAAAGCGATTGGCACGGGCGGAGCAGGCGACTGGAATATCTACATCGGCGGTCACTTCACCGATGCCAACGGCGACACCAATGGCGACTACGTTGCTCGGTGGAGAGGTAAGGCATCGAGTACGACAGGAGACGGATTGAATGGCTCCGTAAGTGCTATCGCTGTCCGTGGCTCCGACGTATATGTGGGGGGCTCGTTTTCCGATGCAGGCGGTAATAGCAAGGCTGACTACATCGCTCGTTGGGACGGCTCGCAATGGCACTCGCTTGGCACCGGGCTGAACAGCTTCGTCTCCGCTATTTCTGTCAGCGGCAGGACTTACGCACGGAGGCCGTATACTAGCCTAATCTGAACCTTCTCGGTGTCCATCATGACCCGACTCGATTACGCCCAGTTCCTACTGGCTGCACAGCGCAACTACACGCTCACCTACTTCGCCGATCACCACGACTCGCTCTCGCATGACGCTATCAACCGCTTCATGAGCAGCGACAAACTCACCCCACGACTCGTCTGGGACAACGTCAAAGACGAGATCGAGGCCCACGAGGGCGGCTACCTCATCTTCGACGACACTGTGCTCGACAAACGCTACTCGAAGCACATCGACCTGGCGCGACGCCAGTACAGCGGAGCCGCCAAAGGCGTCATCGAAGGCATTGGCCTCGTCACTTGCGTCTATGTTAATCCCGACTCCGAGCGCTTCTGGCTGATTGACTATCGCCTCTTCGATCCCGAGACGGACGGCAAAAGCAAGCATGCGCACGTCCACGATATGCTCATGCACACCGTGCATAGCAAGCAGCTAGCTTTTACGACGGTGCTAATGGATACGTGGTATGCGACGATGAAGCTCTGGAAACAACTAGAGGCGCTGGGCAAGCTCTACTACTGCCCCATCCGCTCGAACCGGCAGGTGAGCCTGTCGCGGGAAACAGGCTACCAAGCCGTGAGTGAGTTGGTTTGGAACGAGGCTGAGCTTCAGCAGGGCAGACTGGTTCATCTCAAGAAGATGCCACGAGGGCATCAAGTGCGCTTGTTCCGGCTGGTCTCCTCCACAGGCGACACGGATTACGTGGTCACAAACGACGTATCGG
>JBCDJT010000194.1:0-6794 GCA_038747545.1 Bacteroidota bacterium
AGCCCCGAAGCCCGCGCCGCCCTCCAACCGCAGTTCGAAGCGTTGCTGCGCGAGTGGCAGTTGCCACACGCCAACGTCAGTGGATCACTCGACGAGCGAGTTTTGGTAGCAATCAGGGCTGTCACCGCGCGGATCTAAGTGGTCAGTACGGGAGGAAACCAGTCGGTAGTAGGCATGTGCAGAGCCGTTGCGAGTGGGTGATGCCGAGAATCTATGCCTCCTGAAGGTCACGCAGGCAACGGCTCTTTGAGAGCAGAAATAGCGTAGGCGCGTGATAGCACTTGTCATACGCAATGCCTATCGTGTAGACGCACACTCTACATCCAAGTCCCCCCATCATGGTGAAAAACTACAGGCTGTGGTTGGCTCTAGCTTTAGGCGCCGCAGTGATGCCTCCGTCAATATGCTATGCCCAGACGTCGGCAGCAGGACAAGCCGTAGGAGGAATGAGCGAGCTTCTGCGCAGCGAGGCCTTCAGCAAATACATCTACCTGGACATCCGCACCAACGCCCAAGGGAAGGTGACAGTGCGCTATGCCGTAGACGATACGGATGACACGGTACTGCTGACAGGACGGCCCACACTACTGGCGCGTGATGCTAACTTCAGCATCCGCGCTGGCTTCGTCAACCCACTAAAGTTTAGTCTCGCTAGCTCGTCTAAAGTCGCCAGTGACCCCGTGTACAGTGCTGCCGATGAATTCCTGACTTCGTTGGCAAGTCTTACAGCACTCGTCGGCGGAACTGTGAGCATAGAGGGGCCCTCGCTTGTGCAAAATAAGTCGGGAGGCCAGCCGACAGTCTTGACAGCTGCTACAGGCAAAAATTCGGTATCTCAAACGTACGCATCACCCATGTCGGCAGCTTGGCGGCTAAGGCTAACGGAGATAGCGGCTACCGAAGACGGCATTATGACGACGGCATGTGATACGGGTGAGTCGCTGTTGCTAGCGTTGGATGAAGCAATCGCGAACGTTGAGAAAGGGTATGGGAAAGTCATCGGAAGTGGTGATAATGCGCAGACCTACGATGATGTATCTAAGAGCGTACTCAAGACGATGCGCGAGCTGACCAGTTTCTCCGCATTCGAGCAGCAAAAAAGCGCCTTGCTAGCCCAGCATACTGCTATGGTTAGTGCTAACAAAGAGTTTGCAGAGAGCCTCGATAAGCTGGCAGTGGTGGCAGACCAAGTGAGATGGAAAGGTGACCCTCCCAAGAGAGATAGCACGCCTTCAGGCCCTACACGCTCGTCGCAAGCGCCGCGCTCGCAAGAGGCGCAGCGCGCCCAGGAAGGCAGCTCTGGCTCGGCACACACACTCCCGTCAGAATGCAATGCTTTCCGGGCCTACACAAAGAGCCTTACAGATAATCTAGTTGCTTCGGGAAGAAGTGTACTGGCTACACGGCAGGCCCTTGCGAAAAGTTTAAAGAAAGTAGTTGATGAACTCGGTCGGATGGATGCCTCTGGCAGCCACACAGCACCGTTCATGCGGATAGGTGACAGCGCTGAGATGCGTGGGAAGATTCAAGATGTGACGGTAACCATTACCCCACGGACGGCTTCTATCGAGGATGGCGAACTCAAGGTAGTAGAAGGGAAACCTACAACCGTTGCCTTCCGGGTCCGCGAGCGACGGTTGCTCAATTTTGAGTTTGCAGCAGGAGCCATCCTTACCCCTAACTTGGCGTATCCTGTATACCAAGTTGAAACGGGCACTGATGAGTCAGGGGCGACGGTATTAAAAGTTGCCGAAACCATGGAGGACCAACTGGTGGCTCCATCTGGACTGTTAAACCTTGTCGTGCGTACAGGCTACCGCAATGATATTGCCCACCCTATGATCCAACTGGGCATTAGCGCTGCGCAACGGCGTCCAAGCTTTTTGGCTGGTGTCGGCTTGCGCCTTCTTGGCAAGCGCGAGGCTTCGCTCTCTGGAGGCGTCTTGTTTTCGTGGAAGCAGCAGCTCGACAAACTGAGCGTGGGCGACCGTGTGACCGGGCAAGCTCAGATTGATGGAGATGTGGAGTATCAGCTCAGCGGCAAACCCACACTATATCTGGGCGTGCAACTCAAACTGTGACACCGCCGTGTGGCCTAGGCCTCCACGCTCGCAGGCACAGGCGTGAGCCAGCCGTACGGGTCGTTGCCCTTGTGGATGATGTCGAAGAAGGCTTCTTGCAACTCGTGCGTGATGGGGCCGCGCTGGCCGTTGCCGATGACGTGATGGTCGACCGAGCGGATGGGCGTGATCTCGGCGGCGGTGCCGGTGAAGAAAAGCTCGTCGGCGAGATAGAGGGCTTCGCGGGGGACGGCGGCCTCGACGACTTCATAGCCCTTGTCGCGGGCGAGCGTCATCACGGCGTCGCGGGTGATGCCGGGCAGGATAGAGAGGCTGCTCTGCGGCGTGTAGATTTTGCCGTCGCGGATGATGAACAGGTTCTCACCGCTGCCTTCGGCCAGGTAGCCATTCACGTTGAGCATGATGCCCTCCGTGAAGCCGTTCAGTACGGCGTCCATCTTCACGAGTGAGGCGTTGAGGTAGTTGCCGCCCGCCTTCGCCAGCGACGGCATGGTGTTGGGCGCCATGCGGCTCCACGAGGCTACCTGCACATCCACGCCGCTGGCTAGCGCTTCAGGGCCGAGGTACGCGCCCCACTCCCACACCGCAATCACAGTCTCCACATGGTTCTTGAGCGGGTTCACACCCATCGAGCCCATCCCGCGAAACACGACCGGGCGGATGTAGCACGACTCCAGTCCGCTGTTGCTGATCGTCTTGACCACGGCGTCTTCCAGCGTAGGCTGGTCGTACGGGATCGTCATCCGGTGGATCTTGGCCGAGTCCACGAGGCGGCGCATGTGCTCCGGCAGGCGGAAGACGGCCGAGCCCTGCTCGGTCTGGTAGCAGCGGATGCCTTCAAACACGGACGAGCCGTAATGCACAACGTGCGAGAGGACGTGGATGGTCGCCTTTTCGTAGGGGACGAGTTCGCCGTTGAACCAGATATCGTGCGTCATACCAAACAGCAGGGAGTAGGTGGAGGTAGCCAAAAGAAGCCCTTCCAACCCGAGCCTCCTGGGCAGGTTGCGCGCCCGACGTTGCAGGTTTGATGGAGAGTACAGTTGCTAGCGCACCACGGTAAGCCGCCGGGTGACCGTCTCGCCCTGTTGGGTGTGCAGGCGGATGAGGTAGACGCCCGGCGACCACGTGTCCGTATCGAGGACGCGCTGATGTGCGCCGCCAGTAAGCACACCGTCATGTAGCGCAGCGACGCGGCGGCCCAGCAGATCGAACACCTCCAGGGTGGCGTGCGCCGCGTGCGAGGCGCCGAAGCGGACCTGCGCCTGTGCAGCCGCGGGGTTCGGCCACGCGTCGAGCGTCAGCGTGGTCTGCGGCGCTTCGGTTTCGTTGGCTACCACGATGTCACCGAAGGCCGAGAGCGGTGCGCGCCACAGCTCGCCGCCGAAGACCTGCACGTACAGGTGGCTGCCAAAGACAAAGGCGTCCTCGCCCTGGCGCTCGGCAGAGTTACGCTGCGTGGGCCAGCCCGCCGCCAAGCTCCGCCACGTTTCGCCGCCATCCACCGAGACGCCCACGCTGTCGGTGAACACGGCGACGAGTGTGTTGCGGTCGGGGCCGATGGTGTGGAGCGAGGCGGGCGCATCGGCGAGGGTGCCGCTGGCGAGGAGGTCGTCCCACGTCTGGCCGTCGTCGCGGCTGCGGTAGAAGCCTTGCGAGGCGAAGAAGCGGGACTTGTTTACGCCGCTCACGAAGAACGCATCGGCAGTGGCGGTGGCGCCCACAAGGGTGTTGCCTTCGGGCAGCTGGTAGGTGCTGAACGTGGCCCCGCCGTCGGTGCTATACGAGGCGATGCTGCCGCTGAAGCCCGTCTCAATGAAGATCATGCGCCCGTTGACGACGCTGGGGCGGGAGAGGAGGCGTAAGCTGTTCGCGCGCGTCTCCCACGTTTCGCCCGCATCGGCGGAGGTGTAGACTGTGGCGCGCTGGCCGCCCGTGTCGCCCAGGCTGGACTGCCAGTCCATCAGGTACAGCACGCCGTTGTCCGCTTCGAGGCGCCGCGGTGCGCGGGTAGGCGCTGCGCCGACCTCACGGAACGAGATGCCGTCGCCGCTGCGGAGGACCTTGCCATCCTCGCAGACCGCAACGATGACCGAGTCGAGCGCAGCCGCCGTGCCGAACGCGCCGCTGTCAGCACAGCCTTCCGCGCCTCCTGGACCCGAGCCGAAGTGGCTGAGGTAGCGCCAGCCGTCGCCCGTCGTGGAGCGGTAGAAGCCACCGCCGTTGGCGCTGCCGCCGTTCTCCAGCGTGTGGATGGCGCCGTTGAAGACCACGGTGTGCCCCAACTGGCTGTAAAACCCTTCCACGCCGCGTGCGGGCACCCAGTCGAGGCCATCTTCGCTGAAGTAGATGCCCGTACCCAGCGTGCTGCCCACGTTGTGCGTGAACACGAAGCCCGTCGAGGTGGCGTACAACAGGCCTCCGATGCCGAGTGGGTTGCCGTCCGCACTGCGCTGGATGGTATCGTCGGCATCGCCCATCGTCCAGGTTGCGCCCGCGTCGGGTGAGGCGGCCATCACGTAGTTGTCCACGATCTCTGTGCCCCCCGCAGGGTTGGGGCGCGAGCGCTGGAAGCCTTGGACGGCGAGCCGCCCGTCGCGCTGCGCGAAGCGCTGCGGCGTCTGCATATCTGGGATGCTGGCAAGGCCTGGGGTTGCGTTTTGCCACGTCACGCCGCCGTCATCGGTCCAGTGGAAGATGCGGTTGTTGAAGCCACCCATAAACTGGTAGAAGCGCGCGCCGTCGGCCCAGCTCGCATCAACGACCGTGGCGGCGCTGAAGCTCTGGGTGTGGTACCGCCCGTTCCACGTGGCGCCCAGGTCGTCGCTCACGTACGCGCCCAGGTTGAAGCCGAAGCCGCCCGTGGGCCGCGTGAACGTCTCCCGCCAAGGGATGATCAATCGGCGTCCCACCAGTGCGGGCGGCTGCGCACTGGCACCGAAGTCTTCGTCCAGGATGGTCCAGTTTGTACCGCCGTCAGTAGAGAGGTAGAATTTCGACTGGTTGGACGCGGGCGCGCCGAACGCCAGCAGGGTGTCGGGGGTGATGGCGTAGAGCGCGTCGATGCCGTCGCGGACCTCCGGGAAGGTGTTGCGCTGCGTCCACGTCACGCCTGCATCGGTCGAGGTGTAGAGCACCGACTCGCGGAAGGACAAGACCGCCGAGACCACGATCAGCCCATCGGTAGCCGCCATCGCGGTGATGTTGGGGCCGAGCGGGCGCGAAGGGTCGATGCCCGTCATGTTGGTCCAGGTGCGCCCGCCATCCGCGCTCCGGTAGACGTGGCCGCCCGTGATGTTAGCGCCGCTGCCGCGTGCCGCCGCCAGGTAGGTGAAGCCATCGCCCTCGGCAAAGCTCAAGGGCGTGAAGTAGCCGGGGCCGACGGGCTGCCACTCCTGTGCCATTGCCAGCGGAGACGCGAGTAGGAGGAGCACGAAGAAACCGATGGGAGAACGGTACCGCATGAAGCTGAAGGCGAATGTATGGTTAGGGTCATCGTAAACGTATCGCCATGGACTGCCCCCGGGTATCGCCCGAATGGAGTAGATGGGGGAGTGGGCGAGAAGGTGACGATGTGCGAGGCGCGTGAACGTGTGGTATGTCTCGCGCATTGGCTATGCGGTTATCTCGTCAACCCATCCTCCTCGCCTCCTCATGTCCCCATCCGCCTTCGGCCACCCCGGCATCGAACCGCGCTGGACGTACAGCGCCAAGTCGGGCGTCGGCACGGCCTACGCGGCGTCTAGTCGCGTCTGGTTCACGCTCTCGCTCGGCATCGTCAGCGAAATCTACTACCCCACGCTCGACCGCCCGCAGACGCGGGACTTCCAATACCTCATCGCCGACGGCCAGCAGCGTTTCGACGAAGAAAAGCGCGACCTGACGCACCACGTTGAACTTATCGACCGCGACACGCTGGGCTACCGCGTCACCTCCGAGGCCAAGGACGGCCGCTACCGCATCGTCAAGGAGATCATCACCGAGCCGCACCAGCCCGCCGTGCTCGTCAACACGGCGCTGGAGGGCGACTGGGACGGGCTGCACCTGTACGCGCTGATGGCGCCGCACCTGAACGTGGGTGGCTACCACAACAACGCCGAGGTGCGCACTATCAACGGCCAGACGATCCTGCTGGCCCATCGCGAAGACACCTGGATGGCCGTAGCCGCGACGGTCCCGTTTGCCAAGGCCTCCGTCGGCTACGTGGGCAGGAGCGACGGCTGGACCGACCTGAATGACAATCGGCAGATGGATTGGACGTTCGACCGCGCCGACGACGGCAATCTCGCCATGACGGGCGAACTCGACCTCGCCGCGCTGGACGACGACCGGACGTTTACGATGGGCATTGCTTTCGGCGACACGGAGCACAGCGCGCTCACCACGCTGATGCAGGCGCTGGATGTGCCGTTCGAGGACCAGAAGGCGCGGTTCGTGCGGCAGTGGCACCGGGCGTGCCGCTCGCTCGAAGACCTCAACGCCGTCACGCACGACGGCGGCGAGCTGTACCACGTCAGCCAGAGCCTGCTGCTCTCGCACGAGGACAAGACGTACCAGGGCGCCACCATCGCGTCCATGAGCATCCCGTGGGGCGAGGCGCGCAGCGACGACGACATCGGCGGCTACCACCTCGTCTGGACGCGCGACATGTACAACAGCGTCACAGGCCTGATGGCGGCAGGCAATACCGAGACGGCGCGGCGCGCGCTCGTC
>JBCDJT010000195.1:0-6748 GCA_038747545.1 Bacteroidota bacterium
TAAGGCATCAAGTGCCATGCGGTTGCTGCCGCATGGCTTCCACGAAGGGTGTATCGGTGCTGTGCATGCGACTTTAAATGAGGGCGCTGAAAAAATTCAGCGTAGCGCACCAAACTGGTAGCGCAGCCCCAGTTGCGCGAAGGTCTCCGTGTAGCGGCGGCTGTCGAGGTCAGCTTCGCGGTAGGCGGCCCACCCCAGGCGTAGGTCTACGCTGAGGTCCTGCTGCACCTGGTACGTGCTGAAGAGGTTGACCTCGGGGCGGCGAGACGAGGCGGCGAGGTCGGTCTCTTCGCCCACGGTGAGGCGGCCGAGCATGCGCAACTGGAGCGGCTGGCTAGCGAATGCATAGCCTCCGCCCAGCTCGTAGGTGTGGTTGCGCTGCAGCGTGCCCAGGCCGTCGCTGGTCACTGTGAGCAACAAGTACTGGCCCTGTGCCGACCATTGGCTGCCGATCCGCTCGGTCACCGCAGCCTGCAGCAGCTGCGTGTGGGTGCCGCGCTCGGGCCGCACGTTGTCGGTGCGGCGGGTGTCGAGGGCGAATACGTTGACGAAGTGCTGCACCCGGCCCGTGGTGAAGGCATGCAGCGCGCCTAGGCGTACCGAGGTGGTGCGATCGCGGGCGGTCTGGTTGGCCGCCTCCGTGGCCCGTTCCTGGAGCTGATACCCCGCAAGGATGCGCGGCCCGCCGGGGATAGGCGCCACGGTGTATTGGGCTTGCCAGCGCTCTGTCGTGCGGTCGCTGGCAAAGCCCTCCGTCATCGTACGGTAGCGCACCAGGCCACGCACACGGCCCTCGAACACGTTCATTTGATCGCTCACCTCCCAGCCGCGGCGGTCGCTGCGCAAGAATGGGTTGGCCAGCGACACATACGCCTCGCCGATGTCCTCAATCTGGGCGCGCAGCACATGCCGCGGCAGGTTGACCTGGCCCTGCACGCGCCACGCCAGCGAGGTCAAGTTGTCGAACTCGACAGGGAACGTGGAGGTGTTGATGACGAGGAAGCGCTCGTAATCCAGCGGATCGACCGGAACGCTGAGGCCGAGCGTGGTGTCAATCTCAATGGCACTGCTGGGCCCGCGGGCGATGTCGTCGGTGGTGAGGCTGAACGCGGCGGTGCCTTCAAGCTGAGCCAGCTCCAGCACCTTGAGCCGCATGGACGACGAGGCCACGATGTTTTCCTTGGGCGTATCCTGGTACGTTGCGCCCGGCGTCACGGCATCGCCCACCTTCATCAAGCTAACCGTCCAGCGCGTGGCGTCCTCGCGCCCGACCCGCAAGCGGGCCGCCGTGAGAAGGCGTTCGGGCACGATGGCGTCTTGGTCGCCCAGCAGGATGTCCTGGATGCGCGTTTCTAGCCCACGCCGCAGCACGCCCGTGGTGGCACGCACGCCGAGCCACCCCACCCCGACTTCACCCGCCACGCCGCGCACGCGGTTGCGGTCCAGCATGAGCGCGTTGTAAGCGGGCTGGACATCGCCCACGCCGAGCCGCACGTACTTGGACTCGAAGCCCACGCGGATCCGGTTGCGGGGCTGAAAGAGCTGCTGGTCCTCGTCGGAGGTGAGGTAAAGTTGTACAGGCAGGCGAATACCCTTGTAGCGCCCCTCGGCGTCGAACTCAAGCTGATGGGTGCCCTCAGGCTCTTGCCGCAAGGCAGCGCCTTGGCCAGAGAGCGCCGTGTTGTAGCTCTGCGCACGCACGCGCCCGCCAAACGTGAACGCATCGGCCCTTGGACGGACGCGGCGTGGCGCGGCACCCGTCGGGTCAGGCAGCAGCGTATACGTCAGCTCATCCTCCACCTCTTGCCCCCCAGCGATGGTCGTGATCTCCACCCGATACGTCCCAGCGGGCCAGCCCGAGCCAAGCCACAACGTCAGAAACGGCGGCGTCCAGCGGACGTCCTCGGCGTAGCTCCGGCCATCTACACGGAGGTCAAACGCATCGGGCGTGATGGCCTCATCATCCCAGCGGAGCGTAAGCAGCACGGGCTGATCGGCGGTGAGGCCGGGCTGGGGCGCTACCAGCGTCCAGCGTGGGGCGGCGTCACCCTGCGCCTGCACCCCACCGACAGCGAGGCCAGCCAGCAAGGCCGTCAGCCATGTGGCAAAGAGTCGGGACATGCGGTTCAACCGATGACGCGCCGGACTTAGACGTCGCAGAGTTCGATGGCTTCGCGGAGCGAGGTCAGCGGGTCGCGCGTGGGGATGAACTCCTGCCCTACGTAGCCCGTGTAGCCCGTCTCCACGATGGCGCGCATGATAGCCGGGTAGTTGAGCTCCTGTGTCTCGTCGATCTCGTTACGCCCAGGATTGCCGCCCGTGTGGTAGTGCGCGATGTACTCGTGGTTGTCACGGATGGTGCGGATCACATCGCCCTCCATGATCTGCATGTGATAGATGTCGTAGAGCAGCTTGAATCGCTCCGAACCCACCTGCTTCACCAGTTCCACGCCCCACGGCGTGGTATCACACATGTAGTCCGGGTGGTTGACCTTGCTGTTGAGCAATTCCATCACCACCGTCACGCCATGCTGCTCGGCTAGCGGCATCAGCTTCTGCAGGGCGACCACGCAGTTTTGGAGCCCTTCCTCGTCGTCCATGCCGTTGCGGTTGCCCGAGAAGCAAATTACGTTGGGCAAGCCCGCGTTGCCCGCCTTCGGGATCAGGTCCGTGTAGGTCTCGATCAGTGTGGCGTGGTTAGCCGGATCGTTGAAGCCCTCTGCGATACTCCCGCCGCCCGAGGCCATGGCCACGGTGAGGCCGTACTTCTGCGCGATGGGCCAGTCCTCCGGGCCGATAATCTCGATCGACTCGATACCCATCTCCTTGGCCGCTTTTGCCAGCTCCTCCATCGACACGTTGGGGTAGCACCACTTGCACACTGAGTGCTTGATGTTGCCCTTGAGCTGTAGCGGTGCCGCCGCACGTGCCGACGAGAGCGGTGCAACGCCAGCGAGTAGGGCACTACCGCCGAGGGTTTTGAGCGCGGCGCGGCGCGAGAAGGAGGCAGACATAGCTGTGGCGGGGTTGACGTGCAGGAACGGGCAGCTAAAGTAGCGCAAATCGGAGCAAAGTTAAAGGGGCGCCTAGCGAGGAGCATTGCCCATACGCAGTGCATGCCTCACACATTGATAATGTGTTAGGATGAACACATCACGGTACGTTGTGAGTAGCAATGGTATGTCCGTCTCACATCATGTTTTTGAGAGCATGCCGTCACCTGTTTCTGTAGGCATCATTGGCACCGGCTGGGTGGGGATGAGCGTCGCCATCTCTACGCTGCATTCCGGCATCGCCCAGGAAGTGCTGCTGTATGACCAGCGCGAGGCCGTGGCTGAGGGCGAGGCGATGGACCTGTCGCACGGCTCATCGTTCTACCCTGCCGCTACGGTCCGCAGCGCAGCGCCCCACGCCATGCGAGCGACCAACGCCGTCGTGATCGCCGCTGGGCGCGGCGGCACCTCTGATGAGTCGCGCCTCGACCTGCTGCGCGACAACGCCTCCATCATCCGCGACCTGGCGCAGCACTTTGTTGGCTATGAGGGCGTCGTGGTGGTCGTGTCGAACCCTGTCGATGTGCTCACTTCCGTTTTTCAGGGCGCCTCCGGCTTGCCGCCGGAACGCGTCATCGGCACGGGCACCATGCTCGACACCGCACGACTGCGGCAGGTGCTCGGGCGCGAGATGAACGTTGCGCCGCGCTCCGTGCATGCGCAGGTAGTGGGTGAGCATGGCGACTCGGAAGTGGTGCTGTGGTCTAGCGCCATGCTTGGCGGTACGCGGCTGCGGAACTGGCCCGGCTGGGGTCCCGAAGTCGAAAAGCGTGTGGCCGACGAGGTGCGCACGGCCGCGTACGAGATCATCCAGCGTAAGGGCGCCACCAACCACGCCATCGGCCTTGTGACCGCTGCGCTGCTGCGCTGCATCCTCCGTGGCGAGCGGCGGATCCTCACCGTGTCACGCGTGCAGGACGGCGCGATGGGCATGTACGATGTCGCGCTCTCACTGCCCAGCATCGTGGGTGCGCACGGCGCCGAGCAGGTGCTAGTGCCCGACTTCGCCGATGCTGAACGCACCGCCTTCAAGCATTCCGCCGATGTGCTCCGCCGAGCCATCGCCTCCGTCGACGCTGACTGAGCGGCTGCGGCGTTTGCGATTGATGGCGCTAGAGTACGCGGGCATCGCGGAGTAGGTCAGGATCGTAGGTGACGCCCCATCCTGGTCCACGAGGCACCCCGATGGTGCCATCGGCGCCGATGGGGAAGTGCGGCGTGTACCAGTCGCCAGGCGCTGCGAGGGCACGGTGCTCTTGGTAAGCGCCCGTGTTGGGCACGAGGCTGGCAAACTGCGCCTTGATGGCGCTGGCGGGCCCCCAGATGGGGCTGTGCGGCGTGACGGCCATACCCGCCGATTCGGCCATGGCAGCTACCTTGAGGCAGCGGATGAAACCGCCGTTGTACATGAAGTCGGGCTGCACGATGTCCACGATGCGCTCGCCGACCATGCGCTCCCACGTCCACAGGCTGGAGTCCTGTTCGCCGCCGGCTACGGCCATGGTGAGCGCTTCGGTCACGGCTTTGGTGCCCGCGTAGTCCTGAAAGACGCACGGCTCCTCGTACATGGCCACGCCGTAGTCTTGGAGCAGGTGGCCCACGGCAATGCCGCGCTCGGCGCCATACGAGCCGTTGGCATCCACGTAGATCACGAAGTCGTCACCGAGCAGCTGCCGGGCCGCAGGGATGAACGCCTCGGTACGGCCCGGGAACGCGTCGGCGTCGCGGCTCATGCGCCCGCCAATCTTGAGCTTGACCGCCTTGGCGCCGCTGCCATGCTCGGCCAGAGCGCCTTCCAGCCGTGCCAAGCTCTCTTCGACGGACTGCTCGCGCTCGAACCGCGAGACGTAGACCGCAACGCGCTCTTTCGTCATCGGCCCAAACAATTCGGCCACAGGCTTGCCCTCGACCTTGCCGAGCAGATCAAGCACGGCCAGTTCCACCACGCCGAACGGCAGCCAGATCGCCACGCCTGCCAGCTTGTAGACGCGGCCGCTGTAGAGGTAGTCGTCCACCAATCGCTCGATCTCGCGGGCATCCTGCCCCATGAAGTACGGCACCACGTCCTCCTTGAAGATCGGCATTGTGCGCAGCGTTCGGCTGTGGGCCTGCACGATGCCCTCCGCCCCGTCCTCCGACCGGACGCGCACGAAGTAGATGCCCCACTTTTCAAGCAGCTCCACCGACGCGATGCGCACCGGCGTTGACATGCTCAGCCGAAGTTGGTACGTGCGCCGCAGCGGGCCTGCTTCTGCGCGGATGCGTTGCCACGGCGCGGCTAGCGCGGCACTGGCGAGGGCTGTTGACCTGAGGAACTGGCGCCGAGTAGACATATGGTAGGCGAGGCTGGAGCAGCAACGAGGCGTGATGGGGCTGGCGGAAAGAGAAAGTATGATGACTCGACCAAACCTGGTAGACACGTGCCGGATGTTAGGGCTATCATTTGCGCAGCGCCATGGTCAGGCATCCCGACTACCCGCGGCATACCTTCAACAACCGTATCGTCTTACCCTCCAACCCAATACTCAGCCATGAATGTTGTCACCTTCGGCGAAATCATGCTGCGGCTGTCTACACCCGGCTTCTCGCGCTTCGTGCAGGCGCAGCACTTTGACGTCAACTACGGCGGTGGCGAGGCCAACGTCGCGGTGTCGCTGGCCAACTACGGCCTCCGCAGCCACTTCGTGACCAAGCTGCCCGCGCACGAGATCGGGCAGAGCGCCGTCAACCACCTGCGCCGCTACGGCGTAGGCACGGACCATATCGTGCGTGGCGGCGACCGGATCGGGATCTACTTCCTGGAGACGGGCGCCTCGCAACGCGCCTCAAAAGTGGTCTACGACCGTGCCAACAGTGCCGTGAGTCAGATGACCGCCGATGAAGTCGATTGGGCTGCCGTGTTCGACGGCGTTGCGTGGTTTCACTGGACGGGCATCACACCCGCCCTGGGCGAGGTCGCGCAGGAGGCGCTACGGGCAGCGTGCGAGGCGGCCAAGGCGGCAGGCGCGACCATCTCGTGCGACCTCAACTACCGCAAGAAGCTGTGGACCGTGGCCGAGGCACAAGCCACCATGCGTCCGCTGATGGACTACGTGGATGTGTGCATCGCCAACGAGGAGGACGCCGAGAAATGCCTCGGCCTCACGCCCGACGGCACCGATGTGGAGGGCGGGCACCTCAGCGAGGCGGGCTACGCCGCGCTGGCGCAGAAGCTGAAAACCACGTTCGGCTTCCAGACCGTAGCGATCACGCTGCGCGAGAGCTTCTCGGCCTCGAAGAACGGCTGGAGCGCGCTGATGCTGGACGACAGCGACTGCGCCACACCGTATCGCTCCGACCGCTACGAGATCACGCTCGTGGATCGCGTAGGCGGCGGCGATAGCTTCGCGGGCGGCCTCATCTATGGCCTCCTCTCCAAGCCCGACACGCGCCAAGCACTGGAGTTCGCCGTCGCCGCCTCCTGCCTCAAGCAAACCATCCCCGGCGACGCCAACCTCGTCTCCGTGGAGGAAGTCGAGAAGCTTGTCCAGGGCAGCGGCTCAGGGCGCGTAGAGCGGTAGCGCGTAGACGATATTATACCAGCTCTGGCAATTTATAGTGCAGCACACCGTCTAGTCTTGTCATCCCGAGCGGAGCCGAGAGCGCGAAGCACACCGCAGGTAAATCTCCCCCGATTACGGATTGCACAACCTCAA
>JBCDJT010000196.1:0-6671 GCA_038747545.1 Bacteroidota bacterium
GCCCTGGAGGCTGCCTGGGATCTGAGCGCTCTGATGGCTCCACGCACCGTCGATGTACCGTTCGACAGCCTCCGCGCCGACGAGATCGTTATCTTCAACAACGTGGATGACACCTTCCGCAACGCGAGCAAAGACAACCTCTTCGGCCTGGAGGAGGCGTACGAGTCCGCCCAGCGTGATTTTGAGGCCCGGTTCATGGAGGAGCCCGAGGTGGCCTCGGTAGCTATGGCCATGTTTCTGGTTGTGTTCAAGCCAGCCTTGCAGTACCAACGTGCCGCCACGATCGCCGAACTGAACCGCCTTGAGGCTGCGATCTCGATCACGGAAGGCCTCATCGAGCGCGGCGACCTCATCATTGAGGATGGGCAGCGCGTGACAGAGGAGGTGCGCCGGCAGCTGGTGTCGCTGGAGCGCTCGCAGGCCGACCGGCTCGGGCGCCGCGTGTCGTGGAGCGTGGTGGTGGGGCAACTCATCCTCGTCATCTCCACCTACGTCATCTTCTTTCTGTTTCTCTACTTGGTCCGGCGCCAGATCTACGCCGACAACGGCAAGATCCTACTGATCGCCATCCTCTTCGGCCTCCTCATTGTTGGCCTGGGTGTGGCCATCCGCTTCACGCCTGATGCGGCGCTGCTCGTCCCCGTCTCCATCGCCGCCATCCTGCTCACCATCATCTTCGACTCGCGCGTAGGTATCCTGGCTACCATCACGTTGGCCTTTGTGGGGGCGCACCTGCTGAGCTTCGACTTCGAGTACGCCTTTGCCACCGCCTTCGCAGGCGCGCTAGGCGTCTACAGCGTGCGCGACATCAAGAACCGAGGCGGCTTCTACCTCAGCGCGGCCGTCGTCTTCCTCGGCTACGCCTTCATCTTGCTAGCATCCTTCCTCATCGAAGATCTGCCGTATACCCGCAACGCCGTGCCGTGGGGTGAACTGGGCTACGGGCTGATGTTCGCTGGGGCGAATGCGGCGCTTTGTCTCTTCGCTCAGCCGCTCCTGTGGGCCTTCGAGCGCGGCTTCAAGATCACCACAGACCTCACGCTGCTGGAACTCTCAGACACGAACCGCCCGATCATCAAAGAGCTGAGTCTGCGGGCAGCAGGCACCTTCAACCACTCCCTGCAGGTGGCCAACCTCTCCGAGGCGGCAGCGCAGGCGGTGGGGGCCCACGCGTTGCTGGTGCGTGTAGGCGCGCTCTACCACGACATCGGCAAGATGGAGAAAGCCGAGTACTTCATCGAGAACCAGCGTGGGGGTGAGAATCCGCACGACCGTATCAAGCCGCGCATGAGCGCGCTCATCATTGCCAACCACGCCAAGAAGGGCGCCGAGATGGGCCGCGAGATCGGTCTGCCGCAGCCGATTATCAACTTCATTCTGGAGCACCACGGCACTACGCGCGTCGAGTATTTCTACCGGCAGGCCATTGAGCAGGAAGGCGAAGATGCGGTGCTGGAGTCCGACTTCCGCTATCCCGGTCCGCGTCCTCAGTCCAAAGAGACGGCCATTCTTATGCTGGCGGATGGCATCGAAGCCGCCTGCCGCAGCCTCGAAAACCCGACGCTCAAGCGCGTGGAAGGCCTCGTGGATGGCATCGTGAAGGCGCGCATCGCCGATGGGCAGCTAGACGACACCGACCTCACCTTCCGCGACCTGGCGAAGATCAAGGAGACCTTCGTCTCCATCCTCATGGGGATTCACCACGTGCGGATCAAGTATCCGGGGCAACAGCAGGACGCGGCGCCTCCTGCCGAAGAGGAGACCACGAAAGGCGTCGAGGAAGAAGAAATTTGGGACGTGATGGACGTCGGTGATCCAGGCGAGGCGAGCCCGCCGCTGCCAGCAGCGAACGGCACTGCTAGCGCACCTGCCGAGGACGCCGCACCCAGTGAGGAGAAGGAGACACCCGAGCGCCCCTCCGCGTGACGGCTAACGCGTAGCCCGATCAGTCCCGCGAGAGGAACAAGCTGAGCACGTACCAGAAGAGCAGCGCAATAGAGGCGAAGAGCTCGAGCGCGGCGCCTACGTAGCGGTCTTCGGGGTAGTGGTGGATGATGTTGGAGGTGTCGTACAGAATGGCGCCGCCAGCCAGCGCAATCATCCCGACAGAGAAGAAGGTGCCCAACTCGAAGCCGAAGAGCACCCCCGCCACAATGAGGATTAGCGCTACAACGAAGCCCCAGCGCAACATGCCGCCCAGAAACGAGAAGTCCTTACGGGTATGGAAGGCAATGGCCGTAAGCCCCGTCACGCCCAGCAGCGTAACCCATGCCGCGCTCTCAATGACACCGGGCGCTGAGTACTGCGCTACGAAAAGCAGCGGTACGAAGATGATGGCTTGAGCCACTACAAAGCCGATGAGCGCCGCGTACTGCATAGGTTTTGACGTGGCCGTGTGGGCCGCGCGACTTGCAAGCCAACCCACCACAACGAAGCCTCCGAGGACGAAGAGCCACGATACGCTAAGCAAGGCCTCGGCGATGGGCACCGCCAAGCCGCTTTCAAAGAGAAAGACCTCGATGAGTGTGAAACCCAGAAGCGCACCCACCACGTGTAGATACGTCCGCGTGATGAACGTGGCGCGTGTGTCGGCGCTGGCATGAGCTACAGCGGTACCGTAAGAGAGCGTGGTATCCATATAAATTGTCGAGACTTGGGTTGAGGTGCGTTGGAGAATACAAAGCACTATGCAAAGAGTAAACAGGGCTGCGACGTGCGTCTTCCGAATTCGGGATTACTCCGTTCAGGGGATGCGCCTTGTGCAGGTTCTGTTATATTCTCTCACCATGAGCATCACCCTCGGCATCGTAGAAGACCACACGCTCGCGCGGCAACGCCTGCTGGAGCATATGCGGCTCATGGACGAGGTCCAGGTAACTGTGGCCGCCGCCAGCGGGCAGGCCTTCCTGAACGTCATTGATGGGCTCCCGGAAGCAGATCGCCCGCAAGCCGTGCTCATGGACATTCAGATGCCGGGGCTATCTGGAGTAGAGACGACACGCCAACTCAAGGCGCGCTATCCTGAAGTCGAAGTGCTCATGCTGACCATGTTCGAGCACGACGAAGCGATCTTCGACTCGATCCAGGCGGGGGCGTCGGGGTACCTCTTGAAGGGTGAACCCGTGGATGTGATTGTGGATGCCGTAGTAGACCTGATGGCGGGAGGAGCGCCGGTCTCTCCCGCGATTGCTCGTAAAGTGCTCAACCTGATCCGTCAGGGTGCGGCAAAGCCCGGTGCGCCATCGGATCTGGGTAAGCAACTGACGAGCCGCGAGCTTGATGTATTGCACCTCGTGGTGTCGGGGAAGACCAACCGAGAGATAGCCGAGACGCTGTTCCTGAGCCCGCTCACGGTGAAAACGCACGTCAAGAACATCTACAGAAAGCTCCAAGTCCACTCCCGGGCGGGCGTTACGCAGGCGGCGTACAAGCATAGGCTTATTGAGTAGGACCGCAAACCAGAAACCGCTCCCCTCGGGTGAGTGAAGGGAGCGGCATAATGATGACCTAACGATGACTTGGTCAGGGTGATTTCCGTTCGGAGCTAGAACGGAAGGTCGTCGTCAGGGCTGAACGTGTCGTAGTCGCTTGCGGCTTGGGGTTGGCGCTGCTGGCTCTGAGGGTTGCCCCCGAAGTTACCACCGCCACCGTTGTTGCCGCCGCCGTAGTTATTGCCACCTCGGTTGCCACCGCCACCGCCGCCACGGTTGCCGCCACCACGGTTGTTACCGTAGCTGCTGCCACCACTGCCGCCGCCGCCGAAGTCTCCGCCACCACCGCCCTCGCGGTTACTGAGAATCATCATCTCACGCGCTTTGATCTCGGTGGTGTAGCGGGTGTTGCCGTCGCGGTCTTCCCACGAGCGGGTCTGGAGCGAGCCCTCGAAGTAGGCCTGTGAGCCTTTCTTGAGGTACTCCCCGCAGATCTCGGCAAGCCGCCCCCACGCCACAACGCTGTGCCACTCGGTTTTGTCGACCATCTGGCCGCTGTTGTCCTTGTAGGACTCGTTTGTGGCGATGCGCAGGTTGCACACGGCGGTGCCGCTGCCTGTGTAGCGCAGTTCGGGGTCTTGCCCCAGGTTACCGATAAGCATGACTTTGTTGACACTGCGTGCCATAATTACACCTCCTGAAGGTTAGGTTAGGATATGAGTCTCTGGCGTGTTACATGAGTCCACTGGCCTGAAGCCAGCCTGCTCCGGTGTGCACCAGAAGATGTAATGGACAAGGCGAGGACTACCCTCACGATGGGGCAGACGCATCGCCACGCGGAATATAACCTCGGGTAAACTAAAAACGTTGGGTGACAGCATCGTGTCATAGGGAGGCAGACTGATTTCTTGCGGCCTTGATGTTGGCGGGCAACTGCGCCACGAACGGGAGGCCGAGCAGGGCGGGCACCACCACGTTGAGCCCGAAGATGAGCAGCGACGCGCCCATCGCTGCCGCCGAAGCCACGCCCGCGGCGCCCAGAAAGAACACCGCCGCGCCTTCGCGCAGGCCGAGGTCGGAGAGCGTGACGGGAGGCAGTACGTACAGCGCCCAGTAGACGAGCACGACGGCAACGGCTAGCGGCGCAAAGGATACAGCGGGGTCGAGGGCATGGGCCAGCAGCACGAACTGCGCCGTCAGCACGGCGAAGCGCACGGCCGAGAGCCCAAGGAGCGGTAGGATGGCAACGGCCGGAAAGTGCTGCATGAACGCTAAGCGCCGCACGAGCTTGGGCAGGCGCTGCCACCGGACCAGCCGACGGTGCACGGCCTTTGGGAAGACGAACACGGGTACGAAGAACGCCAACAGCCCCACGCTGTACCCCAGCGCGAGGAGCCAGAGCGCAAGCGGCGCCGGGGCGCTGCGCAGCACAAAGTCGGCGGCGGCGATGACGCCCAGCGCAAGCGCGAGCACCTGCGTCAGCATGCCTTGCAGGAAGGTCAGGCTGCCCACGGCGAAACGGTCGGGGAGGGGCAGGAAGTAGGCGCGTGCCGCGAGTTCGCCGATGCGGGCGGGTGTGAACACGGCCAGCGTGTAGCCGCAGAGCAAGCTGCCCAGCGTGGCCTTCGTCGTGACCGCAGGCTCCAGCCGTGCTACGAGTCGGTGCCAGATCCACCACTCCAGCGCAATCCGTACGGGCACAAGCACGGCCGCCAGCGCTGCAACGGCGAGGTTGGCGCTGCCCAGCGTTCGCCACAAGGCCTTCCCATCCACATACCACGCGAGCAGCGCTAGCAACGCGGCCGTCAGAGTGAGCTTGCCCACAAGGCCGACCCAGCGCGGCGTCCGAAATCGGACCGAAGATGCTACACCGGGATCGGGTGGCGGCAGGGACGTTGTATCTTGGGCGGGTTCGCTCATCCAATCCAATCGTGCATGTCGCAGAAAATATACGAGCCCCAGTTTGCCGCCGAGCCCGAACTGCTCGAAGCGTGCGCCGATTTCATCGCCATCGTGCGGCAGCTGCGGCGCGACTGCCCGTGGGACCGCGTGCAGACGCACGAATCCGTGAAGCATCTGCTCATCGAAGAAGCCTACGAGGCCGTCGAGGCCATCGACATGGAAGACTGGCCCGAGCTGAAGCGCGAACTCGGCGACCTCTTCTTGCACGTCGTCTTCCACAGCGTCATCGGGCGCGAAGGCGATCGGTTCACGCTGAAAGAGGTGATCGAGACGGAGTCGGAGAAGCTGGTACGCCGCCATCCGCATGTGTTTGGCGATACGGCGGTGGACGGCGTGGGCGAGGTGATGATCAACTGGGAGGAGATTAAGCGCCAGGAGCGCGAGGCGGCGGGCAAGACCGAGCATTCCGTCCTCGACGGCGTGCCGCGTGCGCTGCCTGCGCTGCTGCGTGCCCATCGGATGCAGGAGAAAGCCGCAGGGGTCGGCTTCGACTTCCCCGATCCTGACCAAGCATGGACCAAGGTCGAGGAGGAGATCGGCGAGTTCAAAGCGCTGGCCGCTTCCGATGCTTCAGATGCAGCCAAAGAAGCCGAACTCGGCGACATCCTGTTTGCGCTCGTGAACTACGCACGCCAGCAGGGCCTCACGCCCGAGAACGCCCTCAGCCGCACCAACGACACCTTCACCCGCCGCTTCAAGCACATCGAGCGTCGCCTGGCCGAGCAAGGCCGCCGCCTCGCCGACGCCGACCTCGACGAGATGGATCGCTACTGGGGTGAGGCAAAGGCGCTGGAGCGCACGAATACGGAAACCTAGGGTTGCAGAGTAGGTCGAAGACGAAGCCGAGAGGGACATTGCCATGATCAAAACGATTCCCAGCGAAGAGCCTACAGAGATTCTGCATCTCACAGGACATACGTGGACCTACGATGATCTTGTGGCGATGCCCGAAACGATGGACCGCTATGAAATCATCGATGGGGACTTGTACATGGCTCCTGCTGCACATGCATGGCGCCACCAGCGCGCCGTTACCAAGCTCATGGGAGCGATAATCGAGTGGAACAACCAGCACCAACACGGCGAGGTGTTTACGTCACCCATCGATGTGGTAGCAACGCCAACCAAGGTGGTGCAGCCCGATGTGCTGTTCATCGCGGAGGAGCGGCTGCACATCGTGGGCGCCTACGTGGACGGTGCGCCGGACCTCGTCATGGAAGTCGTGTCACCCTCGAACGAAGCGTACGACCGCGTCACCAAATTTCGCCTGTACGAACA
>JBCDJT010000197.1:0-6324 GCA_038747545.1 Bacteroidota bacterium
GCCTCGGGTGGAACAGCGCGAAGACGAAGCCCATCTCGACCACCATGACGCCCAGCCCGGAGGCTTCGACGAAGCCCGGCCACTGATCCACGCGAACGGGCGGAAGCCAGTCCAGCCGATGCCACTGCGCGTAGAGCATCAGCCGTAGGTTGTCACTCACGGCCCAGCCGATGCCGCCGATGACGTACTTCCAGAAGCCCGAGAAGAAGTAGAGCACGCCCAGCAGCAGCGTGCCCAGCCGAAGCGGGACGCCGTAACGCAAAGCAGGGGCGTCGGTAGCGCGCCATGCGCGTGCGCTGAGGGCGTCGGCGGCGGGGCTGGCGGCGAGCAGCGCGCCGAACCACAGCAGGTGGTGGTAGTGGTCGATCTTGCCGTACAGCTGCGCGATGCCTAGCACGTAGACGCCCAGCAGCACCGTGCCCCACGCGGTGTAGCGATAGGCCACGCCGAGCAGCGCCAGCAGGCAGAGTCCGCGCCAGAGCCAGCCCAGCGCTAGCGTCAACGTCGGGTCGATGGGCAGCAGCGGCAGCACCGTGCCCCACCCCGGAGGAGCGGCCAGCAGCACCTTGGGCAGCGCGCTCATCCGCACCGCCTCGCCGAGGTCGAAGTAGATAAGCAACGCCCCAAAGACGACGATCCGCGCTGCGGACAATCCGGTCGCCGATGCGGGCTGCATCACATACCCCCGCACGGCCTCGATGATACGCGGTGCGAAAGCGAGGATCAGCACGCCTGCTAATCCCAGGAGCCCGAAGAAGCGGTACAACACCGGCAGGCCGTACGCCAAGAAGTAGGCGAGGTCGCGCTGCTCGGGGTCTAACTGCCGGTGTAGCTCCAGGTAACGCCCTGCTGCCGACGCCTCGGGCGCCGCCAGTGCGGCCTCGATCAGGGCGGCGCCTTGCCACATCCACCAAGCGATGCCCACGCCAGCTAGTGCCAGTAGCACCACGCCGCACGCACGTAGACGGCGAGCACCAGCTGTTGACTTGGAGAGGGTGGCATACACAGCAACGCGCGGAAGCAAGGTGGATCTTCACACAGAAGATAAGCGTGACCTAACCAAGCTGCTTGTGGTCGGCCGCGCTACCGGATACCTTTGCGGCCCCCGCTCATCCAGATCCCCCGTTCGCGAACGTACATGGACGGCACACTGCTCACCATCCTGATCCTGCTCGCCGTCGCCACGGTCTTGGCGATGGTGCAGGCGCGCAAGCGCGACAAGTGCCTCCAGAGCTTCAGCGGCTTCCATGTGACGCTGGCCGAGAAAGGCGGCGACGTGACGTGGGGCAGCCTAGATGTGTATACCAGCGGCCTGGAAATCCGATACAGCGAGCCCATCGTGGCACGGCATGGGCACCTGGAGCGGTCGTTCATCTTCTACAGAGAGCAGTACGAGGCGATGGATGCCTTGTACCGCTTTCCTGAGGGGCTGACGGCCAAAGAGCAGGCGCGGCGCAAAGTCATCATCGAACGCACCGCGCATCCGGGCATCGGCCGGCGGCTCCTGCGGCGGGCGCGCAACTGGGTGTCGATGATCCGCGATGCGCTGATGCAGGCGGCCTCGATGGTGATTGGCGCGGCGAAGGCACAGCAGCCGGGCTCGGCAGTGCTGGCCTCGCAAGAGTCGCAGATCAAGGCGCTTTCCAGCGAGATCATCGGGCATGCAGGCAACGCGTTTGACCCATTGCTGGAGCAGCACCTGTTTCGGCAGGTGGTGCTGGAAGTGACGCGCAACGGCCGCACGTTCTCGTACTGCGGCTGGCTCAAGGACTACACCGCCAACTTCATCGAGGTGGTGGATGCCTTCACCAACACCGCTGATGTGCAGTTTCCCGTCGATACGTACAGCGTGGGCGATGCGCGGCTGGCGGACGTGCGCATTGCTGTGGCGAACGGGCGCGTGCAGATCAGCAACCAGACCGAGCACATGCTGTTCGTGGAGCGCGTAGCCGCTGGGGACTGGAGCCGAACCATCGGCGCGACGCTCCCGCCGGGCTACACCGCCGACCTCACGTTGCCCGCGCTCACCGTGCCCGATGAGGTCTCGGCGCGCATCGGGGCCATTGAGCGCGTGGACATGGTGGTGCCGCGCACGCACGCCATCGTGCGCCACTCGGCGGACGGCTCTGAGGAGCGCCGGGCGGCGCCGGCCAGCGTGACGGCAGAGACGGTGGCGGAGAAAAACAAGACGCTCGAGCCCGCATGACGCCCTACCTCGTCCATAGCACCCAGCACCACGGCCACACGCAGCCCGGCCACCCCGAGCATGCCAGTCGCCTGGATGCCGTGCTCGACCGTTTGGCCGCCGACCCGCTCACACGAGCCATCCCGCTCCACGCGGCCCTACCCGCCTCGGCTGCTGATGCGCTGCTCATCCACACGCCGGACTACCTAGACCGCTTGGCCACGGCCTGCGCCCTCGGCGGTACGCAACTCGACCCCGACACGTACTCCACGGCGCATAGTCTGGACGCCGCTTACCACGGCCTCGGCGCCGTGCTCGCGGCCACCGCCGCCGTCACATCGGGGAAAGCTGCACGATCCTTCGCCCTCACGCGTCCGCCCGGCCACCACGCGCTGCCCGACGCCTCCATGGGCTTCTGCCTCTTCTCGAACGTCGCGATTGCGGCGAAGCGTGCCTTGCAGCACGACGCCATCCGCCGCGTGGCCATCATCGACTTCGACGTGCATCACGGCAACGGCACCCAAGCCGCCCTCTACGACGAGCCCAACGCCCTCTTCATCTGCCTGCATCAGGCTAATCTATGGCCGCACAGCGGGTCGGTGAAGGAGACGGGTACCGGGCGCGGGCGCGGCGCCACCGTCAACCTCCCGCTTCCCGATGGCACGAGCGATGCCACGTATGCTGCTGTCCTCGATCGCATCGTCTCGCCGCTCGTGGAAGGCTTCCGCCCCGACCTGCTGCTCGTCTCGGCGGGCTTCGATGCCCACTGGCGCGACCCGCTGGCTGGGTTGCAGCTGAGCCTAGCAGGCTTTGGGGACATCGTGCATCGGCTGCTGGCCTTGGCGGATGCGTGCTGCGAGGGGCGCATCGTGTTTGCAATGGAGGGGGGCTATGACCTGGAGGTGCTGAGCCACGGAGTAACCAACACCGTGCGCCTCTTGGCTGACCCAGACGTCGTCGTGCATGATCCCATCGGCGCGGTCCCGGGGGCTGAGCGTGTGAACGACAGCCTCGTGGCCGACCTCGCCGTGTACCACAACCTGTTCTGATGCCAGTCCCAGAAGATTACTGTGCATATCTCTGATGCGCCGCCGCACGTTTCTGGCGCCCACCAAAACGCCTCCCTGGAGGGAGGTGGGCCGCCCACAGGCGGGTCGGAGGGCGTATGGGCTAGAGTCGGATACACCCCCAGCCCTTCGGCCAGCCCCCTGGAGGGGGCGGTTGAGTATATGCCCCCTACGGATTTGGATAGCATGTTTCCAGAATTGCTGTGATGCGGGACTTCCCCCACTTCGAGCGCTACCGTCCTATCCTCGACGATTGGGGCGCCTTCGCCGACGCGCTGCGCCGTCCGCTGCCCACGTGTATTTGGACGAACACGCTGCGTACCACGCCACGCGGCCTCGCGGAGCAGATGGCCGCGTTTGGGTTCGATCTGGCGCCCGTGGCGTGGCACCCCGGCGCCTTCCGCGTGCCTGACGACGTGCCTGTGGGCGCGACGCTGCCCTTCGTGAGCGGCTGGTATCAGGTGCAGGAAGAGGCGGCGCTGCTGCCCGTGGCCCTGCTCGATCTCCAACCCGGCCAGCGCGTGCTCGACCTCTGCGCCGCGCCGGGCAACAAGACGGCGCAGGCAGCGGTGCGGATGCAGGACCGGGGCCTCGTCATCGCCAACGACGTGAGCGAGGGGCGGCTGCGCATGCTGCCCAACCTGCTCCAGCGCCTCGGCCTCACGAGCGTCGCCACCGTCGCCTCGGACGCTACGGCGTTTCCCGTCATGGAGCCCCTGTTCGACGCCGTCATCGCCGACGTGCCGTGCTCGTGCGAGGGGACCGTGCGGAAGCATCCGCGTGCGCATCGCCGGGCGGGGCGGGCCAACAGCCTCCGCCTCCAGCGTCTGCAAACCGCCATCCTGCGCCACGCCATCGCCTGCTGCCGCGTGGGCGGGACGGTGGTGTATGCCACCTGCACGTTCGCGCCGGAGGAGAACGAGGCCGTGATGGATGCTGTGCTCCGCGAGCAGGCGGGCCGTGTGCAGATCCGCCCCGTGACGATACCGCATCTCCGCACCTCACCGGGGCTCACGGTCTGGGAAGACGCGGCGTTCGATCCCACGCTGCGGCACGCGCTCCGGCTCTGGCCGCATCACAACGACACGGGCGGCTTCTTCGTGGCCGTCCTCGACAAAACGGGCTGACGCATGAGCTTCGCCACCCATCAGCGCATCGATCCCGCGCCGTACCTCGCGTTGGTGCATGACCGCTTCGGCCTGCCGCTGCGCCTGTTCGACAGCTACGACCTGTACCGCGCCACCAGCCAGACGCTGTACCTCGTGCCCAACAATTTGCCTGTGGAGCCGCCGCCGCTGTTTGCGGGCTTTGCGTTCCTGCGCGACCAGACGCGCTACTGCAAGCTCACCACCGCCGCCGCCATCGCATACGCCCCACACGCCACGCGCAACGTGGCGCGGCTCGACCCAAAGCAGGCCCGCGCCTTCCTCGACCGCGAGACGTTTGCCTTCGCGCCCGATGCCACCTGCTCCGGGACGGGCTTCATGCTCGTGCAGCACGGCGCGTTGCCCCTCGGCCTCGCGTTTTACAGCGCCGAGCGCGGCACCCTGCGCAGCCTCTTTCCAAAGGCGTGGTCAGGCGTGCAGCATGCCAGCATCGTGATGAATGCTGGATAGCACAGTGCCGAACCGGGCCGAAGGGGTTCTATCCCTGTGCCGTTCTAGCGATCCGGCCGCGCAGGCGTCGGGAAGGCAGGCGGCGTCACGCGGGGCATAGGCTCCTCCTCCAACAGCCGCAGCGCTTCTTCCACGGCGCGCTCCAACTGCAGGTCGCGGCCCTCGGCGTGGGCTTGCGCGTTCAGCTGCACCTCGATGTCGGGCGGGATGCCCACGTTCTCGCCGATCCATACGTTGTTGATCGGGTCGAAGACGGCGTTATCTGGCGCGGTGAGGGCGCCGCCGTCGATGAGGCTGTAGTGGACCGAGGACTTCACGAGCCCGCCCCACGTGCGCATGCCGATGAGCGGCCCGGCGTTCTGCTGGCGGAAGACCCACGGGAAGTAGTCGCCGCCCGAACCGGCCATCTCGTTGATGAGCAGCACCTTCGGCCCCAGGATGCCCGCGGGCAGACGGAACGGCGCGCCGTTGGGCACCTCGTTGGTGATGGCGGCGCGCAGGTCGCGCGTCATCAGGTCCACCATGTAGTCGTCCAGCAGGCCGCCGCCGTTGAAGCGCTCGTCAATCACGGCGCCGGCCTTGTCCTGCTGGGCGAAGAAGTAGCGGTTGAACGAGACGTAGCCCGGGAAGCTGGTGTTGGGCACCCAGACATAGGCCAGCTTGCCATCCGAGAGTTCGTCCACGCGGCGGCGGTTGTCCTCCACCCACGCGCGCTGCCGGAGGCCCGCCTCGCTGCGGATGGGCTCCACGAGCACCGTCCACGCGTCGTCCATCGTCGGCTCGTCGTTGATGTGCAGCAGCGTCTGGCGGTTGGCGGTGCCGTCCAGGGCGCGGTACGGATCGGTGTCGGCGGTGAGGGGCACGCCGTCTACGGCCATCAGGTAGTAGCCTTCCTCTACGTCCACGCCGGGGCGGGAGAGCGGCGCCCGCAGGCGCGGATTCCAGCTCTCCGTCGTGAAGATGCGCCCGAACTGCCAGTGGCCTTGATCGGCCACGAACTCGGCGCCGAGCAGCCCGACGCGCACGGTATCGACCGCCGGGAAGTCGCCGCCGAAGACGAAGCTGTGGCCGACCGAGAGCTCGCCGTTCATTTGGTCGAGGATGTAGTTGAGGTCGGCGCGGTGGCGCACGTGCGGGATGAGCGGCGAGTAGCGGTCGTACACCTCGTCCCAGTCGCGCCCGTGCATACCCGGGTCGTAGAAGTAGTCACGCTCGTAGCGCCACGCTTCGTCGAAGAGCTGCTGCCACTCGGCCTGACGGTCTAGCTGTGTGCGTAGCGTGATCGAGAGCGCCTTGGCGCCGTCGCTGGGCGGGGCAGCGGTACCCACGATCTTCCACTGCCCGCGCATCCTGATCAGCATCTTCTTGCCATCCGCCGAGATCGACGGCCGGCTGGCGCCGCGTGCGAACACATCGGCTTCGCCTTTGTCGAGCGTGAACTTCTGCAGCGTGCCGA
>JBCDJT010000198.1:0-6305 GCA_038747545.1 Bacteroidota bacterium
ACGAAGAGGAAATTGCGAAGATGCCCCAATAACAAGACGGTACCCAGTGAAGTGAAACGGTAATCTGCGGGCAGCCTTTGATAAAATAATACTGGGCGCTCAATCCTGCCTTTTCAGGCAGAGGCTTGAGCGCCCAGAAGTTCTGAGTCACCGCTGTCTAGAGCTTCACTCTTCCCAGTACGTTACCGTTTTGCATGACAAAGCCGTATGGGCTTGATCCTCCACCAAACCCCGGAGTCTTGTTCCCCGTCAGGAAATAGCCGTCCTGGGGCAGCTTGGCGGAGTCAGCTCTACCATACCATTGGGCATTCTGCCCTTGTGGAGACTGTGCATGCTGCTGATAGAGAGGTGAGTTGTTTACAAGGTGTTCGAGAGACGACATGGGGTACCTCTTTGAATTTGGTAAACAAGGACACCTCGTTCAAGCATAGTTCAACGATTTTGTTTCAAATATTCTTTGTTTTCAAGAATCTAATGTTGAGACCGTGCGAGACATGAATATGTCAACAGCATCCATACGCAACCCTATGCACTCGTAGCCTTCATCCGAACTGTCGTACAGGAAACGAACGCACGATGAAGCCAATCGAACTAACCGTCGCCCTCGAATCCACCGTCATTGCGCACGGGCTGCCGCATCCGCACAACGTGGCGCTAGCGCGGGAGCTGGAGCAGATCGTCGCTGACGAAGGTGCGCGGCCGGCTACCATCGGCGTGATTGGAGGCGAGGCGGTGTGTGGGTTGTCGGAGGCGCAGATTGAACACTTGGCAACGGCTGAGGATGTGCATAAGCTGAGCCTGCGCGACCTGCCTGCTGCGATCGCGCGGGGCTGGGACGGGGCCACAACGGTGGCGACGACGATGCACATCGCCCACCTGCACCGCATCCCCGTGTTTGCTACAGGAGGCATCGGCGGCGTACACCGGGGCAGCGGACCGCCCGGCTCGGGCAGCTTCGACGTGAGCAACGACCTCGAAGCGCTGGCGACCATCCCGATGGTCGTCGTCTGCGCGGGGCCGAAAGCCATCCTTGACCTTGAAGCCACCCGCGAGGTGCTGGAGACGCGGGGCGTGACGGTGGTGGGCTACCAGACTGACGAGATGCCTGCGTTCTACAGCCGCACGAGCGGTCTTCCCGTGGACGTGCGCTGCGATACACCCCAGGAAGTGGCAGAACTCGTGCAGGCCTGCCATCAGCTGCAGCTGCGCAGCGCCCTACTCGTCACCGTGCCCGTACCCGCCGCAGCCGAGATCCCTGCCAACGAGATCGCGCCAACCATCGATGCTGCGCTTGCGGAGGTTGCCGCAAGGTCGCTCCGGTCTGCTGAGGTCACGCCATTTCTCCTGCGTCGCCTGGGCGAACTGACGCGCGACCGCTCGCTGCACACCAACTTGGCGCTGCTTCGGCAGAATGCACGCGTCGCGGCCCAGATTGCAACGAGTCTGACCAGGATGTAACGTAAATCTAGCGCTCTGCTGAGCAAGCTCCTATTTTGGGAGCCTAGTCTCCTCATTTTTCTACCTTTGCGTTGCCCAGCAATCCAGTAGTCCCAGAGGGCATCTTAGACCTCGTTCAGGATAACGCCCTCGTGTACCAAGCCGCTGCGGGGATGCCCGCAGCCTCCCCCTCTTTTGTCTGCACGTACACCAACGCGTCCGCCAAGCGCATGCTAGCCCATGTACGTGGCTGCCAGACGGGGAGCATCCTGCAGGCCGGTGACCACCCGACGCCTGTCATAGAGCGCGCGTTCTATGATGCCGTTGCCGAGGTGCAACGCACAGGCTCGGCCGTGGAGCGGCATTTCTCCCATGACGCTCACGATGTCGCCTTCACGGCAGCGCCGCTGGGCAGCCAAATTGCCATCACAGCCCGCCTCACGCCCCGCGATGCACATCACTATGCCGAGATTTACCATCGGACGCCCGTGATGATGCACTCGATTGACCGCCAGGGCCGGCTGGTGCAAGTCAGCGATTACTGGCTGGAGGTCATGGGCTACACACGCAACGAGGTCCTGGGGCGACGCAGCACTGAGTTCTTGACGGAGCCCTCGAAGGAGTATGCACAGATCGTGCTCAAGGAGTTCTACGCTACAGGCCGCTGCACCGAAATCCCCTACCAGTTTGTCCGCAAAGATGGTTCGGCAATCGACATCCTGCTCTCGGCCATTGCCATCTACGACGCGAACGACGAAATCGAGCGCTCGCTCGCCGTACTGGTTGATGTATCGCAGCGCATCAGCACGCAGCAGAAGCTGGCGCTTAGCGAGGCCAGGAACCGCGCCTTGATCGAAGCACTGCCTGACCTCATCTTCGTCTTCGACGGCGACGGGGTATACCTCGATTGCTTCCCGCCGTCCGAGGACGCGCTGGCGTTCCCGCGCGACGTCTTCATCGGCAAGTCAGTGGTCGAGGTGTTACCCGATCCGCTAGGCACCGCCTCGCTCAAGGCCATCCAGAACACCTTGAAGACGGGTGAGACGCAGACCATGGAATACCCACTGCCGAATCAGGCGGGCGAGCTTCAGCATTTTGAGGCCCGCCTCGTTAAACAAGACAGCCAAACCGTGATCGCGATCAGCCGCGAGATCACCGATCGCGTAATGGCCCGGCAGCAACTCGAAGCGTATGCGAGCGACCTTGAGCAGAGCAACGCAGCGCTGGAGCGGTTTGCGTATGTGTCATCGCACGACCTCCAAGAACCCCTCCGCACCATCCACAGCTTCACCGACCTGTTCGTCCGGCGTTACGGTGACCAGATCGATGAACGCGGGCAGGAGTACCTCGGCTTTGTCACCGACGGCACGCGCCGCATGCGGGCACTCATCGACGACCTGCTGGCGTATTCGCGGATCCGAGGCGCCCAACTCACCATCACCAACGTCGATCTCAACGCAGCGTTGGCAGAGGTACAGCAAACCCTCCATGCCTCCATCAGCGAGCATAATGCGCAGCTCACAGCTGACCCGCTGCCGACGGTCCGTGCGGATGCAGGCCAAATCATGCTACTCCTCCAAAACCTGCTGAGCAACGCGCTCAAGTTTCAGCCTGCCGCCCAGCAGCCCATCATCCACGTTGGGGCGCAGCAGGAGGGCGACTATTGGGCCATTTCGATTGCCGACAATGGCATTGGCATCAAGCCCTCGTACTTCGAGCGTATCTTCGAGGTATTCAAGCGGCTTCACACGCGCGAAGACTACACGGGCACCGGCATCGGCCTGTCGATATGCCTGCGCATCGCTCAGCGGCACGGCGGCACGCTCCGCGTCACCTCGGCGCCGGGCGAAGGCTCTACGTTCACCTTCACGCTGCCTGTGTGACGCCTCGGGGGATCTCCTCTAAGTTTGCACGAGGCCGTTACCCTAGCCGTGTGGGAAAACCCTTAGCTTTTGGGCTGTTTTCCTACCTGATGCCCCTCTGCTATGCGTTACTTCCCCCTCGCCGCCCTGCTGCTACTGGCCGCTTGCGCCACTCCTGAGTCTGCCGAACCCGATGGCCCCATGACGGTGTCTGTAGACTACGCGCCCGTTGAGACCAAAGCCGACAGTGTGGCCTTGGCTGCACTCAACGCCTCTGGCGGTGAGGCCGCGATGGCGGCAATGCGCTACCTGCGCTTCAACTTTGGCGCGGAGCGTGGCGGACAGGCCAACGTATCGCGCAGGCACCTGTGGGACCGCGTGACGGGCCGCTATCGTGCCGAGTGGGAAGGCGGCCAGGACTCGACGTACGTGGTGCTGTTCAACACGAACGACTACGAGGCTGGGCAGGCCTACCTGAACGGCACGCCTGTAGCAGCAGACGAGAACGACGACCTGGTCTTCCGCGCCTACCGGAGCTACATCAACGACACGTACTGGCTGCTCTTTCCTGCCAAGCTGCTAGACCCAGGGGTCAACCGTCAGTACGTGGCCGACTCGTCGAACGCCGAGCGCGACGTGATCACGCTGACGTTCGAGGGCGTGGGCCTCACGCCGGGCGATACGTACTGGGTCTACACCGACAAAGCCACAGGCGAGGTGACGCAGTGGGCCTTCAAGCTGCAAAACCGACCGGGTGGCGTGCCAAGCTTCTACAGGTGGAGCGACTACCAGGAGCTGAGCACCCCCGAGGGGCCCGTCTACATGTCAGCCCGCAAGAGCAGCCTGGATGGCAGCTTCGCACTCCTCACCGACGGCCTCGCCGCACCCGCCTCCGTCGATGATGCGGTCTTCACCGACCCGACGACGCCCCTTGGCTAGCGCCGAGCCCGCGTCACGGCTTGCTCGATCAGCGGCAGCCAGGCCTGCGCCTCGTGCTCGGCCTCAATCTGCTGGCCTAGCTGCGCGGCGCGGGTGGCGATGCCGTTGTCGGTGGTGGCATGCCGAATAGCGTGTGCCAACCGATCAGCCGAGAGCTGCTTACGGCGGACGGGCGCCGGGCCTACACCGAGGGCGTTGACACGCCAACCCCAGAACGGCTGGTCGCCGAAGAACGGGACGAGCACTGAAGGGCGCCCTGCCCGGAGTCCAGCGGCTGTGGTCCCAGCTCCGCCGTGATGCACCACGGCTTTCATACGCGGGAATAGCTGATGGTGCGGCGCCCCGTCGATGACAAACACGGAGTCAGGCAGGTTCAGGTCGGCGATGCCGCCCCAGCCTGTGAGGAGTAGGCCGCGCTCCCCCGTGCGGCGCAGCGCCTCCACAACCGTCGTGGCCACCGCCCCAGGATCGCGATTCGTCATGCTGCCGAAGCCGATGTAGACCGGTGGCGGCCCGTCGGCTAGGAAGTCGGCCAGGGCTGAGGGAGGCGTCCACTCGGGCGCATCCAGAAACCAGTAGCCTGTGACGTGGGCGTCAGCCGGCCAATCATTAGGCGCTGGCAGGACGTGGCGGCTGAAGCCATACAAACACAGGGGGGCCTTCCGCATCCACTGCGTGATCGGAGCAGCATTGCGCAGCGGCGCGAGCCCCAGCGCCGTGCGGCGCCACGCGTTTACATCGTCGCGGATGAGCCGCCAGAACAGGGCGTAGCCTGCTTGGTAGGTGAATTGTTTGGCCCAACCGCCAAGCGCGGAGACCTGCTGCGCAAACGGCGGCGGGTAGTGGCGCGTCGGGTGAACGTGTTGGAGGTAAGCCGGGATGGCGGGAATGCCCCGCGCCTCGCCGATCGACGCCCCCGCGAAGGCCAGCAGCGTGGGGTAGAGTATAGCATCGGCGTCCTCCGTGGCACGGATACAATCGGTCAGCATGGCGCGGAGTTCTGGGCGTGCCAGTTCGATGGCACCGCGCACAAACTGGATCGGGTTGCCGTTGGTCTCGAGCCATGCGCGCCCCATTTCGCCCTCCAGCATGGCCTTCGGATCGCCTGACATAGGCGCGAAGGCCAGCCCATGGCCTTCCACAAACGCCTCGAATGGGGCGTGCGCCGCCACGGTCACGGTGTACCCCGCCTGTGCCAGACTTTTGCCGAGCGCGATGTAGGGCTGCACGTCGCCGCGTGAGCCCGCCGTCAGAATGGTAATGCGCATGGTGTTGTACCGAGCGGTGTTGGGTAGACGCCTATACCCGCCACCTCGCTTGAAGCTGCCGTGCCGCGCCACATAATCGCTGCATCTGTCCAAACCAGTCCCTTTCTGAGATTTTTTCGACGAACAGCCGTCATTTATCGACGAAAACGCTCAAAACGCGGTCTTTTTGGTCGATATCGAAAAGTTGGCACGGAAGTAGACAATGGTAGTGGCGTGACCTCGGTCCCCCTCACGAGAGGTCGCGTTCTCACAGCTACCCACACAACCTCCTACCGCCATGACACGCCCGCATTCTTTTCGCTCGCTGGCGCTGTTGCTTGTAACGGCCACTTTCTTCACCGTTGGCTGCACGGCGCCCCAGTACGCAACCCGCGACGGTCAAACCGACCGCCAGCGCCCCACGACGTGGTCCACGCCGCTCCCTTCGGAGACGTCAGGCACTGTGGTCGGCACGGCGCCTGCGGCTACCTCAACGTACACGCCACCGACGACCAACGAGGTGCCCGGCCTCACCCCTGCTTCGGATGCGGCCGGCTTCAACACCTTCGGCTATGCCAACTGGTACAGCCCCGCTTTCCACGGCGCCACGACGCGCAGCGGCGAAGCGTACAACCACCAAGCGCTGACAGCAGCGCACCCCACCCTGCCGTTCGGCACGTGGGTCCGCGTGGTCAACTCCACGAACCAGCGTGAAGTGCGCGTCCGTGTGAACGATCGCATGATGGCCTCGCGCGACCATGTCATCGACCTCTCTGGCGCGGCCGCCCAGCAGCTCGGCCTCCTCGATGGTGGCATCAGT
>JBCDJT010000199.1:0-6261 GCA_038747545.1 Bacteroidota bacterium
CTTCTTCATCGGGACCACGGCGCGGTCGAACGCCTCCTTCTGCGTGATCTGATCGTCGAGGTAGGGCTGAAGCGCGTTGTCGTTGATGTTCTCCAGCACGGGGTACATGATGAACATCGTCAGGAAGAGCGAGAGGCCGATGATGACCTGCGTGGGGGGCGACTGCTGCGTGCCGAGCGCGGTGCGGAGGATGCTGAACACCACCACCAGCCGCGTGAAGCTCGTCATCAGGATGATGATGGCCGGCGCCAGCGACAGGACCGTCAGCAGCAGCAGGATCTGGACGGGCAGCTCGAAGTCCTCATCGCCCGCGATGTCGATGCCCGGCACGTTGCCGAACATACCGCTGCCACCGCCTGCCGTCTGCGCGAATGCGACATCGGGAAGCGCGAAGAGGAGCAACAGCATACCCAGCACAACGCCAAGGCTGCTCATCCTCCGAGAGGAAAGCCAAGTGGGAATCCGCATGGTCGTAGGGAGTTGAGGCGCGGCGCTAACCTACGCCAACGGCTTGCTTGAGGAGCGCCGAGAAGTCGGGCTTGGCCGCTTGAGGACGGGCTGCTTGGGGACGGACCGCCTGGGGCGTGGCCGCAGGCAATGGCGCGATGGGTGCGGTTTCGGGCGTCGCAAAGGCATCCGCCGCGTAGCTCTTGAGCAGCGTCACCTGCTGCCCGCCGATGCCCAACAGCAGCACCTCGCCGCCGCAGCGTACGAGCTGCACCTGCTGCCCGGGTGCCACGGTGTGCTTGCCCATGACCTCGAAAGGTCCGCTGGGCAGGCCGCCTGCCGTCTTGCGTTTTTTGACGTACCACACGCCGCCCAACGCTGCCATCAGCAGAAGCGCTGTGAGCAGCAGGCCCGAGGTGTTGGAGCGCTGCGGACGCGTAGCAAACGGCAGCACCGTCGCGTCTTCAGAGGAGGTGCCTAGCTCGCCCGAGACGGTTGTCTCGAGCGCAGGAGGAGGCGGGGACGCCGGCATCGCTTGCAGTATGAGCCAGAGACCGACCAGCAGGCCAATCATCACGAGGGCTCGGTTGAGGAACTGCTGGGTTCGATCCGGAGCAGACAATGAGGGGGTTGCTCGCTGGAACATTTTTCTTCTCAGCCCGGCACCGTTGACCGATGCCATATCCGTATGTAGGGAACGAAAGGAGCTGTGGGCTCCTGCCTCACCTAGGGCCAACGCTGTGCCAAGACACTAAGCGAGAGCGCGGCGCGCGCTGGTGCGCAGGCTCGTCACGCGGATGCCGAACTGCTCGTCGATCACGATGGCTTCGCCCTCGGCAATGAGTTGGCCGTTGGCGTAGATGGCGAGCGGCTCGCCGACGAGTTTTTCGAGTTCCACGATGCTACCCGTCGTGAGGCGCAATACCTCGGCCAGCGGGATGCTACGCCGACCCAGCTCTACGCTGATCTCCAGCTCTACCTCGGCCAGCATGCCGAAGCTGCCGGCCTCGCCATCGCCGCCGCCGTGGCTGCGGCGCGGGCTGCCGAAGTCGGGGAAGGCGGCAGGGCTCACCTCTACGCGCTCACCCGGCATGACGGGGTCGGGCGGCGGCGGCAACGCTTCATCCTGCGCGAACGGCACCGCGACGATGGCGGTGAGGGCCGTGCCGTTGACGGTGGCGTTCGCCTCGATGCGGATCAGGTCAAGCGGGATGTCAGACGGCGATATCGCCTCTCCTGGCTTGACCACTTTGAACATGACATCGGGCAACACCACGCCTGCGCCGGAGAGCGCGTTGCGGATGGAGCCGTAGCCCTGCCCGCCCATCTCGGTGATTAGATCGACAGCGCCTTCGTCTTCGATGCCCATGGACATCCCGAGCATACCTTCGGCCAGAATGCCGACCCAGCCTTGGTCAAGCAGGACCGCAAAGCCCTCGCTCTCGGAGGCATAGACCAGCTTTACATAGGGCTCGGCCTCACCAAACACGGCGGCTTGGTCCACAGGCTGGCCGAGCTTCACATCTAGCGTTACGGCCTGGCCCACCAAGGTCTGCAAGAAGGACAACAGGCTCTCCTGGGCCGTATCAAGGTGTTTTTCGAATTTAGTTGCCATAGATATCGTCAGGGTCGGGGTCTAGCATATGCTCAATCTTGAGCGCCCGGTGCTTGCCCGAGCGTCCTGCTGTAGCCAGGTATTTGCGTTTGCCGCCCACCATCACCTCGACGGGCTCGTCGATGCGGCGGGCCAGCGGAATGACATCGCCTACCTGCAAGGTGGCCAGGTCCTGCACAGGCACCTTCGCGTGCCCCAGCAGCGCCTGGAGCTGCACCTGCGTCTTCTGGATGCGCTGCTCGTACCGGTTGCGCTCCTCGGGCGGTACCTCGGTGATGTGGTTCGAGAACCACTGCTTCACGCTGGAGCGCCCCAGCATGCCCTCTAGCAAGATGTAGGGGTAGCAGATGTTGAAGAAGGAACGCTGCTCATAGACCGTCACGGCCAGCGTCACCACGAGGGCGGGCTCTACGCCGGGGATGATCTGCACGAACTCGGCGTTTGACTCAAAGGCCTCTTGGTGCAGCTTGATCTCGTGCAGCTGCGCCCACGAGCGCTCCAGCTCACGGAAGGCGCGGTCGATGACCTTGCTCATGATGCGCTGCTCGATCTGCGAGATCTCGCGGGGGCGCCGCTGAAACTCGCCGCTGCCGCCGAACAGCTTCTCGATGGTAAACATCACGAAGCGCGTATCCATCTCGATCACCATCTGGTGATCCTTGCCTTCTACGGCAATCACAAACAGCGCCGACGGCGGCGCGCTCGACATCACGAACTCGGAGTACAGCACCTGGTCGATGGCCGTCACGCCGATGTCTACGATGGTACGGAGCTGTGCCGAGAGGTAGACCGAGAGATCGCGCGCAAACGCCTCGTGGACGTGGTTCAGCAGCCGGATCTGATCGTGCGAAAAGAGCCGCGGCCGCTTGAAGTTGTAGTTGACGATCTTCTTGTCGCCCCCGGCGCTGCTGGAAAAGATGGTATCCAGCGACTCGAGGTCGTACTCGTTCGTACTCTCTTGCCCGTCCGTCTGGACTTGCAAGAGAATATCGATTTCGTCTTGGCTGAGCGTTTTGGGCATGTCCGATAACCGTGTGGGCGGCTACTACATCGGGTGCCTCAGCGGCGCATGTGGCGCGCGGCCGTGGGCAATTACTCCTACTGCAAGACGTATGCCGTAAAGTGGAGGCGCTGCACTTCGCTCTCAGACAGCACGCCGTTGATCAGGTCTACCAGGTCCGCTTTGATCACATCCTCTCGGATATCGACGTCAGCCAGCTCGGCCACCTTGCGCTTGCTCAGGTCGCGCAGGATCTGGTCGCGGATGACAATTTTGCGCGCTTCGATCTCGGCCACGCCTTCCTCATCGGCCACCTCAATGCCCAGATTCACCATCAAATACCGCGAATTGGCGTCGGAGGGGTTGATGACGAGGTTCTCGATCTCGACGAACTGGCCATACTCAACGGCGCCCTCGCCGTCGTCGTCTCCGCCGTCGGCATCACGCGAGAAGGCGTCGGTGGCGGCGGCGATCTGCGCGTACTGGCTATACGCCAAGTAGCCGCCCCCGGCCATGGGGAGCAGCACCAGCGGGAGCATCATGATGAGGAAGAGCTTGCCACCCTTCTTCTTGCCGCCCTCTTCGGCCTCGACGGCGCCTTCGTCCGTGGTTTCGTTGGGTTCTGCCATGGTGTTACTCGTCTAAACTGAATAGAATCTCGACGCGCCGGTTGCGGGCGCGCCCCTCACGTGTGCTGTTCTCGGCCACGGGCCTGAACTCCCCCATGCCGACGGCTTGGTAGATGGCCGGGTCGCGGATGACGGTGTTCTGCGAGAGGAAACGCACCACCGACGACGCCCGCGACGCCGACAGCTCCCAGTTCGAGGGAAAGCGGGCGCTGCGGATGGGCTGGTTGTCGGTGTGGCCCTCCACTTTTACGCTCTGCACGTCCTCGGCCAGGACCTCAGCCACACGCTTGAGCAACTCGCCCGATTGCGGCAGCAGATCGGCGCGGGCAGGGCTGAACATCAGCGAGTCGGTGATGCTCACGTGCAATCCTTCTGGGCGCAGGTCTACCTTCACCTTCTCCTCCAGATCGTTCTCTTTCAGGTAGCGCTGCACCTCGGCGAAGCGCTCCGACTGCTTCTGCTTGGTCTCGCGCTTCATGATGACCTGCGGCACCACGGGCACCACCGCCGACTGCTGCAGGACGCCGTTGCGGCCTTGGAAGTAGGACAGCGCCTCTTTCAGCCGCTCCGTCTTCACCTCAGACATGGCTACGATGAGGACGAACAGCGTGAGCAGCAACGTACACAGGTCGCTGAACGTGGCCATCCAGAACGGAGCCGTCGGGGCCTCTACGCCGCCTTCTTCTTCCTCTTCTTCTTGCATGACACGTTCGGAGTTAGTGATGGACTACGACTGGGAGCGGGCTTAGGCCGCCGCACGAGCATCCTCTACGCCAGCGCCGTCGTCTTCTTTCTCGCCGACGAAGAGGCGCAGACGCTTCTCGATCATGGTGGGGCTCTCCCCGCGCACAATAGCCAGGATGCCCGTCAGCACGATCTGGCGCGACTTCTTGACCGTAGACAGTTGCCCCGCCGCTTTGCCTGCGAAGGGCAAGAAGAACAAGTTGGCCACGACGGCGCCGTAGAACGTGGTCACCATGGCCACGGCCATCCCAGCACCGATCTGCGACGGATCGCTGAGGTCGTTGAGCATCGTGATGAGGCCAATCAGCGTCCCAATCATGCCGAAGCTGGGCGCATACGTACCTGCCGTGTTGAAGAAGTTGGCCATCAAGCCCATGCTGCTCAGCTCTTGCTTGATCTTGACCTTCATGAGGTCGTTGACCTCTTCCTCATCCACGCCGTCCACGATCATCTCCAGCCCCATCTTCATGACGGGATCGTCGATCTCGTCGACCTTGCGGTCCAGGGCAAGCACGCCGTCGCGGCGGGCCATGCGGGCCAGCTCGCCAAACTGGTCGATGTATTCTTCGAGCGAGGGGTCTTGGAAGCTGACGAAGGCCTTGAAGCCGTCGGGCACCTGCTTCAGCTCCGTCATGGAAAAGGCCACGAGCAACGCTGCCAACGTCCCCCCAATCACAAGGAGCATAGACGGCACGTCGAGGAACGTGGCGCCCGCCCCGCCTGTGACAATGGGTATGAGAATAAGTACGAGACCGACCCCGAGGCCGATCATGATCCCTTTTTCCATGGGTGATGCGCACTTCAGCAAATGAACGGTGCTTGCGCGCCTAGCCAATGCCAGGCGTCGTAGGTATCGTCAGGATGCGGTGCGATCTTAAGGCGATCACCCGCTGGGCCTCTCTCACGGCCAACCCGTTCGTGCAGCAGCATCTTGCTGCCCTTGGCGCCGTTGAAGCGCAGAAGCGCTGCACCTCCTCTTTCAGCACGCTCGCTCACCTCCTTCCCGGCACATCATGGCTTCATCGGCACCACCCAACTCGACCCATCCGCTCACCCGCGCTGCGTGGCGGGCCTGGCTAGAGGCGCATCATGCCCGCGAGGACGGCGTCTGGCTCATCCGCTACAAGAAGGCCACGGGCAAGCCCGCGGTGCGTTACGACGAAGCCGTGGAGGAGGCGCTGTGCTTCGGCTGGGTGGATAGCAAGCCCAACAAGCTGGACGACGAGCGCTCGCTGCTCTGGTTCGCGCCGCGCAAGGCCGGCAGCAACTGGTCCCGCCTCAACAAGGAGCGCATTGCCCGCATGGAGGCGGCAGGCCAGATGACGCCCGCCGGACGCGCCAAGGTGGAGGCGGCCAAGGCCGATGGGTCGTGGAGCGCTCTGGACGATGTGGAGAACCTCGTCATCCCACACGACCTCGCCGACGCGCTCGCGGGCTACCCGGATGCGGCGGTACACTTCGACGCGTTTCCACGCTCGGCCAAGCGCGGCATCCTGGAGTGGATCCTGAACGCCAAACGCGCGCCCACCCGCGCTAAGCGCATCGCCGAGACGGCTCGGCTGGCACAAGACAACATCCGCGCCAACCAGTGGCCGCGGCGTTGACTGGGCATAGCTTCATGTGATGTTGATGTAATGCAAGGCAACTCATACACACTGAGTATGTAGACGCGTCCGCCTCATACGTATTCCTGTACACGCCTGTGTCCTCCCCTGACCTCGCCGCCGCCACGGCTCCTCCCAGCACGAATAACCACACGCTGTGGGACCGCCTCGGCATTGCCCTGTCTGGCCTGTGCGCGCTGCACTGCCTGCTGACGCCCGCCC
>JBCDJT010000200.1:0-6172 GCA_038747545.1 Bacteroidota bacterium
CCACGATTACCAAGTCGTGCTCGGGATCGAGGTAGATCATGTTGGTGCCTGCGCCGAGGTGAGCGATGGCGCCTTCTGGCGCATTGGGCAGCAGCTCCTGATCGGTGTTGAGGAACCAGTTCATGAAACCGTAGCCCGTGTTCGACGCAGTAGGCGTGGTGGCAAGGTCGTACCAATCCGTGGAGAAGATCTGCTGGTCGGCCCACTGCCCTTTGCGCAGAAAGAGCAGCCCCAGCCGCCCTTGGTCGTACGCGTTGATGAACAGCCCACCGCCCCAATGGCCGCCGCCACTCACGGACTGCATGTGCTGCCCGTCGAGCGTGACCCATGAGTTGCGGTAGCCTTCCCAGCGCCACGTGTTCGACGCCCCGATGGGGTCCATGACGTGCTCGCGCAGCACCACAGGCAGCGGCGTCCGCCAGACGTGCAGCGCCGCCAGTGCGAGCAGGTTGACGCGGACATCGTTGTACTTCCACGCGGTGCCAGGCTCGGTCAGCGGCTGGTTGGGCCAACTCCAGCGGTCGTTGCCTACGGGACGGTCGGCCCAGGCGGGTTTGTCCCACAGCGTGCCGTCCCAGGCGCTGGTTTGCCGCAGCAGGTGGTCCCACGTGATCTGCGCGTTGTGCGGCGAGCCAAAGTGCTCGGTAGGCACGTAGCTGCGGACCGGATCATCCAGGCTTCGGATCATCCCGCGCTCGTACGCCAGCCCGACGACGGTAGAGAGCACGCTCTTGGTCACGCTGAACGTCATATCGACGCGCTCGGGCTCGCCCCACTGCGCTACGAGGTAGCCGTCTTTGATGATGAGGCCTGTGGCATCGCCGCGGGGTTGGGTGGGGCCAAGGATCTCGTTGTACGGCTCGCGGGCAAAGCTGAGCGCGATGGTTAGATCCAGGTCGCGCGGCTGCCGCGTCTCTTGCCCGATGGCGAACGCCACCGCTGCGTCGAGTTGCGCCGCATCCATGCCCACATCGGCAGGGCTGCGCTCCGTCCACGCCGTCTCGGGGTAGTAGCGGTCCTGTGCATAGAGCGTGGCGGTACTCCAGAGACACAGCGCAGCGAGCAGGAGGATTCGCTTAGGCATCGCTCTTGGGGCGGGGGCGCCCGACGGTCTTCTCGGGCAGCGGTTCGTCGGTGTCGTATCGGGCTTTCTCCGCCTTGACGAGATGTTGCGGCGTAGCCATCGGCGCCGCCTTCCGCTCTGCCTTGGGAGGCGGTGTGGCCTTGGTCTGGTCCGCGGGCATGGCGTCGGCGGCAGGGTCGGGCTCCACGCCACGCACCTTGTCGAAGGCGTCTTCGGCGAGGCCCGACGCTTCATCGATCAGGTGCTCCGCTGTGGTTCGCACCTTGTCGGCGGCGGCGCCGGCTACGGCATTACCCGCACGAGCGAGTCGTTTGAGAAGGCTCATCGGTGATCTCAGATGGCTAGACAGAGCATCAAAAACGGGCGATCCTGCCAGAAAGGCAAGCGCTCCCCACAATTGGGACATGCCACCCAAGGTAGGGGCGGCGGCTGGCGTACGACAACATCAACGCCGGAAGAAGGGAAACGAGACGCCCGCCTGCGCCGAGACGGTGTCAAAGTTGCTCAGCGTAGAGCGCCCTTGCACGAAGAGCCGGACGTACGTGACTTCAATGAACACGCCCAGCACCAGGTTGATGCCGGTCTCGGCTTGGCTTCGGTCGCCGATGGCGAGGCGCGTGTAGCCCAGCCCGCCGCCCATATAGGGCAGGATGCCCACATCGTTTTGGAACAGGTAAAACGCGTTGAGATCTGCCTGCCAGAGGCTTGTTTGCCCACTCATCAGGTAAACATCTACGGCGGGGTTGATGAAGTAGGGCTGGTCCTTCAGGTAGATCCGCGCCTCGCCACCCACCGAAAACTCTGAGACGTCATCGAACTCGTAGCCACCCCGGAGGCCTAGGTCGAGGCGATCCAGCCGCATGTCCTGGGCGGCGGCCGTCCCTACCCAGCAGACCAGGAGACCGAGTGAGACGAGAGCGCAGCGCATAGCGAGAGGATTAAGAGGAGTGCAGTGCCAAGAAACGCCGTGGCTGTACATGAGTCAATCTATGCGATGTAATGACCTGGTGCGGATCTTCGGCGCGGCGTGAGGCGTGGATGCGCCGCTCACCACCTCTCGCCCGCCCACCATGTGCCGTCTGTGGCTGCTGCTCATCCTGCTCCCGTTTGTGGGTGCGGTGCGTCCAGCCGGCGCTCAGGTCGCCCTCGGCGTGGAGTGGCATCCGCCCGCCGACACCGCCGCGATCTTCGCCGACCTCGCACAGATGGCGGACTTGGGCGTGACGGCCGTGCGCACAGGGCTCATCACCGACTCGCTCGTGTGGCAACGCGCCGACAGCCTTGGCCTCGCGCTGTTCCAAGAGTTGCGCATCGACCAGCTGAGCGCGTCACAGCTGTTGGATACGCTTGGCCACGCTCGCGACGCTGTACTGCGGATGACGTTTGCCGCCAGCGCTACCCAGGCCGTGCCGTACATCGGCCTAGCACGGCACAGCGACACCACCGAGCCCAAGGGGTGCGCCTACTTCGAGGCCTTGACCGAAACCGTCCGGCAGTGGACGAACGGCCGTGGGCGCACCTACTACCTGACGGCGTTCATCGACGATGATGTCTGCCATGACGCGGTAGACGTTGTGCTGCTCGATGCGCTCGACGCGCCCAGCCCACCGCGGTTGCTCGACCGTTGGCAGCGCCTCCACCCAGAAACGCCCGTGGGGTTCGGCCGCCTGAACTGGTACGTGCTCAATGGTGAAGCGTCCGATGCTGAGGTGGTGCCGCACACGGAAGCCTGGCGAGCACATCGCATGCACGCGCTCCTTGACACGCTCAGCGCCCAGGCTTCCCCTGCATACACCTTCCTGTACCGCTGGCGTGATGCGGATTCGCTGGCCGTGGCGGGGCAACGCAGTGGCCACGGGTACGGGCTGTATGCGTCCTCTGGTACCCCGCGTCCCATCGCCAGCAGTGTGGCTCATTATATGGAGGGCCGCGCCCGCCCACCAGTCTCCGAACAGGCTTCTGCCAGTGCCTCGTCGTCCGAGGCTTCTCCCTGGACGGTTCTCAGCGGTTGGATGCTTGTGCTTGCGCTCGGTATCGGCTATGCGCAGTCGACCACGTTGCAGCAGACGGTCCAGCGCTACTTCTACGCGCATAGCTTCTATCAGGAAGCCGTGGCCCGCGCCCGCGACGTGTCCACACCGCTCATGGTTTTCTTTGCAGGCCTTGCTGCAGCTGCCAGCGGCCTCACCGTGCATACCCTGCTCACCTACTGGGAGGGTAGCCTGCGCTTCTGGATCGGTGTGGAGCAGCTTCCGTGGGGCCTCAGCACGGCGGCGAGATTCATGCTCACCGACCCCGTGGGCTCGTTGCTCGTGGCGACGGCGTTTACGCTCGGTTCACTGGTCCTATGGGGACTCTTGCTGAGCAGCTTGACGCGTAACGCGCGCTCCCTGCCCCTTACGTCCGCACTCTACCTCATCTTGTGGCCACGCTGGTTGCCTACCGCGGTGGGGATGCTGTCAGCAATGCTGCTCGCCAGCGGCGGGGTGCCCACCACCCCAAAGGTCATTGGCTTGCTGATGGGGCTGTGGGTGGTGTCGTCAGCCTATGCGTTTCTTCGGACCGTGGCCGACTACGCCGCCGTAGTTCGCCCGTCGCCAGCCAAGCTTCTCGGCGCCGTCCTCACCTATCCAGCCCTCGTGGTACTGGGGTGTGCCATCCTTGGCATACTGCTCTCCCCGAACAGGGCATGGATCTGGCACCTGCTGACGCGCAGTTAGCCTGCTTAGGCAACGGGTTAGCTGGGGCTTGGCAACGAAGGGGTGGCCATGCCGTCCCCACTGACGGCGAGGGTGGGAGTAGCGGCTGTGACCGCTGTGCCTCCCGTCACACGCTCCCACGTGCGAGCAGAGAACGTGCGGAAGGGCTCCTTGTGATGTAGCCAGCTGAAGTGCAACGCGAAGGGCGTCACGTTCAGGTAGTCGCCTCGGCCGGGCAGGCGAGAGAAGAAGCCGATCAGGGTGTCGCGGAGTGTAGCGTTGGGCAGGCCGCGCAGCGAATGCACGAAGCGGTCGCAGTAGTAGCGGCACGTCACCTGCTCAAAGTCAGGGTCCCACTCGGTGAGGCCGTCCACAAAGTCGAGCTGGGCGCTGTTGTAGCCCTGAAACCAGTCAAACACAGGCAGGCTGAGGCGGCTCATGGCCATGGCCATGCTCCACTCGCACGACTCCTCGGAGCGGCCTTCGTTGAGGCGGCTGCGGAAGTGCGTCTCGGTGCGGCGCGCCAGGAAGTACGCCGCCGTGTCACACACCGTCTTGGTAAGCGCCTCGTCCTGCGCGTAGATGACCCCCGCTTGTACACGAGGCAGATGCGTCAAGTTGAAGCGCTTGATGGTCCGGCGGCGGCGGTCCAGCAGATAATCCCACACGATGCCGAACCCTTTGGGGCCGCCGAAGAACACATCGGCTTTATCCAATCCGGTCGCCGTAAACGGGAAGGCCGCCAGCTGCTGCCAGAGCGGATCGGGGTTGCGGCACCATACCATGTCGGCATCCACGTAGAGGCACCGGTCGAAGGGCATGAAGCGATGCAGGTTCAGCTTGAAGCCCACGATAGAGGCATGCTCCGGCGGAAGCTCGCGGATCACATCGAACAGCGTGTCGAGGCCGTACTGTGCCAGTTCATCGCGGTGGCTGTCTGGGCAGTAGAGGGCCACGGGCCGGTCGGGGTCGTGGCGACGCAGCGTGAGGACCGAAGTGACCGCGTAGCGAACGTGGTGGACGGCGCCGTACGTGTGGAATACGTAACCTTCGACGGGCGTGGCCATGGGGCTTCGGTCAGTAGAGGAGAGCGTGCATACAAGCGCGGGTGAACGCCATGAAAAAAGTCAGGTTCTTTGAAGAAGCCGTGAGCGGTTTTTAAGGCGTTGCACCCAAACGCCTAACCTGCTACCTCAGCTTGCACCTCGGCCAGCTTCTCATTGAGCCGCGTCATCAGCGCATCGAAGCCCCGCTTGCGGACCAGGCTTTGGAAGGACCGCGCGTAGCTGGCGACTGTACTGATGTCGTCAAGTACAATGTCGGTCACGCGCCACGTGCCATTCGTAAAGGCCATGTGATAAACGACTGGCGTCTCCACCTTCTTATACGTGGTCGTAGTCTCTACCACCGCCTCGCTACCGTCGATGTTGATGTCGCCGTAGGTGACAGCCGCGCGGTAGGGGTCGAGGTTTTTGAGCGACTGGGTGCGGATGATCTCGCTGAAGACGCTGAGGAACTGCGTTTGCTGGTCTGCAGCGAGGCGTTTCCACTGGCGCCCGAGGGCGGCCTCGCCCATCGCATCGAAGTCGATGTCGTCGTTGATAAGGGCTTTGAGCTGCGTGCGCTGGGCCTCGTTGAGGGTTTCGTTGCCGTCAAGGACGGCCTTGATGTCGGCGTCGCGCTGTTCGAGCATGGCGCGGAGTTCGGCAGGCGAGCCCTGTGCGAACGAGGCGGCAGGTGCCAGCAGAAGCATCGCAAACAGGGCCACAAAGAGGGTGTGTAGTTTGGTGTACATAATCCGTCTATCAGAGGATGTCTGTGGGTAGGCATACAGCAGGAAAACGCCTGTTTGGGGGCGCTGTACGCTATCTAGTCAACAAGCGTGCCGCTGTCGAGGCGTTGTCGTAACGTGCCCTCAGCGCGCCAAAGTTTCAAGATCGACAGGTTGTGTTGCCGGATGGCCTCCACGTAGGCGGCCTCCAGTGTGAGGCTTTGCCGCACGGCGTTGACGAGGTTTTCGGTGTCGCCGATCTCGAACTCGAAATTGACGGTCTCCGTCCCCAGCCACTCCTTGCCCAGCCGCAACGCCTCCTCGGCGGACTCCAGCGCAGCTTTCGCGATGCGGACGTTCCGATAAGCGTCCTCCAACTCAAACCGGATGAGCTGATGCGCTGCCTCTTGCTGAAACGCGACCTCGGCGTACTCGGCCTGTGCCTGTTGGATGCGCGCCCGCGTCTGCCCGAAGTTGAGCTGCTGGCGCAGCCCGATCCCTGCCTCAAAGCGGATGCCGCGGTACGGGTCGCCTACGTAGGGGTTGAGTGGTTTGGCGCGTCCGGCGGCGTATCGGGTTTGATAGCGCCCGGCAAGGAAGAGCTTGGGGTACAAGTCG
>JBCDJT010000201.1:0-6125 GCA_038747545.1 Bacteroidota bacterium
CAGCTCGCTAGATGTGGTCACCGTGCGGCAGAACACGCTCACGGGAGCGAGTACGTTCACCACAGGTCTCTTCATGAGCAACGTCACAGGCGCGTACCGCATCGAGCGCAATCGCTTTCAGAACGTATCGGGGACAGCGATGCAGCTCAGCAACAGCAGCGCTACCAGCGGCAGTGAGGCGCTGATCGCCAACAACGTCGTCACGCTTGGGGATGGGTTCAGTGGCACAGGCATCTATTTGACCGGATCGACGGACCACGTGCAGGTGCTGCACAACACGCTCGTGTCAGCGGCCCAAAGCACGGGCGCCTACCTGATGCGCGCCGAGAGCAGCGGAAGCAGTGTCGTGCTGCGCAATAACATCTTCGCGCACTACGGCACGGGCGTGCCGCTGTCCATCGGGAGCACACTGCCGAGCGCGTCCGACTTCAACGCCGTCTTTGCCGCAGGCAGCGTCGTGGCCCGCGTCAACAGCGTCAACTACAGTTTCTTCAGCGATTACCAAGCCGTGGCCAGCCTCGACCTCCAATCGCAAAACGTCGATCCCACCTTCACCGACCGCGACGGGGCCGATAACACGGCGGGTACCGATGACGACAACCTGATCCCGCAATCGGCCTTTGTGGATACCGAGGGCACCGACCTGACGGGTACCGTCAGCGTCGACTTCGACGGCACGGCCCGCAGCGCCCCCGTCAGCATCGGCGCGTATGAGTTCACGAGCGGAGCCGCCGCGCCCCTGCCTGCGGGCACGTACACGGTCGGGAGCGGAGGCACCTACGCCACCCTCGCCGCCGCCGCCGCCGACCTCGCGAGCCGCGGCGTAGCCGGTGCTGTCGTGTTCAGCATCGCGTCCGGTACGTACACCGAGCAGGTGAGCTTTGGGCCGATTGGAGGCGCCTCGGGAGCCAACACGGTCACCTTCCAGGCCGCCAGCGGCAACGCCGCCGATGTGACATGGCAGTTCGAGCCCACCAGCAGCGCCAACTACCTCGTCGAACTCGGGGGCACCAGCTTCATCACCTTCCGCAACCTCACCTTCAACAGCGATCCCAGCGCCGACGGTGGCAGCCAAGGCCGCATCGTTGTGCTCTCGGGCGCGGTCGAAGGCGTCACGCTCGACACCGTCACGCTGACGGGCCTCAGCAACTTTGGCAGCAACGCCGGGTCGCTGGTGTATGCTACGGGCACGGTGACGAAAGACCTGATCGTGACAGGCAGCACCTTCAATGAGGGCGCTAGCCAGATTGACTTGGACGCGCCCTTCAACCCGAGGGCGACGGGCACGCAGGTCCTCAACTCGACGTTCACGGGCGCCCAGCGCACGGGGGTGCGGCTGGCCCAGCACAACGGCCCTGTCATCACAGGCAACATCGTGACGGATGCCATGACAAGCGCCATCTCCGTCAACACCAGCGCGACCGCAACTACCGCCAGCCAAAACATGATCAGCGCTAGCAGCGGAACCAGCACAGGCATCGAGTTCAGTTCTGTGATTGGGGCGTCGCGCATCGAGAAGAACCGGATCAGCTTTACGGTGGGACGGGGCATCAGCCTGATCAATACCGACGGCGCCGGCGGCAGCGAGGTGCTCGTGGCGAACAACTTCGTGGTAGGCAACGCGGGCAACAGCTCGGAAAGCGGTATCCAGCTGAGTAACAGCGATCACATACAGGTCTACCACAACTCGACGAATATGCAAGGCACCTTCGCCACCGGCAGCTTCGGGCTCTCTGTGTCGGGCGGCTCCAACGTGGATGTGCGCAACAACATCCTGGCCGCAGGCGCCGGGCGGGCGCTGGAGTATACCAGTGCAACGGCGGTCACAGTGAGCGACTTCAACGACCTGTTCAGCGCGGGCGCCAACCTGGCTCGCTTCAACGGGACCGACTACGCCACGCTCGCCGATTACCAGACCGGGTCGAGCCTGGACGCCAACAGCGTCAGCGTAGATCCGGGCTACACGTCGGCCGCCGACCTGCACGCCAGCAGCGCCTTCATCGACAACGAGGGCACGCCGCTCGCGGCCGTGGCGGACGACATCGACGGCGAGGGGCGCAGCGCCACCGCGCCCAGCATCGGGGCGGATGAGTTCTCGGCAGCGGGTAGCACACTCAGCGGCACGCTCACCATCGGAGGAGGCGGCGACTACGCGACGTGGGCGGCTGCCGCCAGCGCGCTCGAAACCAACGGCATCAGTGCGGCCGTCACGTTCAACGTGGCCACGGGCACGTACACCGAGCAGGTCACGCTCGGCCCCGTAGCAGGCGCCTCGGCCACCAACACCATCACGTTTCAGCCCGCCACGAGTACGCTCGGCGACGTGACGCTCCAGGCCGATCCCACCAGCAGCGACAACTACGTCTTCCTCGTCGACGGCGCCGACTTCGTCCGCTTCAGCCGCATCGCCATCAACGCGGATGCCAGCAGCGACGGCGGCAGCCATGCCCGGGCGCTCGTCCTCCAGGGCGGCGTGAGCGGCGTGCAGGTGAAAAACAGCTCGTTCACGGGCGTTGACGGAACTGTCATTGCCAACCTCGCGCTGCTCTACGCGGGCGGCAGCACCGCCACCACCGATCTCGTGGTGCAGGATAATACCTTCGGCACCTCCGAGGCGGGGGTTTACTTGGATGGCGCGGCGTCAACGGGCACGCAGATCATGGGCAACACGATCACGGGGGCGGATGCGACGGGCATCTTCGTCGATCAGCACACCGCCGTCCAGATCACGGGCAACACGATCACGGGCACGAGCAATCAGGGCATCTCGATCGATAACAGCAGCGGGGCTATCCGCGTGCTCAAGAACAGCATCACGGGAGGCACTGGCACGGGCATCCGCATCAACGGCAGCGATGCGGCCGGTGGCAGCGAGGGACTGCTTGCGAACAACGCCGTGCAGATGAGCAGTGGCAGCGGCACTGCGCTCAACCTGTTCAACAGCGACTTCCAGCAGGTCGTCCACAACACCCTGCGCCTCGGCAGCGGCGTAACGAGTGGGCAGGTAGTCTCGCTCAGCGGCACGCAGAACGCCATCACGCTGCGCAACAACCTGCTCGTCAACGAGATGGGCGGCTACACCCTCAACCTCTTCAACACGCCCACCAACTTCGTGTCGGATTGGAACAACCTCCGCACGAGCGGCGCCAACGTGGCTCGCCTCGGCAGCACCGACTACGCCGACCTCGCCGCGTTCCAAGCCGCCTCGGGCACCGACGCCAACTCCGTCAGCACCGACGTCACCTTCGCCAGCGCCACCGACCTGCACCTCAGCGGGGCCTCGCAGACGGATGTCACCCTCGCCGCCATTCCGTTCAGTGGCGTCACCGACGACCGCGATGGCGATGCGCGCTTGGCGGTCTTCACCGCGATGGGCGCCGATGAGGCCACCAGCCTCGCTAGCAGCCAAGCCGTGAGCAGCGACGGCGTGCAGGATTTCGGTACGACGACGGGTGTCGATGTCAACTTCCAGAACGTAAGCGGCTCGGGCACGGTGGCTGGCCTGTTGCTGACGAACGGCCCGAGCAACGTCAGCGGCATCACAGAGAACAACGTATCCGCCTACCGCTGGGTCTTCGAGGCCGACGGCACGCTCGCCTTCGGCGCCACAACGGAAATCCGCTTCGACCTCGACGAGATCACCAACGCGGGCATCACGGACGCCAACGACATCGTGGTTTACCGACGCGACACGCCGGGCAGCGGCGCGTTCTCGGCGCTCACCACGAGCTACGCGGCAGGCACTAACGAGGTTGTGGCCACGGGCTTCACGGGCTTCAGCGAGTTCGTCTTCGCCTCCAACACCAACGCGCTGCCCGTAGAACTGACCGCCTTCAACGCCACGCTGAACGATGGCGCCGTCGCGCTTACCTGGACCACCGCCAGCGAGACCAACAACGCGGGCTTCGAGGTGCAGTGGACGCGTCTCGATGGGGAGGTGGCGATAGATTGGACTATTGCCTCGTTCGTAGAAGGCCAAGGCACCACGCTCGAAGCACAGCAGTACGCCTATCAGCTCGCCGACCTGGAGCCGGGCACGTACCGCTTCCGCCTGCGCCAAGTCGACTTCGACGGTACGTTTGCCTATAGCCCTGAGGTGGAGCTGACGTTGGAGATGGCAGAGTCGTTCTGGCTCTCGCCCGCGTATCCGAACCCGTTCAACCCGCAGGCGCAGTTCGAGGTGATGGTGCGTCGCAGCCAGCCCGTGGCCGTGCGCGTGTACGACGTAGCCGGACGGCAAGTGCTGCAGCTTCAGTCGGGCATGCTAGAGGCGGGGACGCGGCACCCGTTCCGCATCGACGGCTCGACGCTGGCGAGTGGCACCTACCTCATCCGCATCACGGGCGAGGACTTCGCCGCCACCCAGCGCGTGGTGTTGCTGAAATAGTGTGCTTTGCGGTGATGGGATACCGATGAGGCTATCCCGACGCCTGAACTGGCACGAGCCTACAGATCGAAGGCCGAGTGGTCAGGGAGGGGCAAGTTGCGAGTTATGCAGCGTCCAGGCCTCTACGCGAAAGGCGTACGCCTGTGTCTCCGTCACGAGGGCAGGCAGGCTGCCTCCTTGCCTTCAGCGGCACGTCTCAACGGGGCGGCGGTACCCAAACGCCTCCGCCTCGCGCTCGAGCCAGTTGTCGAACTTGCACGGAGCGCTGATCGCGCCGCCTTCCAGCGGGAAGTAGGCGAGCCACTGGAGTGCGGGACTGTCGAGGTATACCCATCGCGAGAGCGTGCGATACGCTTCCGACCGGCGGAGGCGCCTGTCGAGTGGCGCCCTGAAGATCGCCTCCGCCCGGACGAATTCGTGGTGTTGCATGACGTGAATCAGCTCGTGGCCTGCTAGGGGGTAAAAGTGGTCGGAGCGTCGGTCGAGGTAGACCGTGCTGAGGAAAGCGTACCCACGGAATGAGTTACCAACGATTGGAATACGCTTACGCCCCGTGCCGAGGAAAACGGGCGTCCCGTAGACGAGTGAACGAGCCACGGCCCATTCATGGTCGGTATTGAGCAGCATGAGCCCGAACGCTAGCGTACTCAGCGGCAGCAGGCGTGCCTGTACCGTCCCTGAGGTCGGGTATACATCGACGCGGACAAACCCCAGATGAGAGGCCAACCGGGCGAATGGGGGGCGGTTGTGCGCCGCGTTTTCAATGACAGAGAGGCCGGCGTCGTGAACGAGCCGAGCGGGCAGCCCGTACGCCAGCGTCTCGGTCGCGCCAATCTCGCCAGTCAGCCACTTGCCGGTGTATGCCACGCTCCCGCCGACGGCCCCCCATCCTGCGCCCCGTGCGAACCGACGGAGCGGCAGGCCGTCCTTGCCATTGAGGACGGCACCCAGCCCGCCTACAACAGCGCCAAACGCAACGTTGTACGCGGTGAGTTTGGCGTCTTGACCTGGAGGGGCTTCCGCGCCCTGGCGGAAGGCCGAGGGGTTTGTCGTAGTGGCGCACCCAGCCGCTAGAACGCTGCACACGACCACGCATGCCTGAGCCAAACGGCGAGCTACGCGCCGCGACCAACTCATGGCATCCCTTCCGCTGTGACGCGGCTTCATTGCTGCCACAGCCCAGCCTGCACGCTACCCTGGATTAAGATGGCACAGGTGCCGTGGCCCGGCAGCTGCATCGGTGGGAGGGCGACTGTTGCGCCAGCCTCGGCAGCAGCCGCGACAGCGCCTGCGATGTCATCCACCAGCGCGTAGGGACGGACGATGGGCTCCTCAGCGGCGTGCATCGGTGCGCGAACGCCGACCATGCCGCCATCAGCCAGTGCTGCCGTGCGTGCCCCGCCGAGAGATGGGTCGGCATCGCCGAACGTCACACTGTGCATGGCGGCGTAGGTGGTGCAGACGGCATCGACATCGGGCGTGACAATCTCAAGGTAGTGGATGCGCATGGTGTTGGCGTGCGTGGTCGCTAGGCTGAGGAGGGCTTGTCCGGAAAGAAAGGTGAGTCAGGTTGCCGGATGTAGGACCATCGTGGAAAAGCGGATGACTCACCTCCTTCACCTAGGTACACGACAAAAACCGTAGCGTCCGTCGGAAGGCTCGTTGCTGCCCTGTAGGGTTGAGCAGCAGACGCCGCAGATGATCCAGGCCATATCGAAATACGCTACAACGGCGACGG
>JBCDJT010000202.1:0-5915 GCA_038747545.1 Bacteroidota bacterium
CCCCGGCACCGCCATGCTGCCCGACGGGCGCTTCGCCATCGTGTGGATGAGCGATGACAGCGGCACCTGGAACCTGACCCTGCAGCGCTACGCCGCCGACGGCACCACGGTCGGCAGCGTCGTCAGCGTGGCCAGCACCGGCGATCACCACAAGCTGCCCGTGCTGGCCGCTGCGGGGTCAGGTACCTACGTGGCGGCGTGGCAGCGCGTGCCCACCTCGGGCGCATCGTTCGCCATCGAAGCCATCACCATCACCTCCGCCGATGGCGCGTTGGGCACGCTCCAGACCGCCGCCTCGGGCAGCACGTACCTCGGCCATCCCGCCCTCGACGCCGCCGACACCTCCGGCCGCTTCGTCGTCGCGTGGCAGGGGCGCGACGGCGACGGCTCCACGGGCGTCTTCGCCCAGCGCTACGCCGCCGACGCTACCGCCGATGGCAGCGTGATCGCGCTCGCCAACACCACCACGGGCGAGCAGCTGGAGCCCGGCATCGGCATGAACGACGCCACCGACGCGTTCGTGGCCTCGTGGACGAGCGGCACCAGCCTGTCGGACACCGACGTGCTGCTCCGCCGCTTCGCCGCCGACGGCACGCCCGCCGCCGATGCTGCCACGGTCAACACCACCACGAGCGGCACCCAGCGCCAGGCGCGTCCGGCCTTCGCCACACGGTCGGGCAACCTGCAGGGCCGCATCGCCGTCGCGTGGGACAGCTATGGCCAGGACGGCAGCTTCGACGGCGTCTACGTGCAGCGCTACGACACGACGGGGCAGGCCATCGGCACCGAGTCCATCGCATCCACTACCACCGATGGCTTCCAGCAGGACGCGGCGGTAGCCTATCCACGCGCCAACCTGCCGATCCGCCTGGTGTGGCAGAGCGGCCTCCGCAGCGAGGTCGATACCGATGGCAACGCCTACGATGTGGTCCGGTACGACTTAGAGGCCCTCTCGGCGCTCAGCATCGCCGTGGCACTGTGGCTCGAAGGGCCGTACAGCACGGCCAACGACAACATGACCGTGGCGCTCTCGTCCAGCCTGCCCCAGAGCGACCCCTACAGCCTCGGCGAGTCCGTCGCCTCCGCCGACTTCTTCACCACCGACACCAACGGCCAGAACGTGGTGGACTGGATCACCGTAGAGCTACGCACGGGCGATCCCTCGGCGTCCTCCATGACCTTGGTTGCTCAGGTGCCTGCGTTGCTCATGCAAGACGGGTCGGTCAAGGCTCTTGATGCGGCATCGGACCTCTCAATCGCCAGCGCCAATGAGGGCAGCTACTACCTCGCTGTTGGGCACCGCAACCACCTCAGCGTGATCAGTGCCACCGTGGTGGACTGCTCCAGCGGCACCTGTACATACGACTTCCGCTCCGCAAGCACCCAAGCCTTCGGCGCCGACCCAATGGCAGAGGTTGAGGCAGGCGTATGGGCGCTACTGGCAGGGGACGGCACAAATAACGGTCAGGTGCAGAATGACGACAAGAACACCACCTGGGCAGCCCAGGTCGGCTCCTCTGGTTATCTAGGCGCCGACTATAACCTCAACGGTCAGGTGCAGAATGACGATAAGAACACGTACTGGGCCAATAACGTCGGCAAAGGGACCAACGTCGTCACCACGGACTGAGCGTGCCCACGTCTCCATTCACCCTCCCGATAGATCTCCCGCATGACCGCTACAAAAATCCGATGCTTCACCTGTGCTAAGCTGACCTTGCTCTGCTTGTGCAGCTTGATCACCCTGCCGACCGCATCAGCTCAATCGATCATCTTCACGTTCGACAACGCCCGCCTCACGGACAGCGGTGCCACGTACACGCTCGATGTTATGGTGGCCACGGATGCAGCAGGAGTGACCGCGGGCGCCAAGCTCGGCGATGCCCAGGTGTATCTCAACTACAACACTGCTGCGTTCGGGACGTCGGTCGCGTCCACCGTAACCGTTAACGAAGGTACCCTCATGCAAGACGTGCAGGGGCTGGATGGCCACACGATTATCCGCGTGACGGACAATACCGCTAGCCGTATCGCCATCACCACAGACTACCTCTTCGACCCCGCGACGAACTTCTCCACGGCGCTCTCCCAGACGCCGCAGCAATACGTAGAAATTGTGATGCCCGTGGTGGATGCCGAAGCCTCAGCAGGCATGTCGTTCCAAGCTGCGCTGATGACCGGGCAGCAGTCACGCGCCAACCAAGACGTGTTTGCCACCGTGGTTGCGACTGATGTGATTAGCGAGGCCCTTCCCGTGGAACTGGTCGCGTTCGAGGCGCGACTGAACGGGGGCACCGCGCAACTCATTTGGGCAACAGCCAGTGAGACGAATAATGCGGGGTTCAGCGTTGAACGTCGCCTTCCAAATGCCCCAGCCTGGGACGAAGTGGGCTTCGTATCGGGCGTTGGCACTACGCTGGAGGCGCAGTCATACACGTACCAAGTTGAGGCTGTCAGTCCTGGAACACATCGCTTCCGGTTACGGCAGGTCGACTTCGATGGCACCTTCGCGTACAGCCCCGAGGTTGAACTTGTGGTCGAGCTCGTGGAGACGTACCGCACCACGTCTGTATATCCGAACCCCACCGCCGATGGCGCTCAGCTGGAAGTAGTGGTGCGCAACGACCAAGCCGTGTCAGCGGCCATCTATGACGTGCTCGGTCGCGCCGTGCGTACGGTATTCGATGGTCGCATACGCGCCAATACACCGCACAAGCTCACCTTAGACACGGCGGGTTTGCCAAGCGGGCTCTACTTTGTGCGTGTTTCGGGTGAGCAGTTCAATAGCGCCGCGCGATTCACGGTGACCCGGTAGCACTACATGCTTCTGGCGAGTCCTGTGACGATACAATATTAACTTTCGTCTCAGATAGTCGCGCGCGTTCGCCTGCCTCCTCAAATCACGTAGTTTGGTACACATGACCTCTCAAATCGTGTGTACCGCTCATGGCTATCCTCCATCCGTTCCGCGCGCTACGCCCCCAGCCTGACGTCGTCGAGGCCGTCGCGTCTGTTCCGTACGATGTTATCAACACCGCCGAGGCGCGGGCGATGGCCGAGGGCAACCCGCTGAGCTTCCTCCACGTCATCCGCCCCGAGATCAACCTGCCCGAGGGCACCGACGAGCATGCCGACGCGGTGTATGCCAAGGGCGCGGAGAACCTGGCTGCCTTCGCCGAGAGCGAGCAGTTTGTAGAAGAGGACGCGCCCTCGTTGTACGTGTATCGGCTGGTAATGGACGGACGTGCGCAGACGGGCGTGTTCGGCTGCGTGGCCGTCAGCGACTACGATGCAGATGCCATCTTGAAGCACGAGAAGACGCGCCCCGACAAGGAGGACGACCGCACGCGCCACCTCCTCACGCAGGAGGCGCATGCCGAGCCGGTTATGCTCACCTTCCGCGATGACGCCACCGTCGCCGCGCTCATCGGCGAGGCCGTCGCCACAGCACCGCTCTACGACTTCATTGCCGACGATGGTGTGCAGCACACCGTCTGGCGCGTCGCCGATCCCGCCCAGTGGGTGGCGGCGTTCGAGGCGATTCCGGCGATCTACGTGGCCGATGGGCACCACCGCTGCAAGGCCGCCAGCCGCGCTGCCGAGGCGCACCGTGAGCAAGGCAAAGCCAGCGACGAAGTCGGGTTCTTCCCGGCCGTGCTCTTCCCAATGGGCGATATGAAGATCCTCGCCTACAACCGCATCATCAAGCGCGTGCCGAATGGAGGCGCCGCGTTTCTCGACCAGCTGCGCGAGCGCATGACCGTCGTGCCCACCGACCAGCCAACACCCGATACCCCCGGCACCATCGGACTACTCGTCGAGGGGCAGTGGTACCGCGCCGAACTGCCCGCCGCCGCTTCCGACCGTGTAGTCGATGCGCTGGACGTCGCGCGGCTGGGCGAGCACATCCTGGAGCCGCTGCTGGGTATCACCAACCCGCGCACCGACCCGAACATCGGCTTCGTAGGCGGCATTCGAGGCATCGGCGAACTCGAACGATTGGTCGCCTCTGGGGCTGCCGACCTCGCCATCGCCATGTACCCCACGCAGATCGAGGAACTGCTCGACGTGTCGGACGCGGGCGAGCTGATGCCGCCGAAATCGACGTGGTTTGAGCCCAAGCTGCGCAGCGGGCTGCTGGTGCATCGCTTCTAGTTCGCGCCCTTCTGAACGCCTCCTCCGTAATGCCATGATCATTCTCATTGCCGACAAGCTCGCTGCCGCTGCCGTCGAAGCGCTCGAAGCCGCTGGGCACACGGTCCATTCAGATCCCGCCCTCAAAGCAGAGGCGCTGGAAACTGCCCTCCGCGAGGTACAACCCAACATTCTCGTCGTGCGCTCGACCAAGGTGCCCGCTTCCGCCATTGCTGCCACCGCCTCGCTCGAGTTGGTGGTGCGCGCTGGTGCTGGGTATGACAACATCGACGTGGCTGCGGCCTCGGCACGCGGCATCTTCGTGGCGAACTGCCCAGGGAAGAACGCGGTAGCCGTCGCCGAGCTGACCATCGGGCTCATCCTGGCGCTCGACCGCCGCATCCCCGATAACGTCATCGACGCCCGCAACGGCGAGTGGAACAAGGCGATGTACAGCAAGGCCGACGGTGTGAAAGGCAAGACGCTGGGACTGGTTGGTTTTGGCAACATCGCACAAGCGGTGGCGCGCCGCGCTAAGGCGCTGCAGCTGGACGTGATCGCGTGGAGCCGGTCGCTGACGCCAGAGCGGGCCGCCGAGTTCGGAGTGCGCTACGCCGGTTCGCCCCGCGCCGTCGCCCAGCAGGCCGACATCGTCTCGCTGCACGTAGCCGCCACGCCCGACACCGCCGCATTGGCTGACAAGGCGTTCTTCCAAGCGATGAAGACGGGGGTGCTGTTCATCAACACCACGCGCGGCTCCGTAGTCGATGAAGAAGCATTGGCGTGGGCACTGGAGACCAAGCAGGTGCGCGCTGGGCTCGACGTCTTCCAAGGCGAGCCTGCCGTGAAGACAGGGACGTTCAACCATCGGTTCGCCTCGCACCCCTCGGTCTACCTGACGCACCACATCGGCGCCTCCACGCAGCAAGCGCAGAACGCCATCGCGCTCGAAGCGTCACGTGTCGCCAACACCTACGCGGCCACCGGCGTCGTGCCCAACTGCGTCAACCAAGCCGCCCAGACCGACGCCAACCACCTGCTCACCGTGCGCCACCTGGACCGTGTCGGCGTGCTCGCCCGTGTCCTTGACGCCATGCGCAGCGCGGACTGGAACGTGCAGGAGATGGAGAACCTGATCTTCGAGGGCGGAGAAGCCGCCTGCGCTCGCATCCGCTTCTTCGGGGAGCCAAACGACGCCGTGCTGGACGAGATCAGCAGCGTGGATGAGGTGCTGGCTGTGTCGGTGCTGCCGCTCTGAATCAAGAGCAACCCGGGAGGAGCATGGCCGTAGGGAGGTACCGTCATATCTCATAAGCCTCGCGTCACCATGCCTAAGCCCCGAGAAGTCACCTTCTACTCGCAGCGCGACCTCGAACAAGCCAAGCAGCGCAGCAAGTCCATCGGCTGGGTGCAGGGCGGCGCGGTCGTCTTCGCGGCTATGCTCGGGTTTCAACTCCTCGGCTGGATTCCGCTACTGCTGCTGCTAGCAGGTGTGGGGTACGTCGGCTACAAGTTCATCCGATTCACGATGAACGACACGGGTGAAGACGAGGCGTGATATTAGCTCTGGGAGATGAGTATACGATCGAGTTTGTCATCCCGAGCGAAAGTCGAAGACTGTAGCCGAGGGATCTCCCACTTTGAGGTTGTGCAATCCGTAATCGGGGGAGATTTACCTGCGGTGTGCTTCGCGCTCTCGGCTCCGCTCGGGATGACAAGACTAGACGGTGTGCTGCACTATAAATTGCCAGAGCTGGTATAATATCGTCTACGCGCTACCG
>JBCDJT010000203.1:0-5909 GCA_038747545.1 Bacteroidota bacterium
AGAGAATCCAGTCGTTCTCGCGTGGCAAGCCTAGCAGCCGCACGTTGCGATTCTCACCGTCGGCCCGTCGCGTTTCGAGGACATAAGACTTCTTCGGGTAGACCGCCTGCGAGCTGGCGCCTCGCGTCTCGATGCCGATGTAGCCGGCATATCCCGCGTAGGGGTCGCCCAGGCGATTCCGCTCGCCCGGGCCGTTGTCAATCATACCCATGAGCGCGGTGACCTTGGGCTCATCAGGAATACCCTGCGCGTTGGGCGTCTCGATGACGACGATTGGCAGGTTAGAGTCGGTGAACGTGACGCCTCCGCCTACCGCTTCGGTGAGTTGTGCAGGTGCTTGGGCCTTTGCCAGCGGAGCCACCAGAGTGGCCAGCAGCACAAGCGCTGGGAGACGAAACATGCCACTCTTTCGCATGGCGCTCCGGGGGGTTAGTCGAGCGTGCGGATGCGGATGTTGCGATACGCTACGGGGTTACCATGGTCCTGGAACGCGATGTGCCCTCGCTCGCTGGCGCCATAGCCCGGGTAGTCAATGAACTTGGAGGCGTCACGCTGCGCTGCCCATGCCGCATCGCCCAGCGTGTACTCCACGATGAGCTCACCGTTGAGGTAATGCTCCACCGCCCCGTCTTCGATCTTTATGCGACCGCTCTGCCACTCGCCGGGCGCGGTGAACGCGTCCATGCTGGGTGGCTGTAGGTCGTAATTTGAGCCCGTCTTTTGCGCAGGCAGCAAGTCGGCAGGGTAGCCATCGTCGTCGATGACCTGGTACTCTGGGCCGGATTGCCACGACGCGTCGTAGTCCTCCACGACACGGTAGATGACGCCGCTGTTGCCCTCGGGCGAGACGTTGAACTCGAACGACAGGTCAAAGTCACCGTACTGACCGCGTGTCATGATGTCGCCGCCGTTGCCTTCGCCGGGCGTGAATGTCAACACACCATCGGCCACACTCCAGCCCGGTGACACGGCGTCAGACTTGTAGCTACGCCAGTTGGTCAAGGCGTCATCCGCTAGCAGGTCGCCCTCGGTGGCTACAGCAGCGGCAGGCTCGGGCGGTGGTGGCGGTGGTGGTGGGCTATCGGCGCAGCCAGCGAGGAGGGCAAAGACAAGGAGGAGTGGGGCGTAGCGCATGGCATATCGAGCATAGGAGAACAGGGAGCGGCAAAGGTACGCCTACACAATTTGGCGTGCCACTGAGCGCCGTGCTTTCCCGAGAACGCTGAAGGTGAGTCATAGTGGAGTACTCAAGCCTGAGTGTAGCTCACTTTTTGATATGGTAGCGCTCTTCCTATCCTCAATGTGGCTGGCCGTGCCCACGTGCGTGCGGCGGATCGCGTAGAACGACTGGGATGACACATGCGGGTACCCATGCAAACAAAGCACCTGCAGAGGGCTAGGCTTGCTAGAAATCCGATTCCTTCTTGAGTTGGATTGCTACGCTTATTCGCTGAATGTCGTTTGTCGTTTCAACCTCTCGGATCCAGGCAAACCTGCCTGCTTCAGCCGATCGCTGATGTTGCTCGTCGGTCAACATCGGGTCATCGGCAAAGAAAACTTTTGGGGCCCACTGTCTGCCGTATGCTTTCGACTCGGTGGTGAAATGAATGTGGCCTCCTTCTCGCCCCAGATGGTCAGGAGCTGGCCTGATGGTGGCAAAGTCAAAACGCCCAGCGGCATCCGTTTTCACCCAGCCTTGGAGCCGCCACGTGGTGAGGGAGCTGTCGTCTGGACCAAAGTCGAAGCCGTTGGCATCCCTGTGGTACGCGTGAACCACCACGCTCTGCGCTGGCGTCCCGTCGGGTTCAAACACTTGCCCGCTGACGATGAGGGGCGCACCAGGTTCATTGACAGCGGCAATTCGGCTGCTGGAGGTCAGCTTCTTGGGCCTAGTTTCCTGCGCTTCATTCCAGCTTCTCAGCCACGATGGATCTACTTGCCCGTGGCTTTGAGCCGGTATACATGCAGCAGTTAGTAAAACGAAGGTAAGTAGGGGAGCAACGCGCATGTGGCTGTGTCTTGTCCAAAGGGGAAAGGCCATCAGAAGACAGGGGAGTGGGCGGCAAGTTGCTAAGAAGTATCGCTGACAGCGGAGCCCGTTCTGCCTGCCTGCGCTGCGAGTATCTGAGGGCTCCAGGCAAAAGAAAAGGGCGAGCTACCGTGAAGTAACTCGCCCTGAAAGCCAAGTCTGGCGTGCCGCTTACTTCTTGATGCCGTAGCGGCGGCGGAATTTCTCGACGCGGCCTGCCGTATCCACGTACTGGCGGCGGCCCGTGTAGAACGGGTGGTTGGTCGAGTCTACATCCGAGGTGTAGCTGTCGCCCTTCATCGTCGAGCGCATCTGGACCGTCTCGCCATTAGCAAGACGCACGTTGACGATGTGGTAATCAGGATGGATGCCCGGTTTCATCGCGGTCTATTCGGTCAAATCAGAGTGGTCTACAAGAGTATACAGACTTATGAACTTACGGCTTCGGCTGGCGTCAGACAACGGATGGATATTGACTCCTTCGATTCTTCAGACATGGCGTGAGCGCGTCTGCACGTTCGCTTCGCTCTGCGTGAGCGCGAATTGTAGGCCACATCAGATCGTGACGGATTCACGCGCTGACGCTCCCACGCGTCTACGCGCTGACGCTCACGCGTACGTATTCAGCATCACGGGCATGATCAGCATCAGCAGGTCTTCGCCGTCGCCTTGCTCTTGCGGTGTGACCACGCCGGCGCGGTTGGGCGAGCTGAACTCGAAGACCACGTCGTCGGCGTCGATGTTGCTGAGCACTTCGGTGAGGTAGACGGCGTTGAAGCCGATCACCATCGCCTCGCTGTCGTAGTCACAGAGTACCGTCTCATGCGCCTTACTGGAGCGCTCGATGTCTTCGGCCGAGATCTCCACCTTGTTCGTGTCCACCGAGAGGCGGATCTGGTTGGTCATGCTGGAGGAGTAGAGGCCCACGCGCTTGACGGCGTTGAGCATCGCCACGCGGTTGACGGCCAAGCGCTTCTCGTTCTCGACGGGGATGACGGCTTCGTAGTTCGGGTAGGCCTCGTCGATGAGGCGTGCCAACACCTCCGATGCGCCGGACGTGAAGCGCACATAGCCGCTGTCTACGGCGATCGTGGCTGTGCTTTCGCCGCCGAGCACCTTGCTGGCCAGCGAGAGCGCCTTCTCGGGCACGATGAAGTTCATCGGCGCGGCGTTTTTCAGCGCGGACAGCTTCAGGCGTACCAAGCGGTGACCGTCCGTAGCGACGGTGCGGCCTTCGTCGGCATTGATCTGGAAGTAGATGCCCATCATGGCTGGCCGCAAGGCGTCTTTGCTTACGGCAAAGCTCGTCTTGCCGATGGCGCGGCGCAGCACCTCGGCGTCGGCTTCCAACACGGCGGTGTCGCTCACCTCGGGCAGGGCCGGGTAGTCGGCGCCGTCGTGGCCTACCATCTTGTACTGGCCTTGGTCGGTGCGGAGCGTCACGTTGAACTCTTCATCCGCCATGAACTGGACGGGCAGGTCCGGCAACGCCCGCAGCGTATCGATCAGGCGCTTGGCAGGGACGGCTACGCGGCTCTTCCCCACCGAACCGTTGAGCTCGAACTGGACGGAGACCGTCTGGATGATGGAGATCTCCAGGTCGGTAGCGCTGAGGCGCAGGCCATCCTCGTCTTGCTCGAACAGGATGCATTCCAGAATCGGCAAGGTGCTCTTCGATGGCACGGCGCCGCTGACGGTTGTGAGGGCTTTAAGCAGCGCGGCACTGGAAGCTGAGAATTTCATGGCGTGTGTGGACTTGAACAGAAGGCAAAGTCGGGTTCAACAATGCACACATACTGTGCAAGGACTATGCCTCGGAAGTACGGGTGAGACGTACGTAACCCGTTTCAGAGGCGCAAGTTCAGGTTTTGAGCGATTCTGGGACGTTTGTCCTATCGGCTACGCATCTCGATAATGCGGCTGATCTCCTTGATCATATCGCTGAACTTGGGTGCCGTCTCAATCTGATTCTCCACGCTCTGGTTGGCATGGATGACCGTCGAGTGGTCACGCCCGCCGAAGTGCAGCCCGATCGTCTTGAGCGAGTGCTGCGTGAGCTGCTTCGAGAAGTACATCGCCACCTGCCGCGCCTGCACCACTTCGCGCTTGCGCGTCTTGGCACGGACGAGGTCTTCTGGGATGTTGAAGTACTCGCACACCAGCCGCTGAATCTCCTCTATCGTGAGGTTCACACGCGAGTCCTTGATCAGGTCGCGCAGCACCTCTTTGGCCAGCCCCAAGTCAATCTCGCGTTTCTGGAACGTTGAGTTGGCCACAAGCCGGATCAACGCGCCTTCCAACTCGCGGATGTTACTCTTCACGTTGTACGCGATGAACTCAACGACTTCGGGCGGGATGGCCTCTGCCAGCCCATCGTCTTCGGCCTTGCGGTTCAGGATGGCGATGCGCGTCTCCAACTCGGGCGCCTGCACGTCGGCCGTGAGCCCCCACTGGAAGCGCGACATCAGGCGCTCTTCAATGCCAGGGATCTCTTTCGGCGGACGGTCTGACGACAAGACAATCTGCTTGCCCGATTGGTGCAGGGTGTTGAAGATGTGAAAGAATTCCTCCTGCGTCTTCTCCTTGCCGCCGAAGAACTGCACATCGTCTACAATCAGCAGGTCGATCTGGCGGTAGAACATCGAGAACTCGCTCACGCGATGGTTCTGGATAGCTTGCACAAACTCGGTCGTGAAGCGCTCGCTGGAGACGTACAGGACGTTCTGGACGTTGCGCTGCGCCTTGGCATAGTTGCCAATGGCTTGGATGACGTGCGTCTTTCCCAACCCTACGCCGCCGTAGACCAGGAACGGGTTGAAGCTGGTCGCGCCGGGCTGCTGAGCGATGGCCAGCGCGGCGCTGCGCGCCAGGCGTTTGCAGTCGCCCTCGATGAAGCGGTCAAAGGTGTACGTGGGGTTCAGCCCGCTGTCGATAGGGGCGCGCTGGATGCCCGGGATGGCAAACGGGTTCGCTACAGGGAGCTCAGGGGAACTGGCAGCAGGCTGGGCAGCTCTGCGCTGGCGTCCACCGCCAGTAGGGGCAGCACCAGGGCGCCCGGTGTGTGGGGGCGTACGAGCGGAATAGCCGAATGCGGATTGGTTGGACGGTGAGGGTACGGGGGGCGTAGGCTGCCGTGCAGGAAGTTGCATCGATGCCCCAGCGTACCCGCTCTCGGCGTCTTCCTGCTCAATGACGATGTCGTAGAACAGCCGCCCTTGCGCACCAAGCACCTTCGTGATGGTTTTGCGGAGCAGGCCAAAGTAATGTTCTTCAAGCCACTCGTAGTAGAAGCGGCTGGGGAGCTGTACCGTCAGTTTCGCCAGGCCAGCCTCCTGCTCCAAGCTGACCGCCCGTAGCGGCTCGAACCAGGTTTTATAACTCTGCCGGCTAATGTTGTCTCGGATAATATCGAGACATGCGTTCCAGACCGCTTCGGGCGTTTGATGCATACTGAATCTATGGGGTCAACAGGCGCACAGCTGTGTGGGAAAGGGTAGCTGTGGCTTGGTCTGCTCGAGAGGGCGTTCAACAGGGATCGAGTGTGGGGAAAGCGGATGCGGGCGATGTACGAATCGTGGACCCAGCCTGACAAGTGGTGTCCGCAGAGGAAGAAGCCTGAATCTCGCTGGTTGTCCACCTGTAGCTGGCACGGGCATGCGATGCAGTTGGCGTACAGGCTTCGCCCAATGGCGAGCTGCCGAGAAACCGAAGTGTGGTGGTCAGCATGAAGCGAGGGTATGCGGAACGCGTTGTTAAGGCGGGGTTTACAGCGCAGTAGAGTAGACCATGATGCGGATCCGCACGCCTTCTCAGAAGGAACATGCAGAGCACTCCGGTCAAGGCACTCAACGATGTCTCCTATGCCGATGGAGAGCAGTAT
>JBCDJT010000204.1:0-5804 GCA_038747545.1 Bacteroidota bacterium
CGTGAAGGCGTCCCCGCCCCCTCTGCGGTCCTCCTCTGCATCTCCCTTGCCACGAAGAAGAAAAGGGGGGGGCATCGCTTGATGTTCCAGACTGATAGAGCAATGCTTTCAAAGAACGGTCGGGGTCAATGGTGGAGCGCACCTGCCAGAGCTTCAGGAATACGTCTTGCAACACATCGTAGGCCGCATCGCTATCCTTGGTGATGCTCCAGGCGTACCGATACAACGGATCGTACATGCCTTGAAACAGCGCGTGGTAAGCGGTGCGGTCGGATTGCTGCAACCCGATGCTCCACACAGAAAACTGCTCCGACGAAATCGACTGCATATGCGTTGGTTTGTCGTTTTTACACCTTGGTCCAGGAACACACCCAATTCGGCGCGGAATTGGGTAAAATCCCCCATCTCGGATCGGAACGGTGGGTGCCGACCGGAGCCTTTGGGCATCTGCTGCCAGGGCTGCCGAGAGGAACATGCCCGCCGCAGGACGGATTAGACGAGCGCTCTCACACCTTCATGCGGCGCATGCTAAAGCACCTACTTACAGCCGCTTAGCCGAGTTTCACTGCACCCGCCGAGCGACGCACTGCGCATACGGCACGGGACATTTACTGAGGAGAGGATGGCGTTCGACCAGTCCCGCATTCGTAACTTTTGCATCATCGCCCACATCGACCACGGCAAGAGCACCCTGGCTGACCGGCTTTTGGAGACCACGGGCACGCTCTCGAAGCGCGACATGCAGGACCAGGTGCTGGACAGCATGGACCTGGAGCGGGAACGCGGCATCACCATCAAGAGCCACGCCATCCGCATGACGTACACGGCCGAGGACGGCCACGAGTACATCCTCAACCTGATCGATACGCCCGGCCACGTGGATTTTACGTACGAGGTGTCGCGGGCGCTCAAGTCGTGCGAAGGCGCCATCCTCGTCGTGGATGCGGCGCAGGGCATCGAGGCACAGACCATCTCCAACCTCTACCTCGCGCTCGGCAACGACCTGGAGATCATCCCCGTCCTTAATAAGGTAGATCTGCCGTCGGCGCTGCCGGATGTGGTGGCGCAGTCGATTGAGGACCTGATCGGCGAGCCTGCCGAGGATATCCTGCACATCAGCGGCAAGACGGGCCAGGGCGTACCGGCGCTGCTGGAGAAGATCGTGGAGCGCATCCCCCCACCCAAAGGCAACCCCGATGCCCCACTCCAAGCCCTCATCTTCGACTCGGTGTTTGACCAGTACCGCGGCTCGGTGGTCTACGCGCGCGTCTTCGAGGGCACGCTCAACAAGGGCGACAAGATGCTGTTCATGTCGAACCTGTCCGAGTACCAGGCGGACGAGATCGGCATCTTGAAGCTGGGCATGGAGCCCGTGCAGTCGCTGCGGGCGGGCGAAGTGGGCTATGTGATTGGCTCGGTGAAGGACGTCCACGACACGCGCGTGGGCGACACGATCACGACGGTGCGCAACCGCGCCTCTGGCCCCATCGAAGGCTTCCGCGAGGTCAAGCCGATGGTGTTCAGTGGCGTTTATCCGACTAACTCGGAGGACTTCGAGGACCTGCGCGCCTCGCTGGACCGCCTCCAGCTCAACGACGCCGCGCTGACCTATGAACCCGAGACCTCAGCGGCGCTGGGCTTCGGCTTCCGCGTCGGTTTCCTGGGGCTGCTCCATATGGAGATCGTGCAGGAGCGCCTGGACCGCGAGTTCGGCCTCGACATCATCACCACGGTGCCCAACGTGAAGTACGAGGTCTACCTCACCGACGGCGAGATGGCGATCATCGAGAACCCCAGCCTGATGCCCGCGCCGGGCAACATCGACCGCATCGAAGAGCCGTACGTCCACGCGGAGATCATCACGCCGTCGGAATACATCGGCAACCTGATGCAGCTGTGCCAGGACCGGCGCGGCATCTACCTCGACACGCAGTACCTCGACACCGAGCGCGTCAACCTGAAGTACGACCTGCCGCTCTCAGAGATCGTGTTCGACTTCTATGACAAGCTGAAGTCGTTCAGCCGCGGCTATGCGTCGTTCGACTACGAGTTCAAGGACTACCAGCCCAGCACGCTCGTCAAGCTGGATGTGCTCATCAACGGCGACCCGGTGGACGCGCTCTCTACGATCGTCCACCGCGACAAGGCCTACGAGATGGGCCGCAAGCTGACGCGCAAGCTCCGCCAGCTCATCCCGCGGCAGCTCTACGAGGTCGCGCTGCAGGCTGCCATCGGCACCCGCGTCATTGCTCGCGAGACGGTGAAGGCGATGCGCAAGGACGTGACCGCCAAGTGCTACGGCGGCGACATCAGCCGGAAGCGCAAGCTGCTGGAGAAGCAGAAGGAAGGCAAGAAGCGCATGAAGCAGGTGGGCCGCGTGGAGGTGCCGCAGGAAGCGTTCCTCGCCGTGCTCTCGATGGAGGACTGAGGATGCGTGGGCGCGTGAGCGCGTGGGAACGTGGGCGCGTGGGTCGTATGCTCGTCAGAATGGGCTTGGGGATGCTGGAAGGTCTCAGGTCTCAGGTCTCAGGTCCCGGTTTCCGAAGGGGAGTAGGCGCGAATGGGCGGGAACGTGGGCGTGTGATTCGTATGCTCGTCGGGCTGAGCCTTGTCTGCGCGTTTGGCGTACTCGATGTGGCGGCGCAGTCGCTGGTGGAAGAGTACAAGGCGCGGCGCATGAAGCAGGTGATGGCGGCATATGTGGCTCAAAACCCGGCGCAGCTGCCGCCTGCTCCGCTCGATCCGCTGCTGCTCTCGCCGGAGGCCATTGCGCTTATCGGCGAGCCGCCAGAGGCTGAGGTAGAGCCCTTGGCCGAGACGGTGGTGCTCGATACGTTGCCGCCGCCGTTCGTCTCCTCGGTCGAGCTTATCACGCGAGCCACACGCGGGACGTATCGCGCGCTCTTCGACAGCACCAAGTGGGCGTATCTGGGCAGCAACGACCTGACGACGCTCGACACCATGTGGACGCGCGCGCTGCGTCCGCGCTTCGAGGCGGTGTATGGCCCGCCCACCGTCACCGTCGCCGAGTTGCCACAGGACCGACTGACGGCTGAGAGCGGGCCGATCCAGTTTGAGTACTGGTTCCTGCTCAACGGCGAGATCCCGTTGCTCGTCTTCGACCCCAGCGGTCCGTTCGGGCGCGGCGTGGTCGTGGCCACCGACCAGCGCTACCGCGACGACCTGCGGCGCATCCGCGAGGAAGTGCTCTTGCCTGTGGCCGAGTCGACGCTGCGTGCGGCGTCTGTCGACTACTACTTCGACCCGCGACGTCCCGCGTGGTACCGCACCGGCTTTGATGGGCGACGGTACTTCACGACGCGCATCCGGCAGCCGGCGCTGGAGCGCGGGCGCCCACGGATCGAGTAACCCTATTGGGCGTACACCGCCTGCTTTTCCCTCACTGCATCGCTTCCTAGGATTTTGGCTCGCACGAAAAAACGAGAGCGCACGTCGGCACGGCGCGCGGCGAAGGCTGAGGCCGCACAGAAGACCAAAGGTCCCATCCGCGAGTGGGTGGACGCGCTGGTGTTCGCGTTCGTAGTCATGCTGATCGTCCGCACGCTCTTCTTCGACCTGTTCAAGATCCCGACGCCGTCGATGGAGAAGAACCTGCTCGTGGGCGACTACCTGTTCGTCTCGAAGCTGCACTACGGCACGCGCACGCCGATGACGATTGGCGTGCCGTTCACGCAAATCCACATCCCCGGCCTCAAGCTGCCCTCCACGCGCCTGCCCGGCTTCGGCGAAGTAGAGCGCGGCGACGCCCTCGTCTTCAACTTCCCACCCGACGACAATCCGATCGACCGCAAGGTGCATTACATCAAGCGCGTCGTGGGCCTGCCGGGCGAGACGGTGGCGATACAAGACAAGATTGTACAGGTGGACGGCGTGCCACAGCCGTTGATGGATGGCATGCAGCAAGCATGGACGGTCACCAAGAGTGATGCGCGGGTGCAACTGCCACGGGCGCGACTAGAAGACCTCGGCATCGACACGGAGAACATCCTGCAGGTGAGCGGCAATCCTGAGCTGGTGGTCGTGCGTGCCACCGAGGAGGCGATCCGCGAGCTCCAGACGTGGACGTACGTGCAGAACGTGGAGCCCTACATCGAGCCCGCCGGGCTGCGCAGCCTCTTTCCCGAAGACAAATCGTACTCGGTCGACAACTACGGCCCGGTGACGATCCCGCAGGAGGGCACCACGACGACGTTCACCGACGACAATTGGAATACGTACGCCCCGTTCATCAACCGCTTCGAGGGCAAGACGGCGCGCAAGACGGGCGACGGGCAGTTTGAGATCGACGGGCAGCCCGCCACGAGCTACACGTGGACGCAAGACTACTTCTTTGCGATGGGCGACAACCGCGACAACTCGGAGGACAGCCGCTTCTGGGGCTTCGTGCCCATGAGCCACGTCGTAGGCAAGGCTGTGCTCGTCTACTTCTCGCTCGACCCCGACCGCAAGCTCCCCCGCTTCAGCCGCATCTTCTCGCTCATCGACTAGCGCCGCCGCATGGAACCGGACGCTGCCTCGCCGCCTGCTGCCCCGTCGCCACGGGCAACACTCTGGGCGTGGGTGCGCGTGGTGGTCTTGGCGTTTCTCGGTGCTCTCGCGCTGCGCGTGTTCGTGCTGGAAGCCTACCGCATCCCGTCGGAGTCGATGGAGACGAGCCTGCTGATCGGCGACTACGTGCTGGTCTCGAAGGTCCACTACGGCTCGCGCGTACCCGTCACGCTGGGCATCCCGCTGACGGATTGGTACTACGACGGCTTCGAGCTGCCCGTGCTCCGCTTCCCTGGCTTCACGGACCCACAACGCGGCGACGTCGTCGTGTTCAACTACCCGCCAGCGGCAGGACCGCTCGACCGCAAGCCGCACTACATTAAGCGCGTCATCGGCTTGCCGGGCGACACGGTACACATCAAGGGCAAGGTGGTCCATGTAAACGACACGCCATATCCCATCCAGCCGTATATGAAGCAGCGCTGGATCGCCTACCCGAAGGAGGGGCAGCGCTTCCCACTCGACAGCCTGCGCGGCAGCGGCGCCGAGACCATCGTGCGCCTGCCCCACAACCGCCGCCCGCGCGCGTTCATCGGGACGCCCGAGGTAGCAGCACGTGTAGAATCTTGGCCGGCCATCGATAGCGTGGGCGCCTTTGTGGCGCCGCCCTCGGCGCTACGGCGCGCCAACCTCTTCCCCAACGACACGACCGGCTACACCCGCGACGACTACGGCCCCCTCTACGTCCCTGCCAAAGGCGACACGCTGCCGCTCACGTCTGCCACGTGGGGGCCGCTGCAAGACATCATCACCAAATACGAAGGCCGCACGCTCTTCTGGTCCCGCTCGGATAGCACGTTCTACGTAGACGACGTGCCCACGCAAACCTACGTGGTAGAGCAAGACTACTACTTCACCATGGGCGACAACCGCGACGCCTCAGAAGACAGCCGCTCGTGGGGCTTCGTGCCCAAGGACCACGTGGTAGGCAAAGCCGTCTTCGTCTACTTCTCCTACGACGCCGACGCCAACCGCATGCGCCGCGACCGCTTCCTGCGGCGCGTGCCGTAACTGTACTCTTCTCGTCGTGTAATCTCATATTCGACACGAGAGAGGAGCACTCACGAGATAGTACCAATGTTATGGAAAATGAGCGCGAGAAATTTAATCCATCTAAACGGCTCTGTTGCACGGAGGCAAGAGGTAGGCACATTGCCCCCTCACCCCATTCTGCTCACCCTGCCGAGAGTGCATAGCTCTCCGGGCGGCCCAACGCCAGCATACCGTTGAGCACC
>JBCDJT010000205.1:0-5752 GCA_038747545.1 Bacteroidota bacterium
CTTTTGTGTGACGAGCGGCGAGTTGACGCAGGAGATGGTGGAGCAGTATCTGGAGCATCACTTTCGTCGTCGCGGTGATGACAACTTTGAGGTAGAGTGACCGGCATGTTTGCCGGTGGAGTGCCTTTCAGGCCGCATGAGAAACCCACCAGCTTTCAGCTGGTGGTCGTTTAGTTCCTGCGCAGCCGTCATCGCAGCCGCGGCGGCGGCTTTGTCGTCGCGCTCAAAGGCGCTCCGCACCTTCGGAAAGAGCGCCGTCACGCTTGACATCGCCGACTCTAGCATGGCGAAAAGTGCTGATGCTGTGCGCTGGTCGGTCAGCGCTGCGGCTTTGGCCAGCGACTTGGCGAGGTCGCCGCAGCGCTCGGCATCTTGTACCACGCTGATGAGCGTCAGGCTGTGCGGCAGGTCAGTGGAGGTCGTGGCTACGTGTTGCAGCAGGGCCCGGCGTACCTGCTGCTCACGTGCGTTGACACCCTCGTCAGCAGCCTCTAGGTTGAGCGAGGGCGGTGCGGCCGTTTGGATCGTGCTAGCCGCAACCTCAAACATGTGCTGCGTCGTGCGCAGCATCTCCACCAGGTGCGTGCGGCTTTGTGCCACGAGTGCAGACGGCTGGGTCTGGAAGAAATCAAGCAGACTCATATTCGGCTCAATAGCAGACTCATATTCGGCTCAATAGCAGACTCATATTCGGCTCAATAGCAGACTCATATTCGGCTCAATAGCATGAACGGAGGAGCCAGTAGATACCGCCGCTATGTTAGCACAACGTTAGCCGCCACGAGAAAGCCCGCTCCCACAATGCTGTGCGGAACGGGCTTTCGTAAGAGGGATGCAGGTAGCGCAGGTTACTTCGTCACCGTCACGGTGCGGCTCTGGACGGTCACAAAGCTCAGCACGGCACCGATGATGGCATCAAGAACGCTGGTTTCGGTCACGATGGTGTAGTCCTCGGCCCCCTCGGCCATGTCTTGGGTATCCACGTCGTTCAGCGGGACTAAGCCCCAGAGGACATACCACTGGCGCGCCTCTTCCTCTTGGCCCATCTGGGCACCGTCGCCCACGACGTGCTCGTGCATGACGCAGCCTGTCATGCCGAAGCTAGCGACGAGCAGTAGGCTGGCCATCAGCAACGACGTCACTTTCGTACGTGTCTTGTTCATCATTAACGCCTCATTTGGATTGTACATGGATGGATATGGAGCCGATCGACGACTCGATACTGCGCGCGGTGATCGCTGTGTACTCCGATGTGGGGAGAAGGTAAACCGTTTGCAGTGCCGTGTCCGCGCGCAGCGGCATCAGTAACGAAAACGATACGGTGTCGGGTTGTTGGATGAGATGCTGCAAAACAGGCTGCCCGTCCTTGAGGAATTCGGCTCGGCGCACCTGCTCATCGTCGAGCTCAGGATGTGCCGCTTCGTAGGCCGCCACCTGCTCGGTCCAGGTCAGCGCACCCGGAAGCGGAATCAACGCGGTGTGCATACCGCCTTGCCCTACCGAGTCGGCGAAGAAGGAAGCCACGGGCTGTTTCGCCTTCAGCAGAGCAGAGCCTGTCCGAGATGCGTCGCGCTGCCAGCCTTGGGGAGGGCGGACGGTGAACCCAGCCTCAAACGCCACAGGTGCCGCTAGCAGCGAGTCGACGACAGCAAACGCCATCGTAGGCAACCCACGGGACTGGGACTCAGGCTGGCAGCCTGCTAGCCCGCTACCAGCCAGCAGGAGGCCAGCGAAAAGGGCGTATCTCATTGCACGAGGCAGGCTTGGTGGGCAGCGCTCCAGTTGTGCAATGCGCTGCGCCGTGCGTCCTGCCGCAGCAGGAAGTCGGGCGCATCTTGCCCGATGGGCGAGCCGGGCGGTGTGGTGGGTTGTGCAATGCGCTCGGCAGGCTGGTACGGGCGGTAGAGCCAGCGGTCGATGCTGCTGTAGACCTGGTTGCGGTGCGCCCGCGTTTCCACGTCGCGACCGCCAGAGTTGTCGTCCAGCCACTCCAGATGCGCAGCCAGCTGGTGGTTGACGCGTGCGCGCACCGCTGGCGCCAGCTTCGGCTGGGCCGCCAGCTCAAGCATGGTGTCCGTCCAGACTTGCTGCACCACGCGCTGGAGTTCTAGGTTATAGTCCGTGCTCGTGCGGCTCGGCTTCCAGACCGCATCCCACACGCGGTCGAGCACGTCGGTGAGGCCGGGCAGGTCGTCGTCCTGGTCGTGCTGGTAGGCGAGGCGGGCCGCGCGCTGCGGGTGCAAGATGAGGCCGAGCACGAGGTGCGAGACGACCTCAGCCGGCGCGTACGCGTCGAAGGCGAGGCCGCTGTAGCCATCGAACAGCTCGCGTGTGGCGCCGTAGCCGGGCGGGCGCGGCGGGATGCTCTGCCGGACGCGCTCAGGGAGGGCGAGGCGTTCCACATCCAACGTTTCCAACAAGCCGTTCAGCGCGGCGAGCTGCGCATCGCCCCCCACGGGCTCGGGCAGCATGCGGGTGTCGCCGCGAAGCGTGTAGTCGTAGCTCATCCCGCCGATGGCCTTGGAGACCGCCTCCACCTGATAGCGATGGTAGAGGTAGATGGGCACCAGCGTCTCCTCCATCGTGGCCAGCGGCTGCCCTTCGCGGATCACGTTCACGCCGAAGTTGTCCAGCGCGATCTGCCGCACGTTCATCTCGCGCGTCAGAGCGTCGACGAGCGTAGGGCCGTTGTCCCAGAGGTGCGCCAGCGGGTTGGCACTGCCCTGCGGACGTGCATCCGAGTCGGTGATGTAGTAGAGCCCCGCGGCGTGCCCTTCATCGAGGATGGCGTTGAGCGCCGCCGTCTCGTCGGTGCCGTCGGCGAACTCGGTGTAGCCGTAGCGCACCGCCAGCTTGTCCCACGCGCCGATGCCTGCGTCGTACGCGTTCGCCAGCGTAATCCGCGCATCGCCCGACTCCGTCTCCTCTACCTCGGCGAGCGGCGCCGGGTAGTCCATCACCGAGGAACGGCCGTTGAAAGACGCCGCAAAGTTGTGCGCGATGCCGATGGTGTGGCCGATCTCGTGCGCCGAGAGCTGGCGGATGCGGGCTAGCGCCATCGCCAGCATCGGGTCGCTGTCGGGGTCCATTCCGTTGGCGAGGCTGTCGGCGTAGGGCGCAAGCAGCCCCTCGGCGATGAGGTAGTCTTGGCGCACGCGCAGCGAGCCGAGCGAGACGTGGCCCTTCAGGATCTCGCCCGTGCGCGGGTCGGTGATGGAGGCGCCGTAGCTCCAGCCGCGCGTGGAGCGATGCACCCACTGGATCGTGTTGTAGCGTACATCCATCATGTCGCCGCTGTCGGGCAGCACCTCCAGGCGGAACGCGTCGCGGAAGCCAGCGGCCGTGTACGCGTCGTTCCACCAGCGCCCACCCTCCAGCAGCGCCGTGCGTACGGGCTCTGGGGTGCCGGGGTCGAGGTAGTATTGGATCGGCTCGACGGGCGTACAGAGCCCGTCGGCGTCACGCGGGCCGGCGCACTCCAGGCGGTGGCGGCGGATAAACTGGTGCTCCTTGCGCTCGCCGATGGGCGTCGAGTAGTCCACGTACGTCAGCCCGAAGTAACCCGAACGCGGGTCCATGCGGCGCGGCGTGTAGCTGCCTAACTCGGGGAGTTCGATGAACGAGTGCCGCACGCGCAGCGTGATCGCGTTGGGATCGGCGGCCACGCTGCGGACGAAGCCGCCGGGGTTGGTGCCCGTGAACGTCAGCCGCGCCTCCATCTCGGTGTTGCTGGGGAAAGACTTCAGCACCTGCGGGTAGACCGCGCTACGGCTCTTGTTGAGGCTGAACGAGCCCTGATTCCGACCGCGCAGCCGCTGCACCACGCCGTGGGCGTCGCGGACGATGAAGTCGGTGGCATCGACCAGCACCGTGTCGCCCGAGGCGGCGGCTACAGTGAAGCCCCAGACGACGCTCGGCGCAAACGCATCCTCCACGGCCTTGCGCTCCAGCGGGTTGTCGCTCGACGAGCGGTAGTCCAGGTTGGGCGCCACCATCAGCACCTTCGGCCCCACGCGCTCAAACCGCACCACCTGCTGCCCACCGAGCTGGCCGCGATCCAGGCCGATGTCGTTCGATCCCAGCCCGGCGGGCAGCGACGAGACGTAGAGGAAGTCCTCGTCGAAGGTGTGGATGGCCAGCCATACCTTCCCGGCCTTGGCATCCCAGTAGATCGGCACGAAGCCATCCTTCTTGTCCATGCCCACCGTCTTGTCTTGGATGGCGGGGAGGTCTTGGGCAAACACTGATGAAACGCTCAGGAAAAGCGCGAGGCTGCAGGCGATGAGGCGGAGCATGGTTTTAGGTCGCAGGTCAAAGGTCGCAGGTCGAAATATAGCACACGGGAATGATGACGTGCAGCGCCCGCCGGGGACCTGGGACTTTAGGCCTGTGACCTTCCGACCTGCGACTCATCCGAAACTTGGGCCGTTATTCACAGCGTTTTGCGCGAACCGGAGAAGCCAATGGACAGGCGTCCCGTTAATTTTCGCCTCTGAAACACGTGCTGAGCCGTCGCCACCTCTATTCGGGCTTCTGATCGACTCAGCGATCCGCTAGCGATTCACTTATTCCATATCGTTCCGATGAGCAACGGAAGCACTACGACGGGCGCTGTCGTCCAGGTGATGGGTCCCGTGGTGGACGTCGAATTCCCTGCCGACGCCGTACCCGAAATCCTCGACGCCCTCAACATCGACCTCGACGGCGACAAGCTCGTCCTGGAGGTGCAGCAGCACCTCGGCGAGAACCGCGTCCGCACCATCGCGATGGACTCGACGGACGGCCTCACGCGCGGCACCGCCGCCGTCAACACCGGCCAGCCGATTGCCATGCCCACGGGCGAGGAGGTCAAGGGCCGCCTGTTCAACGTGGTCGGCGACGCCATCGACGGCCTGCGTCAGCCCACGGCCGAGGCCTACCGCCCCATCCACGCCGAGCCGCCCGCGTACGAAGACCTCGCTACCGAGGTGGAGATGCTGGAGACGGGCATCAAGGTGATCGACCTGCTGGAGCCGTACGCCCGTGGCGGTAAGATCGGCCTCTTCGGCGGTGCCGGGGTGGGCAAGACGGTGCTCATCCAGGAGCTGATCAACAACATCGCTAAGGCGCACGACGGGATGTCGGTGTTTGCTGGCGTGGGCGAGCGCACGCGTGAGGGCAACGACCTCATGCGCGAGATGCTGGAGTCGGGCATCATCAACTACGGCGACGACTTCAAGCACGCGATGGAGGAAGGCGGCTGGGACCTCGACAAGGTGGACCTGGAAGCCATGAAAGAGAGCCAGGCGACCTTCGTGTTCGGCCAGATGAACGAGCCCCCCGGCGCCCGCGCCCGCGTGGCCCTCTCCGGCCTGACCATCGCTGAGTACTTCCGCGACCTGGGCGGTAAAGACGTGCTCTTCTTCGTCGACAACGTCTTCCGCTTCACGCAGGCGGGCTCCGAAGTGTCGGCCCTGCTGGGCCGCATGCCCTCGGCTGTGGGCTACCAGCCGACCCTAGCCACTGAGATGGGCGTCATGCAGGAGCGCATCACGTCCACGAAGAACGGCGCCATCACCTCGGTGCAGGCCGTCTACGTCCCCGCCGACGACCTCACCGACCCGGCCCCAGCCACGACCTTCGCCCACCTCGACGCCACGACGGTGCTCTCGCGCCAGATCTCGTCGCTGGGGCCGGGTCGGTGAGGTCGTCGGCGGGGACGTAGACGGCCTGCACCGAGGTGATGGCGCCGTTCTTCGTGGACGTGATGCGC
>JBCDJT010000206.1:0-5659 GCA_038747545.1 Bacteroidota bacterium
GCCCCGGCCGCTTCGACCGCCAGATCCTCATCGACAAGCCCGACCGCAACGAGCGCGCCGCCATCTTCAAGGTCCACACGCGCAACCTGATCCTGGGCTCGGATGTGAACCATCAGGTGCTCGCCAGCCAGACGCCGGGCTTCGCCGGTGCCGAGATCGCCAACGTCTGTAACGAGGCCGCCATCCTGGCTGCGCGCCTCGACAAAGACGCCATCGAGATGTCGGACTTTGAGAAGTCCATCGACCGCGTCATCGCCGGGTTGGAGAAGAAAAACAAGCTGATCTCGCCCGAAGAGCGCAAGATCGTGGCCTACCACGAGGCGGGTCACGCCATCACGGGCTGGTTCTTGAAGAACACCGACCCGGTCATCAAGGTGTCGATTGTGCCGCGTGGCTTGGCCGCGCTCGGCTATGCGCAGTCGCTGCCCGAGGAGCGCTACATCAGTACGCAGGAAGCCTTCATGGACCGCATGACCATGATGATCGGCGGGCGCGTGGCCGAGGAGATCATCTTCGGCCACCTCTCGACGGGCGCGCAGAACGACCTGGAGCGCATCACCAAGCTCGCCTACGCGATGGTGGTGGACTACGGCATGAGCGACAAGATCGGCCACATCAGCTTCAACCTCTCTGGCCGTGACCAGAGCAGCCCGATGTTCGACAAGCCGTACTCCGACGATACGGCGCGCATGATCGACCAGGAGGTGAAGGACATCATCAACGACGTCCACAAGCGCGCGCACAAGATGCTGGCCGACAAGGCCGAGCTGCTCGAATCGATGGCGCAATCGCTCCTCAAGAAGGAAGTGCTCGGCCCCCGCGACTTGGTCGAGATCCTGGGCGAGCGCCCACACGGTGAGTACGTCGCATACGGCCCGCCCGAAGGCGATGGCGCCGCCACTGCAGAGGCTACGCCGACTGTGGCAGAAGCGGAGGCTGAAGCCAAGGATTCGGAGGCGGAATAGTTCAGGCCACAGTTTCATTGTTTTGGCGCCCTGCTTTCGCACTAGTTGACCTCCTCCCAATAAACTGGCCCATTCAAAACTAGAGTCTCGGATCCTCGTGTTACCCTAATCACACAACACGAGGATCATGAAAAAGTCCAAGTTCACCGAAGCACAAATCGTCTTCGCCATCCGCCAAGCCGAGACCGGAACGAAGGGCGCCGAAGTCTGCCGCAAGATGGGCATCAGTGAAGCTACCTTCTACAACTGGAAGAAGAAGTACGGCGGCTTAGGCACCAGCGAGCTAAGGCGCCTGAAGCAGCTCGAAGCCGAGAATCAGCAGCTTAAGAAGCTAGTGGCGGACCTCTCGCTCGATAAGCACATGCTGCAGGACATACTCAAAAAAAGTTATATGGCCAGCCAGGTGTCGCGAGCTCGCTCAGCACTTGGTTGACGAGTACCAAGTCTCGACTCGTCGAGCCTGCCGCGTCGTTTGTCTGGCCCGCTCTACCTACCGCTACACGCCGCGTCCGAAGCCGACCGACCCAGCGCTCTTAGCACGTATCCAAGAGATCGCTCAGACGCGCGTTCGCTATGGCTACTGGCGCATCTACGTACTGCTCAGACGAGAGGGCTGGCAGGTCAATCACAAGCGTGTTTATCGCCTCTACAAGCTCGCTGGCCTCAATCTGCGTAGCAAGCGCCCTCGTCGCAATCGGGCAGCCGCTCATCGCTTAGAACGAGTTGAGGTAAAACGTCCCCATGAGAGCTGGAGCATGGACTTCGTCTCCGATGCGCTCTTCGACGGACGTCGATTCCGGGCATTAACTGTAGTCGATAATTACAGTCGTCAGTGCCTAGCGATTCACGTCGGCGCCTCGATCCGAGGCTCGGACGTGGTTGCCATCATGAATCGGATTAGGGCTTATACGGGGCATGTCCCTGAGCGTATTCAAGTCGACAACGGTAGTGAGTTCATCAGCAAGGCACTGGATCGCTGGGCTTATGATCATGCGGTGACGCTGGACTTCTCCAGGCCAGGAAAACCGACCGATAACCCCTATATTGAATCGTTCAATGGCAGCTTTCGCGACGAGTGCCTAAATGTGCATTGGTTCTTATCGCTGGCCGATGCAGAAGCGAAGATTGAAGCGTGGCGGGTGGAGTACAACAGCTACCGTCCACACAGTTCGCTGGACGACATGACGCCAGATGCGTACGTTGCTCAGTACTACGAAAAGACGTCCGATGCTCTAGCTCTGACCGGGTGAATCACGGGGAGGAGGTCACTTTGACGGATATGTCTCCCCCTCTATTCTCACATATAACAACGTGGCCAACAAGCTGCTGGGTGTGTTGTGCAGTATGCTGTTGCACGAGCGGGCGTACAATGCATCGTATCGGTCGGTGCAGCCGCGCTTATTGAAGGCCTCGCAGGCTTGACAATGTCATAGCCTTCGGGATGACAAACTCGATCGCATAATCATTTCCCAGAACTAGCATTCGTCTTCAGCGCCAAATCCAGCACAACGGGGAGGTGATCGCTGATGGCGGTGTCCGTGCGCTCTAGGCCAAGAGCGTCTACCGTGGCTTCGGGCAGTCGGGCAGCGTCTAGCACGAACGCCGCTTGCACATCGGCCGCAGCCTCGCCGTAGGCGATGTAGTCGAGGCGGTTGCGTGGGCCTTGGCGCACGTGGGTATACGTGAAGGTGGGCGCACCCAGCACCGTCGGTGTGCTTACCGTGAGCGCGCTGCCATCGGCGTCCAAGCCGCGCACGGAGTAGTCGGCGAGCGCAGGCGTGCCCACCATGTTGTAGTCGCCGCCGAGCACCACGAGGTCGGGCTGCGCGGCGGCGCTCATGCCCGCCAGCATGCGGTTGACGGCTTCGGCCTCGGCCAGCCGGCGCACATCTTCGGGCGCGCCGAAGCCGCCGCTGGCCTTGTAATGCACCGAGGCGGCCAGCACGCGGCCTTGCGGCGCGTCGATCACCGACACCGCCATGCGGATCGGGAAGTCCCAGCCGCCCGCATCCAGCGGCAGATGCGTAGGCACCCGCGCCACAATCGGATGGGGCGAGACTACCGCCACGCCCAGCCCGTCCGACACCGCCGCGTGCCACTCCACGCTGCTGTCGATGTGCGTGGCGAACCACTCGGTGATCTCATGCTCGGCAAACCGCTCGAACCGCCACTCTTGGATGAGGTACACATCGGCATCGAGGGCATCGAAGACGCGGGAGAACGGCGCGGGCTGCTCATCGGGGCGGCCCCACAGCGTGTTCATCGCCATGACGCGCAGCGTGGCATCGGTCTGCGTAGGTATGGTGACCTCTGGCGGTGCCGCTGCTCGCGCAGGCTGCGCCTCGACGGTGGCCTGCATCAGTGCCCGCCGCCGTCCGCTCTGCTTGTCCCAGCCGTAGACGTACACCCGCTTTGTGCCGCCGCTCTCCAGGTCGGGCGCCAGCGACCGGGGTATGCGCGCCTCGAACCACGACGCCGCATGCGTGGGCGCCGTCTGGACATCGGGCATGTCGTCGGGATACAGCGAGGCCGCTCCGTCGGGATCGTAAGCCGTGACCAGCGGCCCCCAGCGCCGACCTTCCTGCGAGGGCGGATGCGCGTACTGCACCGTCAGCTCGATGCCGCGCTCCAGGTCGCCCTGCCAGCCCGTCTCCGCATCGCCATCGGCATCGACGGCGACGATCACCGCCTCGCCGTGGCGCCGCAGCGTGCGCGTGTCGCCTGTGGTAAAGCGAACGTACAGCGCCTCATCGTCCACCAATGTGCAGTGCGAGCCGTTGGCCGTCTCCGTCCAGTCGCTCGTGCTACCGTCCACCACCAGATCGGCATGCCCCGTCGCGCTTGCGCCCGAGCACATCGCCATGCGGTCGAAATTGCCGCTGCCTCGCGGCGGCTCTAGCTGCGGATACCGCAGCTCGCTCAGCCGGATGTCGTGCGTGATGATCTCCTCGCCGTTTACATCCACGATGGCCAGCTGAACCAGCGGATCGGGCGCCTCCCAGTCTACCATAACCGTCCCGAAGTGGTGACCGCGAAACACCTCGCCGAGGCGGTAGCGGTTGGGCTCTAGCGGGCGCGGTGGATCGGACGGGCTGCTCATGTTCAGACCACTCGACGTCAGGTCGTACAGCGGGTACGCGTCCGATCGGAGTTGGCGGGATAGCTCGGCGTGGTGCCGGTCGCCACTGAGCACGATGACACCCTCGGCGCGTGTCGCCTCCAGCAGCCGGAGGAAGCGCTGCTGCTCGCGGGGAAGGTTGTGCCACTTCTCAAACCGATGCTCGGATGCCAAAATTTGGATGCTGCTCACGATCAAGCGGAGGTCGGCGGGGGCCATCAGCTGCTCCTCCAGCCACGCCCACTGCGCCTCCCCTAAGAAGGTGGCGTCCTCGTCACGGAGGGGGCGATAGCCGCCCCGCCGCTCCCCTGGCGCTGCCGGATACCGCTCCAGCTCACTGCGGTGGTAGCGGGTGTCGAGCAGGATGACCTGCACGCGCTGGCCGGGCGGGCCGTACGTCTCGGCGTGATAGACGCCTTCGCGGGTGCGCCGTGGATCGTCGGCAGGCACGTCCAAGAAGTCGAGCATGGCCTGCTGGGCGGCCTCGCGGGCAGAGAACGAGGCACCACCGTCATTGAGGCCATAGTCGTGGTCGTCCCAGGTCGCCAGCACGCGCGCACGCTCCACGATGGGCTGATAGCCCGGCTGTCGCTTCTGGCGATTCCACTTGGCCGCCAGCGTATCGACGACCTCCGAGTCGCCGTATATGTTGTCGCCCGCCCAGATGAACAGCTCGGGCTGGGCGTCTTGGATGGCGGGCCAGATCGGCTGCGGACGGTCTTGATGCAGGCACGAGCCGAAGACGATCCGCGAGATGGCTGCGCTGTCTTCCAGCGGAAACGCGTTGTGCGTGGGGACTGCTGGCTGCGCAAACGCAGACGCAACGGGTACGACGATCAGAACGAGGGCCAACAGCCAGGAGCGGGGCGAAGAGAGCATACTGCGCGTGGAGATGGGGTGCATTCACATAGAGCCTCCAAGCTACGCGATTGCCTCGGCGCGATCCGCAACGTGAACGTTATCATTCGGGCCGCCTCTGCACAGCCCCCGCCCCTACACTACTGCCGCTTCTAACATCGTGAGGGTGCCTGCATCGGCGTCCATCTCGGCTTCGATGCCCACCGGAACCGTGAACTTGTCGGCGATGTGACCGATCATGGCGCCGCGAAACGCGGGGATGCCGTAGGGTTTGAGGTGGTCGTCCAGCACCTGATCCAGCGTGAGTGAGCCGTAGCCGCCGCTATCGGGGTCGCAGTCGGTGCAATGGCCGAAGACAAAGCCGCTGATCTGCTCCAGCACGCCCGCCAGGCGCAGCTGTGTCATCATCCGGTCGATGCGGTACACGGCCTCGCCGATGTCTTCAAGGAAGAGGATGTGCCCCGACCAGTCCGGCAGGTAGTCGGAGCCAATCATCGCCGAGAGCACGGTGAGGTTGCCGCCGATGAGGCGTCCGCGCGCTTTCCCGGGCGTGAGCGTGACGGTGCGGTCTTTCGCACGTGCCAGCCGATCGCCGGGAGCGGTGGGGTTGGCGAAGTGGACGGCCTCGGCTTCGAAGAGCACGCGGCGGACGTAGTCGACGGTGAACGTATTCCATGTGGACATCCCCGGCGGCCCGTGGAACGACACGAGCCCTGCC
>JBCDJT010000207.1:0-5629 GCA_038747545.1 Bacteroidota bacterium
CTGCCCAGCCATCGAGACGACTGATCCCGAGCCGGAGCAGCCGGACCCCGACGCGCTGGGCTTCTACATCCTGCGGCAGAACTACCCCGAGCCGTTCAGCCAGCAGACGATCATCCGCTACGAGGTCATCGACACGGTGCCTGTTCAGCTCAACGTCTACGACCTACTCGGGCGCCGCGTGCGAACGCTCGTCGATGGCATGCAGGAGGCGGGCGTCTACGATGTCGTGTTCGAGGCGGGCGACTTGCCCACGGGGACGTATTTTTACCGCCTGGAGGCGGCGGGCTATGTCTCCATCACCCGCCGCATGGTGCTCCAGCGATGAAATGGCATATCCTCCTCTTCACGATGCTGCTGTGCGCGCCGCCTGCGCTTAGCCAGCAGGTGGGCACCTGCGCCCACGGCCTAGCAAGCGACACGCTAGACGTAGCTGATGTACGTGCAGCGCTCTTCAACAACGGCAGCTTCTTCTGGCGTAGCAGTGGCCATGTCTACACCGTGCCCAAAGACGGCAATGCCCAAGCTATCTTTACTGCAAACCTCTGGGCGGGTGGCCTGGCATCAGACGGCAGCTACCGGATAACCGGGACGGATTTTGGCCCTGGTGAATACTGGCCAGGGCCACTCGATGAAGACGGGAATCCCCCCGCCGATTGCGACGACTACGACCGGATGTACTCCGTTTACGATGCTGACGTTAGGGCCTACGAGGACTCCGGCGCCCTCACGGATGACTTGCGCGATTGGCCGTATCATCTGGGTGCTCCTGTAGTCGATGGTGACGGCATTGAAGCTAACTACAACCTAGCTGGTGGAGATCGTCCCGAGATCTTCGGCGAGCAATCCGTTTGGTGGGTGATGAACGACATGGGCAACGCAGATCCGCTTTCTCCAGGGTCGCAGATTGGACTGGAAGCACGCGTGCAGGCCTTTGCAGCGTCCTGCCATGCAGACCCCACACCGGGGCTGTATTCCATGCAGGAGGTGCTTAGCCAAACGACCTACTACCACGTCACGCTGGTTCACAAAGGGCAAGAGCCGCTGAAGGACTTCTACGTGGGCTGGTGGACCTATGGCGACCTCGGCAACCCAGCAGATAATTTCGTTGGCAGCGATACCACACGCCAGATGGGGTACTTCTACAACGGCGACGACTTCGACGAGGGGCAGAACGGCTATGGGGATCGCCCACCCGCACTCGGTGTGCTGTTGGCCGAAGGCGTGGACGTCTCGTTCGATGGCAGCGACAACGAGCAGCTTCCGTTTACCAGCTTTCTGCACTATGTGAGTGGGCCCACGCAACTGGGTAATCCATCCTTCAGGACCATTGAGCCCTACTACTACCTGAGCAGTCGGTGGCGCGACGGTACGCCCGTCACATTTGGCAGAATTGGTTTTGGAGGGACTGAACCCACGCGCTTTATGTACCCCGGCGACCCCGTCACGGGCAGCTACTGGAGCGAAGAGAACCTAGATAACAACGGCTTCCGCAGCATACCTGCCCACCGCCGCTTTGTGTTGAGCAGCGGCCCATTCGATTTCGCCCCAGGCGACACCACAGCCTTCACCGTCGCCATTGTCTGGGCACAAGGCGAGGACCGCCTGGATTCTATCACGGCGCTGCGCGAGGCCGCTGACATCGCCAAGGAGTCCGTCTCCGCCCTCATGCAGTACGATACCCAGGCATGTCCGCCCATTCAAACTCAGCTGGAACGCCCTAACACGTGGCGCAACCACACCCTGCGCCAGAACTACCCCGAGCCGTTCAGCCAGCAGACCACCATCCGCTACGAGGTCATCGACACGGTGCCCGTTCAGCTCAGCGTCTACGACCTACTCGGGCGCCGCGTGCGAACGCTCGTCGATGGCATGCAGGAGGCGGGCGTCTACGATGTGGTGTTCGAGGCGGGCGACTTGCCCACGGGCACGTATTTTTACCGCCTGGAGGCGGCGGGCTATGTCTCCATCACCCGCCGCATGGTGCTCCAGCGGTAAGCTTACTCCACGAGCGTCCAGCCGCGCTGGATTTTCTTCTGTGCGAACTTGTACTTGATCTGCTCGGTGGCGCCCGTCGAGGGGTTTTGGATGGTCACGACGTCGTTGCGGCCGTACGTTTTCTCCACGACCACAGGTGCCGCCTTGGCACTCGGGTCGCGCTCGGCTGCCGACGCCCCGTCGCCGACGCCGTAGGTGGGCTCGGCGCTGGCATGCGTGGCTTGTGCCCGGGAGGCATCCATGCGGCTGCGGCGCGGCACGGGGGCGCGGCTCTTCTGCTGCTCGTTGTTGACCAGCGGACCCGCCTTGAAGACGAACGAGACGACGGCCTTGTCGATCTCTTGGATCATCTCGCTGAACAGCTTGAACGCCTCCATCTTGTACTCGATGAGCGGGTCGCGCTGCCCGTAGGCGCGCAGGCCAATACCCTCCTTCACCTCGTCGAGGCCGCGCAGGTGCTTCGTCCAGTACTCGTCAATGATGGAGAGCATGCCGCCGCGCTCCAGCGCGTCGTTGATCTCCTGCCCTTCCGTCTCAATGATGTCGTCCACCTGCGCTACGGCGCGGAGGAGGCGCCCGCCGTCGGTGAAGTCCACCACCACGCGCTCGGGGCGCTTCTCGGGGCCGTCTTGAATCAGACGCTGCATGCTGTCGAGGAACGGCTTCGCCAGGCTGGTGCGCTTGCGCGTGTAGTAGTCGAGCGCGGCCTCGTAGGCTTTGCTCACCACGCCGTCCTGCCCGGCCTTGTAGAAGTCCTCGCGGTTGATCTGGAAGTCGAACGACAGCGTGCGAAGCAGCATGTCGCGGAGGCCGTCGAGGTCACCTTCGTCGTAGTATTCCGCCACGAGGCGCTGGATGACTTCGTACGTCAGCTCCAGGATGTCGCCGTGGATGCGCTTGCCTTTGAGCGCGTGCATGCGGCGGTCGTAGATGACCTCGCGCTGCGCGTTGAGCACGTCGTCGTACTCTAGCTGGCGCTTGCGGATGCCGAAGTTGTTCTGCTCCACCTTCTTCTGCGCCCGCTCGATGCTCTTGTTCACCCACGGGTGCGTGATGACGGTGCCTTCCTCCATCTGGAGCTTGTCCATCACCTTGGCGATGCGGTCGGGGCCGAAGAGGCGCATCAGGTTGTCTTCGAGCGACAGGTAGAACTGGCTCTCGCCCGGATCGCCCTGACGCCCAGATCGCCCGCGCAGCTGCAGGTCGATGCGGCGGCTGTCGTGACGCTCGGTGCCTAGGATAGCCAGGCCGCCCGCCTTGCGCACCTCGTCGTTGATCTTGATGTCGGTGCCGCGCCCGGCCATGTTGGTGGCGATGGTGACCGCGCCGGGGCGCCCCGCCTCGGCCACGATCTCAGCCTCGGCCTGCGCCCGGTCCTGCTTGGCGTTGAGGACGTTGTGCTTGATGCCCTTGCGCTTGAGCAGGCGGCTCAGCGTCTCAGACACCTCCACCGAGGTGGTACCCACCAGCACCGGCTGGCCGCGCTCGGTGTACTCCTCGATCTTCTCCATCACCGCGTTGTACTTCTCGCGCCGCGTGCGGTAGATCAGATCGTCCAGGTCCGCGCGCGCAATCGGGCGGTTCGTCGGGACGATGATGACCTCTAGCTTGTAGATCTTGAAGAACTCCTCCGACTCGGTCTCGGCGGTACCTGTCATGCCCGAGAGCTTATTGTACTTGCGGAAGTAGTTCTGCAGCGTAACCGTGGCGTACGTCTGCGTAGCCGCCTGCACCTGCACATTCTCCTTGGCCTCGATGGCCTGGTGGAGACCGTCAGAGTAGCGGCGCCCGGAGAGGACGCGGCCCGTGTGCTTGTCCACGATCTGCACCTTACCCTCCTGCACGATGTACTCCACGTCCTTCTCATAGAGCGTGTAGGCGCGCAGCAGCTGCTCCACCGCGTGCAGGCGCTCGCCGCGCTCCGCGTACAGCGCGTACAGGTCGCGCTTCTTCGCTTCCAGCTCGTCGGCCAGCTCTTTCTCGTAGACCGAGCGCTCCTCATCGGTGCCCTCGAACGCCTTCAGCTTGGCGTCGCGGTCGGTCTCATAGACGGCGACCTCGGCGCCCAGGTCGGGCAGCACGAAGATGTCGGGGTCGTCGCCCTTGGCGGCCTTCGTCGTGAACTCGCGGCCCTTGCCGCTCATCTCCAGCGAGTGCAGCTTCTCATCGACGGCGTAGTAGAGCGCGTCGTCGACGATGTGCATGTTCTTGGCGTTGTCCTGCAGATAGAAGTACTCGGTCTTCTGCGTCAGGCGCTCCACGCCCGGCTCCTGCATCAGCTTGCGGAGCTTGCCGTTCTTGGGGAAGCCGCGTTGTGCCCGGAACAGCGCCAGCCCGGCCTCAGACTCGGCCTCGTTCGCCTCGCGGTTCTTGCCCTCTTCCAGCAGCTGGTCGCGCAGCTTCAGCTTCTCCTCCGCCTCGCGTACGAACCCGGCGACCAGCTTCTGCTGCGCCTGCACCAGCTTGGCGATGGCAGGGTTGAGCTCGCCGAAGCGCGCGTCGTTGCTCTGCGGCACGGGGCCCGAGATGATGAGCGGCGTCCGGGCCTCATCGATCAGGATCGAGTCCACCTCGTCGATGATGGCGAAGTGGTGGTCGCGCTGCACGAGCTGGTTGGGCTCCACCACGAACGAGTTGTCGCGCAGGTAGTCGAAGCCGAATTCGTTGTTGGTGCCGTACGTGATGTCGGCGCGGTAGGCGGCGCGTCGGCCTTCCGAGTGCGGCTGGTACTTGTCGATGACGTCGATGGTGAGGCCGAGGCGCTTGTAGACGGGGCCCATCCACTCGGCATCGCGCTGGGCGAGGTAGGGGTTGACGGTCACGAGGTGGACGCCACGCCCCACAAGGGCGTTCAGGTATACGGGCGCCACGCCCACGAGCGTCTTGCCCTCCCCCGTCTTCATCTCCGCGATCTTGCCCTGGTGGATGGCGATGCCGCCCAGGAGCTGCACATCGTAGGGCACCATGTTCCACTCGACCTTCGTACCGCCCGCGTCCCAGGTCTCGCCGATCATCCGGCGGCAGGTCTCTTTCACCACGGCGAAGGCTTCAGGCAGCAGGTCTTCGAGCGTGTCCTCGACGGTCTCCTGCCACTCCTTCTCCAGTTCGGCCACCTCGTCGTAGAGCGCCAGGCGTTCGCTCCGCGCCTCGTCTGCCGACCCGCCACTCACGCTGTCGCTGTTGAGGGTATCCCAGATCTCTTCGAGCCGCGCCTCGATTTCTGCGACGGAGTCCTTGATCTCTTGTCTGAACTCGTCGGTTTTGGCACTGAGATCGTCATCCGAGAGGTCTTTAAGCTTCTCGAACTCCTCGTTGATCTCCTCGACCATGGGCCAGTACTGCTTGAGTTGGCGGCCGTTTTTATCGCCGAAGAGCTTGTTGATAAAGTCAAACATGAAGTCGCGGGTCGCGGTGAATCGTCAAACGTCGGTTGGTTGCCTGATGGCCATGCGGTGTATCGTAGCCAGCATCAGCGCCATGCTGGGCAAGGTGCCGTTTTGGCAGCAAGGCCTGCCAGCGCTGTCGAACCTCAGGCAGGCCGGGCGCAGTCAAAAAACGCGCCATGTCACGCTTGGGTTTACAAGCGCGTTCCTCTGCGGCCCGTGGTTTTGCTTGAAATTATGGCCTGCTGCAC
>JBCDJT010000208.1:0-5488 GCA_038747545.1 Bacteroidota bacterium
CTCGGACGCGCTTCGCGCTTTCGGTGTTTGGGACCTTCGCCAGCGCATCTGGTCATCCCCAAAAGGCTGCAGGCCGCACGAACCTCAAACTCCTAACCTCGAAAATTCCGATCCAGGTTGCCGCTCCACGCTTCGGGCGTGGTGAGGAAAGTCCGAACACCATAGGGCACCATGCTTCCTAACGGGAAGGCACCGTCGGCGCTCGGCGGTGACAGCACGTGCAACAGAGAACAGACCAGCCGATGGCGCAGCCGGCAACGGCGGCGCACAGGTGATGGGTGAAACGGTGGGGTAAGGGCCCACCAGCGCCGCGGGCGATCGGGGCGGCTAGGTAAACCTCATGGGGTGCAAGGCCAAGCAGCGCCACCTCCGGGCGGCTCGTCCGATGGCGCGGGTAGGCTGCTAGAGCGTATAGGCGACTGTGCGCGCAGATAGATGGCAACCCGTCTGGCAGGCCCGGGCACAGCCCGCCAGACCGACAGAATTCGGCTTATCGGATCGGAACCGGCCCCGGGCCTCGCTGACGCCAGCGGGGCCTTTTCTGTTGAGACTGCCGCCGGTCCAGCGCATTCGCCCGCTGATCAGCGTTGTTACGATCTCTACACGGCGTCAAGCGTACCGTCGGCGCTTTTGTGCTTTTTCTATGCGCTGATTATGCCACGCTTCGTCGCACTTCTTGCCCTGCTCCTCCTCTGCCCCCTCGCCGCTGCCGCGCAGAGCTTCAGTATGATGAACGGGCGCAACCACCCCGAGCTCGACTGGCAGGTGGCACAAACCGAGCACTTCGAGATCATGTACCCCGCGCACCTCGCGGGCATTGAGGCCGACGCCGCCCCCATCGCAGAAGCCACGTACGACGCGCTCTCGAAGAACCTCGACGTCAGCTTCGACGACCGCATACGCATCTACCTCTCGGATGAGGACGAGATCGTGAACGGCTTCGCGGTGCCCTTCGGCAACGGCTACACCGACATCTGGGTACACATGAACGGCGTGGCGCAGGGCTGGACGGGCCGCGAGAAGTGGCTGCGTAAGGTCATCGCCCATGAGCTAGCCCACATCTTCCACTTTCACGCCATCCGCTCCAACATCGGGCAACTCGGCCTCGCGCTGGCCAATGGGCTACCGCGCTTCTGGACCGAGGGGATCGCGCAGTACACGACCGAAACGTGGGACGGCTACCGCGGCGATCGCTGGCTGCGGACGGCTATTCTCGACGACCAGCTGAGCCCGTTCGATGGCACCTCGGGCTGGAACGGGCGGCTGCTCTACGCCTCGGGCAACGCACAGATGCGCTTCTTCGCCGAGCACTACGGCGACTCTACACTGACGAAGCTACTCCAGCACCGCACCGAGCGGCTCGGCGGCCTCATCCGCGTCCACGACTTCTACGACGCCTTCCAAGCCACGACGGGCGAGCCGTACAGCCAGTTCTACGACCGCTGGCGGCGCCACATGAACGTGTACTACAACACGATGGCCGGGCACATGGAAACGCTCGACTCGCTCGATGCCGACCGCCTCGCCATCCCCGGTCAGTACCTCTACGACGTCGCCTACAGCCCCGACACCACGCAGGTCGCCGTGCTGTCAATGGCTTCGCTGGTGCGGCCGGTGCGTCAGCTCGTCGTGATCGACCGCGCCAGTGGCGAGCGGCGCATCTTGGCCGAGGGCACCGTGCAGGCACCGCTAGCGTGGAACGCGGCGAGTGACCAGATCGCCTACGCCCGCCTGAACCGCGCCGCCAACGGCTCGCTCATCAACGATCTGTATGTGCTGGACGTGGCGAGTGGCGACGAAACGCGCCTGACACGTTCGCGCCGTGTGGCATCGCCTACCTTCGCGCCTGATGGCGAGCGCCTGGCGTATGTAGCCACGACACTAGGCACGGCCAACATCGTGCTCCGCGACCTGCAGACGGGCGAGGAGGCCACGCTTACGCGTTTCACCGGCGATGTACAGCTCTCGTCCATCCGGTGGCACCCGTCTGAGGAGCAGATCGTGATCGCCAAGTTCGATGCCGACGGCAGGCGTTTGCTCACGCTGCTCGACGTGGCTACGGGCGAAGAGACGGAGCTCACCGATGGCACCCACGACGATCACCATCCGATCTGGAACGCCGATGGCTCAGCGCTTGCCTTCACCTCGTTCCGGGACAACGTGCCGAACACGTTTGTGATGGACATGGCCTCGCGCCGCGTGGAGCGCGTGACGAACGTGGTGACGGGCACCTCGGCGCACAGCTGGATGCCGCCTGACTCTGCGCACACCGCCGGGCGCCTCGTGGTGGTCGCCGCCGAGTCGAAGCGACGCGAGCGGACGTATCGCTTCGACGCAAGCCGCCGCGTGGTGGCGCCGCCGCGCCCCATCCCGCCCGCCTATCAGACCTGGACCACGAAGCGACCGCCCCACGAGATCCCCAGCGCCTTCGCGCCCGACAGCAGCCTTATCACCGAGCGGCGCCCGTACAACGCGTGGCGTAACCTGACGCATGTGGCGAGCCTCGCCCTCCCCTACATTGCCGCGCCGGACGACTTCGGGCTGTTTGGCTTCACGGCATGGACGGAGCCGCTGGGCAAGCACACGCTGGCGGCTGGCGGAGCACTCTCCGCCGCCTCCTTCAGGGACAACTCGGTTTTCCAGGCGGCCTACATCAACCGCGTGTTCACGCCCACGCTGAGCCTCTTTGCCTACCACCAGCCCGGCTACTCGCGCTTCTACGGCAGCGACTTGCTCTTCCAGAACGTGACGGGCGGCCACATCGCCGCCGTGTGGCCCCTCGACCGTTTCAGCAAGCCCTACACCGCGGCGCGCCTCAGCACGCGCCTGCGCTTCGCCGACTTCAACCCCATCAACCTGGACGACTTCCTCATGCCCAGCGACGGCCTACCGCCGCCCGTGCCGGGCCAGAAGCTGGATGGCTTCGTCGCGTTCACCTACGCGAAGCAGAAGCCGTACGCCTTCAACACCGTGCATCCGCTCGACGGCTTTGGCGCACGCGTGCGGATCTCCGGCGCCGCCCCCATACTCGGCACCGACGCGCGCTACCTGCAAAGCACGCTCGGCCTCTACACCATCCTGCCTAGCTTCGGCACCCAACGCCTCTACCTGTATGGCAAAGCCCAGGCCCGAACGGGATCGTCGCTGCCGCAAGACCTGCTCGGCCTCTCTCGTATCGATGACATCCAGATCGACCTGCCGGAGGCCGCATTCCTGTTCTCTCAGACCGAGCGCGTGCGTGGCTATCGGCGCTTCGCCGTGGGCGACCGCGTGCTCTTTGGCACAGCCGAGTACCGCATGCTCATCGCGCCGAGTTTGCAAACCACGCTTCTCGGCTTCCTCCGCTTCGGCGCCACCTCGCTCACCGCCTTCGCTGATGCGGGCCTCGTGTGGACGGGCGATAGCTTCGACGACGCGGCACGGCGCGTAGGCGTAGGCGCGGAGGTCAAGAACGCGCTCAGCCTCGGTGGCGCATTTACGATCAGCCACGCCATCGGCATCGCACAGCCCGCATCGGAGTTAGGCGGTAGCGATTACGACCTCTACTACCGCATCCGCGCCGCCGTACCGTTCCGTTGATCGCCCCGCGAGTCGGAAAGTCCAAGGTCGGAAAGTCCAAGGTCGGAAAGTCCAAGGTCGGAAAGTCCAAGGTCGGAAAGTCCAAGGTCGGAAAGTCCAAGGTCGGAAAGTCCAAGGTCGGAAGAGACTTTCGACCTACGACCTGCAGACCTACGACACAATGAGACCTGCAGACCTTCGACCAGAAGAGACCTGAGCCCCTACATTTAAGGCTTCCGTCGCTGGAGAGAACGCCCTACCTTCTGCTCGACGCCAACCGATTCGCCCGCCCGATGCCCGACCGCCAGACGCGTACTGACCGCTTCAACTTGCAGGCGCTCTATGAGACCAGCCGGCTGCTGAGTTCGTCGCTCGACCTGCAGTTCGTGCTCAACAACCTGCTGCTGACGGCGATGAGCAAGCTGCTCGTGACGCGCGGCGTGGCGATGGTCTACCAGCCGGCCAGCCGCACGTACCGGGTGACCGTGTCGAAGGGCGGATCGATGTTCAACGTCGATGATGTGGTCGATATTGGCGAGGCGTCGCGCATCTTGCAGCAAGACGACATGGTGCCCGAAGTGCTGGCCGAGCAAGGCATCGTGCTGGCGCTGCCCATTGCCTTTGCCGAGCGCGACATCGGCCTGCTGTGTTTAGGTTCAAAAGTCACGAAGCAGCCGTTCGACGATGCCGAGATCGAGTTTATCCTCTCGCTCGTCAACATGTCATCCTCGGCGGTGCATAACTCGATGGTGGCCGAGGAGCTGCGCACCACCAACCGCTCGCTCGACACCAAAATCCAGCAGCTCAACACGCTGTTCGACCTCTCGCAGGAGTTCAACGCTGCGCTGGAGCGCGAGCGCGTCATCCGCCTCCTCCAGTTTGCGCTGATGGGGCAGATGCTCGTCGGCAAGCACCTCTTCCTGCTCAGCGCACCCGGCGAAGGAGACGGCGCGCCCACGTTCACCATTGCTGCCTCGAAGAGCATCCGCAAGCCGAAGCTCACTGCCGAGTTCATGGACGCGCTCTGCCGCCTGGACAAGGCGCGCGTGCTCAGCGAAGACGACGATGATGCAGCCATGTGGTGCGGGCTGCGCGAGACGGGCTTGCAACTGCTGGTGCCGCTCCACCATAAGAACGCTACCTGCGGCGTGCTCTGCCTCGGCCCTAAGATGACCGGGCAGCCCTACAGCGAGGACGACTTCGAGTTCTTGCACGCCCTGGGCAACCTCGCCTACGTCTCCATCCAGAACGCTGACCTGGTAGAACAGCAGATCGAGAAGGAACGGCTGGAGAAAGAGATGCGCTTGGCCCGCGAGATCCAGCAAGGACTGCTGCCGCGCAACACGCCCGTCATCGATGGCATCGAGCTCGCCTCGCTCGCCATCCCCAGCCGCCATGTGGGCGGCGACTACTTCGACCTCATCAAGCTACCCACTGGCCGCATCCTGGCCGCCATCGCCGATGTGACGGGCAAGGGCGTCCCCGCCTCGCTGCTGATGGCCAACCTGCAGGCCTGCCTCCACATGTGCGTGCCCCTGGAGGTGTCGCTGGAGGAAGGCACGGGCTACATCAACCGCGTCATCTGCCAGAACACGAGCTACGACAAGTTCATCACGTTCGCGCAAGGCATCTACGACCCCGCTGATGGCCGCTTCGACTACGTCAACGCCGGCCACAATCCGCCGACGATCGTCCGCGCCGACGGCAGCATCGAGTACTTGGAGAAAGGCGGCCTGCTGCTCGGCGTGATGAACCTGCCTTACGAGCGCGGCACCGTCCACCTCCACCCCGGCGACGTGCTGGCCCTCTTCACCGACGGCGTCACCGAAGCCATGAGCCCCGACGAGGAGGAATACGGCGAACCTCGGCTAGAAGCCCAGTTGGTGCAGCACCGCCACAAGTCCGCCGAAGACATCCTCGACCTCGTCCA
>JBCDJT010000209.1:0-5453 GCA_038747545.1 Bacteroidota bacterium
CGCCCGCGTGATCGAGCAGCACATGGGCAACCGAGGCGTGCGCCTGAATAAACACAAGCTGGGAGCCTTTGTGGGCTTCCAGAGCAACGACCCCAGCAGTAGCAGTACGACCGGCAGCATTGTCCTTGGCGAGATCCCTGTGGCCATTATGCTACTGCTGAAGCGCGACAGCACCGACGCTGCAGACGATGCCGAGCGGCTCGACCGCGTGATGGACACGCTCCAGTACCGCGCCTTCCGCACCGACGTTTTCAACGCGGCGCCTGATCGCCACATGTACAACGGCGGCATCCAGCGCGTGGAGGCGGAAGGCCCTGTGTCCTACGAGCTATCAAACGCTGACGGCTTCATGCTGCGCGGCGTGCGGCTGAAGGTTGTGCCGCGCACGGACTACACGCTGCCAGATACCTACTACACGAACCCAAGCTGACTCTCTCAGCTCTAATCCTGCGCTGAGGCGCTTACTGTTATGGGCAAGACCGGAGCAATACAAACCTTCTCCGAGCGCAACTGGACGGCGGACGACAGCGCTGCATACGTCGACACCGATGCCTCGTATGTGACGAACCTTAACGTGCCGAGTGCCTCGGTCGACTCATTCGAGGCCGTCGACGGCATAGGCGTAGATCGTGGATTCCTTGCTAGTTGGAGTATGCGCGTGCTCGACTGGAGCAAGTTCGAGGCTCTTGAGAATGCCATGGTGGCACACACCCTCAAGGACATCAAGGTGACGTACATCGACGGATCAAGTAAGGTGCTGAAGCCTTGTCGTCATATCGTGACGCCTGTCGTAGCCGCGATCGGCGATACGGCTGAGGTCTTTCTCGGCGCTGCTGGATTGGCTACGGTCCCCGCTACCGACGCGTCCAACTGGCTGAGCCTGAAGGCGCCGCTGCAAGGCGCGCAGCTCTCACTCTCGATGCAGGAGGAAACCGACGACCAAGGGCGGCCCTACTTCGGCTTACTGACCATGGGCGAGATCACGTTCATCCTGCCTGGTGCCACGTACGATAGCCTCGACAGCCATGTGCGCCAGAACGTCAAGCTGGCCTGCGCGCTGCCAGATGGCGGGTACCGCATCCTCACGGGACGGCTCTTCCGTTACCGCACCGACGAGAACGGACGGGCCATTCGCGGTACGCGCGTGGTGCTGCGCTGCAAGGGCACCCGCTTCACGGGGCAGGGCGGCTTCATCAGCTGGCTGAACGCCGCTGCTGCCGCCTACACGCCCCCCAACGACATCAACGGCTTCGACCTGCGCGCCGTCGGCATGGGCTACCACGAGGACGATGTGCTCACGCTGGCTAGTGCTTAAGGTGCGCCTTGATAGCCTCGATAGCGATCTGGTTGATGCTCTGGCCGGTGGCCGCCGCCCGGTCGGTGAGAGCGCGGTGCAGGTTCGGGTCCATACGGAGGCTGAATTTGCCGCTGTAGTTCTTGAACGGATCGACGCCCTTCTCCTGGCAATAATCGATGTAGTCGTCGACAGCCTCACGGAAGGCCTGCTCAAACTCCGCAACGGTCTCGCCGTGGTACAGCACGGTCGCCTCAACACCGACGAGGTTGCCGTGAAAGAGATGATCGTCCGGGTTGTACTCGGCAGTGCCTGTAAATCCCTTGTACTGAATAAAGTTGGGCATCTCGAATGACGCAAGTTGCAGAATTTCTGTTTGCTGACAGCAGTGGTAAGTGCATGCAGTGCGCGGTTCTCGCTCCGTCCGAAGCGGAGGCGAAGCGCCTGATCCGCGAGCAGTACGGTTTTGGCGCAGACTGGGATGGCAATCTCCTGAAGGTTACGAGCCCTCGCCTGATTCGGCACTGCCAGGCCTGTAGTCCTTTTGAAATGATAGAGGCACCGAGAACTGAATGCGCTGGGTGTTGCCCTTGTGCTCGTTGTTGGCCACCTGAAGCGACGCTCCAACCCCAAACGGGCTAGCCTTTCCTCCTCCCGTGACTTCTCGATCCTCTGTCCGAGCTATGGCGATGTCGAAATCAATAATCCATGTGTCGCCCATGTGCGATTGCATAAAGCGTGCATGGCGCGGACTAAAAGCCCACTTGGATAAATCCATACCAACGGTCACGCCCTTCGCTTTGAGTTCAGGATCCTCGGCACGCATGACGTCGGCCACTTCATGCAAGGCCGCACGAACGAATGTTTTCAAGTCCATTGTAGATAATCTCGGTTGGGTTCTCGGTACACGTTGGCGCGTGGAGAACCTACCGCTTAGAGGCTGGGGCTGCAATGCGTAGCCCTGGCCGCTCTCTTTCACACCGCAGCGCATGGGCCGCACCCTAGCTGCACCGCCCCTGAGCGTCAGAGTGGTGCCGGGGGCTTCTCTTTAACTTTCACAACCTGAGCACTCCTATGGCACACACCGTCACTGTACAGAACCTCGACACCGAGTACGACCCGAAACCCGGCATCAAGTACGAGCTAGGCCCTGACCTCGTTTGCACGATGCCGGAGCCCACGCTGGATCACCTGCGCAAAGTCAACAAGGCGCAGGAGGACCACGACGGCGAACCGCTGGTGGATCAACTCGCCATCATCGTCGAGGAGAAGGCCGCGTTTTCCGAGTACGACAAGAGCAAGCTCTACCTGCGCACCTGCCGTAGAATGGGTGCGGATTTTTTGGCGCTGTAGCCCTGGCCGCTGAGTGCCTGGGCGATCTCCCAGAACCACACCGGAAGCCGATCCTCGACAAGGACGGCTTTCCAGTGGCAGGGCGCTTCGAGATGGAGTGGGCAAGGCAGTGGCGCATGCGCATGCAGGGCTGGCCGTTTCGCGCCTTCGAGGTGGCAAAGTCGGGCGCCGCTACACTCCGCGAGATCGAGCACTGGCCGCTGAGGTACTTAGCCGAGGTTTACAAGGACCTACTTGTGACCAGCGACTATGCTTGGTCAGATCCAGGCTAGAGCCCCGCCTCCTGCAGCTTCTGCTCCAATTCGGCTTCGGTGTCTACGGTCACGATGTACTGCTTCCGGCCGGGGACCCACTCATCTGAGTGCTCCCATAGCCCGACCTCTTTCATTTGAGAAAAGATGCGGGCTGCACGCTTGCGACTAATGCCAAGCCACCTCTCGATTTTTTCGGCAACTAGGCCAATTCGTTGACGAGGCTCCGCAGTTAGCTGCACTTGCTTGTCTACAAGGGCTCTTCTAGACGCCTCAACTAGAAGGCTGTCATACTTGCTCTTTGCGGGCTTCAGTGACGCCCAGCTTCCGCAATACGGGCAGTCGGCTCGGTTTTCCAAAATGGACCGGGTCATCGTGGCGCCGCAGCTCTTGCAATCCATTTGCCTTTCCGTCTAAACCAAAACCAATCTAGTCATGACAACTCATCGAAGTCAGTTAGTATTTGAGCTTGTGGCGGAGGCTGACTCTTACATTGACGGCATGTCGCTTGCTGAGGCTAGCACTAGAGAGCTAGGTGATGCGCACAATATACTGCAGCGCTTTGCTATTAGGACAGCTGATAGCTACCGCGATGAAATAATGCAAATACGCATTGCTGAACGTGCCCACAAGGGCGATGCCCTTGTGATCGGCCAGCTCGCCGACCGCCGCCGTCGCCTCATCAGGGAGATGGAGCGGATGGGACGTGCAGCACATAGCGAGTCGCGTGCAATGCAGCGGGGCAGTAATCGATCCACGCAAGCGCTCTTCGAGATTGGCAACGCAATGCAGGATGCCGAGCAGTTTCGCCACGGCTTCCAAGAGGGCTTGCGTGCCACGGCCAACAACATCACGCAGTTTGCTATGCTAGTCGGTGCTGGAGGCCCGGCCGTTATCGCACTGAGTGCCTTTACCACTGGGCTGGCACTTATGCAGGTCGGAGCTCGCAAGGCCAAGCGGGAGATGGAGGCTTTGCAAAATGCAGCGTCGAACGTATTCCAGATCGACGCTGGAAACGGCCAATTCGTCAAGCTGACGGCGGACAACATCGGAAGCGTGCGCTCAGAGATCGCAGCTGCACAAGAGGCCATTGCTGACACCATTATTGGCCGGGGTGGATCCTCGCAGACCGAAGCCAGCCGGGCAATGACACGTCGCATCCTGAACAGCGGCAACACGCCCCTCAACGCACGAGGCGATGAGGTAGAGCGGTACCGCGCTCTTGGCATTGCGCTCAAGCAAGCCGATGAGGCTGCCCTTCAGTTCTCTGGCAATCAAGAATTGCTCAACGCGGCCCGAGAGGCTGGCCTCGACATTACAGACGAGGAGCTGGAAAAAGGCGACAAGCGCAAGTCTCAACTCCGACAGTCCCTCGATGCTCAAAAAGAGTTAAAGCAGCAGGTGCAGGACATCGCTGCGGCAGGTGCAGAGCGCCTTGCTCAAATCGACCGCGAGAACCAGCTACTCGGCTTCCAGCTCACCACCATGCGCGCCATTGGGCAGGCTCAGGCTGGTACCTTCAGCGTGGATCGGCTGGACGCCCGAGGCCTCAGAAGCCCAGTCGCTCGCGGAGAGAGCCGCTTCCGCACGCTGGGCGACAAGACACGATTCGACCTGCTCTCTGATCCCGAAGCGCAGTGGCTGATGGGGTTCGGCTTGAACGAGAACGGCTTGAGTGAAGAGCAGCAAGCGCGCTACGACGCGATGAAGGACGGCTTCACGTCTGCGCTGCACAGCATGGGGAGCGAAAGCGACGTGTTTGCAGCCAAGTTCAGGATGAACATGAACGCAGTGGGCGACTCAGCGGCGATGACCTTTGGCGCCTTCGCTGACATGGCCATGACGGCGTTCGAGGCATCCGATGGGGCAAGCCGCAAATCCTGGCGTACGTTCAAAGCGTTCTCGATTGCCGAAGCGCTCGCCAGCACATTCGTAGCCGCCAACACGGCTCTGAAATCAGCACCACCTCCGTTTGGCGCGATTGCAATGGCAGCCACCATTGCACAAGGGCTTGCTAATGTGCGGCGCATTCAGGCGATGGAACCAGGCAACACGTCAGCCAGCAGCGCGGGAGCCGCCACCTTCCCCACGGTCTCGACCAGCACCTACCGTCCGGCGACTGGCAGCGGTGGTGGGCAGGTGCAGGCGAGCATCGGTCGGCGTGAGATGGCCGAGTTTGCAGGTGTGCTGGTGACGGCGCTAGAGGGCACCAAGCTCAACGTGGGCGACGGGGATCGCTTGTACGCAGTGATACGGCGTGCTGAGCAGCGGAGCCGAGATCGCGGGCAGCTACTGATTACCTGAGGATAGGCCAGCAAGCCCCGACCTGAGCGAACCGATCCACTGGGCATATCCACGCTCGCTCAGATGCACCCCATCACCGACGTGGTATTCAATGTCCAGGTGTCCATCTCCATTGGAATCCAGCGGCAGCGAGTTGTCGAGGTAGTGCGCGTGTGGGAAGGCCTGTGCGAGTGCCTTCAACTGCTGATTTACCCTAGCAATGCGCTCAGGGTAATCCGCGAAGCGCTCGTGCCGGCGTCCGTCAGTAGGCA
>JBCDJT010000210.1:0-5375 GCA_038747545.1 Bacteroidota bacterium
GGGTCGTTGGCGTGGCGCTGCCCACGTTCCTACTGCTGATGGGCGAGAGCGGCATCTACCAGAAGTTCTTCTCCGCCAAGGACGCGAACTCGGCGCGCAAGGCGGTGATCGGCATGGTGGTGGGCATCATCACCATCGAGACGGCGATGGCGCTCCTAGCCATCGTGGGCCGCGCCGTCTACCCCGACCTGATGACCGAGACCTCGGTCTTTGGTCGCGCTGCCTCCGAGACGATCATCCTCTACATCGCCAGCAACGGCCTGCCCACGCTGATGGGCGCGCTGCTCTTGGCCGCCGCCATCGCCATCGTGCTCTCCACGGGCAACACGTTCCTGCTCGTGCCGTCCACCAGCGCCAGCCACGACATCTACGAGCGGTTCGTCAACCCGGAGGCCTCCGAGCAGCAGAAGCTCAACATGCAGCGGCTGTTCATCGTGCTCTTCGGCGCACTCGGCCTCGTGCTGCTGACGCAGTTTCAGACCGTCCTGGCGATGGCGCTGTACTCGTACTCGCTCGTGGGCGCCAGCCTGACCCCCGCGCTCTTGGCGGCGTTCTTGTGGAAGCGCGTGACGGTGCAAGGCGGCGTGGCGTGCATCGCGGGCGGGCTGACCACCATCGTTGGGCTCGTGATCCTGAGCCGCTTCGGCCTGGAGTTCACCGCGACGATTGGCGGCACCGAGTTCGACTTCGCCAGCAGCGACTACGTGGTCATCCCCGGCGTCATCGTCTCCATCAGCCTCATGGTGATCGTCAGCCTGCTCACCGCCCCCTCGCCCGAGGCCAAGTGGAAGCCGTTCTTCACGCAAGATGACGCTTAGCGAGTGGTGAGACGCGGTAGCTTTGAAGCACACCTCATTTGCTCCCCCCTCTGATTGTCATGACCCTCCAGATCAAACCGCTGCCCCACGCCGAGGGCCTCGACCTCCCCTCCTACGCCACGCCGCTCAGCGCAGGCATGGACCTCCGCGCTGCCGTCCCTGCCAACGCACCGATGACACTGCCGAGCGGCGGCTGGGCACTCATCCCCACGGGCCTGACGATGGCGATTCCCGCAGGCTACGAGGCGCAGGTGCGGCCGCGCAGCGGGTTGGCCTACAAGAAGGGCGTCACCGTGCTCAACAGCCCCGGCACCATCGACGCCGACTACCGCGGCGAGGTGCGGGTGCTCCTCATCAACCACGGGCCGGAGCCGTTCGTCATCGAGCGCGGCGAGCGCATCGCGCAGATGATCATCGCGCAGCACGCACAGGCGACCGTAGCCGTTGTAGACGCGCTGGACGACACCGAGCGCGGCAGCGGCGGCTTCGGCTCAACGGGGACGCGCTAAACGCTCTGCCCTACCGCGTCTGCACGGCTCCGATGATGTTGTTGGCTACGCAGCGGCCTTGGTCGATGCCGAGGTCGATGGCCATCGGGTAGTGGATGCCGCCGTAGAGGCGCGAGTCGGCGGCTTCGATGGCGGCCTCGTTGAAAGAGTCGAACGAGCGGTCGCCGAAGCCGAGCCACGCGTGCGTGCGGTCCACGAACGGGCGATCGCCAAAGAGGTGGGTGAGCAACTGCGCGGCGGTGCCGGAGACGACGGAGTGGCCCGAGGTGTACTCGGGGAAGGGCGGCGTCACGACGACCGTCTGCCAGTTCGGGTCCCACATCTCCTGGATGTAGGTGATGGGGCGGACGAGGTTGGAGCGGTACTTCTCCTCCCAGCACGAGATGAACGCGTCTTGCAAGCCGATGCCTGTCAGGCCGTACATCTCGATGGTCTGCTCCATGTCCAGCTCGTACTGCTCCACAAGCTGACGCATGATCTGCACCCAGTGGCCCGGCGGGGTGCCCGTCTGTCCGGGGCAGTCGGCCCAGTACCGGGCGACCTCGATCTCCTCTGCCGAGAGGTCCTGGCTCTTGTCATAGACGGCTTTCACCTCCTGATAGAACGCCGAGCCTTGCTCCTCTGAATACTCGACGGGCGGCGGCGGCGCGCAGACGTTCGCCTGCGGGATGACCAGCGGACGCAAGCCGCCCCAGTTGGGCTCTAGCGGGCTGTGCGGGTTGAGCCACGAGTCCGGGCGGTTCACGAGCAGCATCCGCTCACTTGCCATCGAGGGGTCGAGGCCTGTGCTGTTGTCCAGGCTCACGAAGTCAGTGGCGGGCGAGGCCATCATCGGCACGTTCTGCGCCGAGTTGGCCGTGGGCAGCCAGCACTGCGGGCCCGTGTACTTGGCGATGTGATCGTACTCGATGGTGTCACGCTCGTGGAAGCCGTCACCGCGCATCCACTCCACCAACGCCGCACCTAGCGTCTCGCCGTGCGCCTTCGAGCGGTCGAGCACGGCTTGCGAGAAGCCCGCTTCGGTACGGCTGGCGTGCTGCACCTCAGCCAGCTGCTGGATCTGCGCCTGCGACGGCGGCGAGGCGCCATCGAACAGGTACGTCACTACCGTCTGCTGCGCCGCAATGGCGACCGTCAGCCAGTCGTACGTAGCTTCTGGATCGGGCTGCGGCAGCGCGTCGAGCTCGGTGAGCTGCCCCACGAACGACTTGAGTGCGGGCAGCCCCGGGTTCATCGCCTCGTACATGGTGACGGCGGTGTACGAGAAGACGCGCGCAGCTTTAGGCGGCGAATACCGCTCCACGCGGACGAGCCCGTAGAGGTTGTTCATCCACTCGGTCACGATCGCTTGGTCAGCGGCGGTGTACGTGGCCGGGGCGCGTTGGCACGAGGGTAACAGCACGAGGGCCGCAAGACAGGCGGCCAGCGAAAAAGAACGCATAACAGGACACTTCAATGCGTGGCGCCAGCGTGGAGGTGTACCGCTGGCTGGTCACGCGCTAACGTTAGTGTTTCCAATGGGATGATCGTCAACGCATCGTTACCTTCTCGGATCCGATACGCCTGACCCAACGCCACATCGGCGAAGGTCTGGGTGACGTTGCTGCCCGGCCAGGTAACGGTGACGGCGCTGATAGCCGTGGCATCGCCGAGGCCTAGTTCGAGGCGCAGGCTGTTGGCGCCGAAGCTGCTGCCGGGCGTCACATGACGGTAGACGCTGCGCGAACCGCCGGGCGCCACCAGATCGGCCTGGACGCGGGCACCGATGGCGCTGCGGTTGGCGGCGGTGCCTTCTAGCTCCAGGATGACATGCGCAGCGTCAAAGCCGGGGTTCTCGAACAAGGCGTTGGCGAACACATCGCCCTCGAACGCGCCGCCCATCGTGGTGAACACGTCTTGGTCGCCGTCGTGGTCGAGGTCGCCGAAAGCCACCGCGTGGCCTTTCTGGAGATGCCCCATCCCGCTCGCGCCCGTGATCTCCTGAAAGCGCGCTTCGGCGGGCTCGTAGCGGAAGAGGCGATTAGGCATGATCGTGCGGAAGTCGGGATCGCCCGTGCCCGCGTAGAGGTCGAGCCAGCCGTCGCCGTCGAGGTCGCCGAAGTTGGAGCCCATGGTGTAGAGCACCTTGCGCAGGTTAGCGTCCTCAGCCACATCGGTGAACGTACCATCGCGGTTGTTGCGGTAGAGGCGCGGCATGGCCGCGGCGATGGGCTCACCGAGGTATTCCGCGGCCATATCGCCCGCCGAGGCACGCCAGCCCGAGACGAAGAGGTCGAGCCAGCCGTCGTTGTCGTAGTCCCACCACCACGTGGGGAAGCTATCGACGGGCTCGCGGACGCCAGCTTCTTGGCCCACTTCGGCAAAGCGCCAAGTACCCTCCTCGTCGGCGCCAATGTTGCGGAAGAGCAGGTTCGGCTCCACCCAGTTGGACACGTACAGGTCGATGCGGCCGTCGTTGTCGTAGTCGCCCCACGCCACGCCCTTGACGTAGCCGAGCGCGTTGACGCCCGCTTCAGCGGCTACGTTGGTAAAAGTGCCGCCGTCGTTGCGGTACAGCTCGCACGCGTGCCGTCCCCCGCCCTCGGAGGTTTCGTTGCCGATGAAGAGGTCGAGGTCGCCGTCGTTGTCGTAGTCGCCCCAGTCGGCGGTTTGCGTCGGGTGCATCGCGCCAAGGCCGACGGCCATCGTCACATCGGTGAAGCGGCCTGTGCCGTCGTTCTGGAGCAGCGAGTTGGGGTAGCCGCGGTTCATCCAGGCCCCGCGCAGGACGAGCACATCGAGGTCACCGTCGTTGTCGTAGTCCGCCTGACGCAGGTTGAGGCCGCCCGTCAGGCCGTCGAGTCCTGCTGCCGCCGTGACGTCGCGGAAGGTGCCGTCGCCGTTGCTGAGGTGGAGCGTGAGCGGATCGCGCAATCCCCACGACGACGCCATCAGGTCCAGGAAGCCGTCGCCGTCAAAGTCGTCCATGATCGCCCCGCCGGAGAGGCCAACGGTGGCGATGCCGAGGTTGGGCGCGATGTCTTGAAAGCGCGGGAAGGTAGCCTCATCGGCCATCTGCTCGGGCGCGATCTGCACCGCCTCGGGCAAGGCGTCGGGGTGCTGCCCCAGCGTCATCGCGGCGATGTTGGCGAGCCAGCGGGCGTTGAGGTCGTTGGGATCGGCGGCAAGGACGTCGAGGTAAGCGGCAAGCGCCTTGGTCGCGCCCTCGGTTTTCTGATGGATACCGCCCTCTCGGATCGGGAAGAGGCAGCGGTCCACACTCGGGTTGTCGATGCAGTTCTCCTCCTCGGCCAGCCGTAGGTAGCTGATGCCCAGCATGTCGAGCACGACGAGGCGATAGCTCTCCGGCGGCGGCTCGGGAGCGGCATTGAAGCGCGCCAGCACGTCCTCGTAGGTGGCGATGGCGTCGCGGTTACGCCCGGCGCGCAGGTACTCCTGCCCCAGCGTCAGCTTGTAGCGAAACCACTGCTCGGGATTATCCGGCGGCGTCACCTGCGACAGCCCCTCGGCACGGACGCGGTTGAGGTACACGTTGCTGATCGGGCGCGCCTCGGCGTAGGTCGCCAGCGAGTCGAGTAACTGGGCCATCGCCCGGTTGCTCTCCGGCGGCGCCCATGTCACCTCGGCAGGCTGACAGGCAGAGAGCAGCACCAGCACAGCCAGCACCAACCACGAACACGTTAACCTGTGCGAGGGCAGCGTAGTGGTCTCAGAGGCGTCCCCTCTCCTGGGAGCTAGGAGAGGGACAGGGTGAGGTCGAAATGAGGCGTGCTGCCAAGGCTGATCTACCTCACCCCAACCCTCTCCTAGCTCATAGGAGAGGGAGTTCGTTGCGCCACTGTGCTTCCCTCTGTCATCCCGAGCGGAGCCGAGGGATCTCCCCCGATTATGATTCGCACGACCACCAAGTGGGAGATCCCTCGGCTCTGGCCTTGGGCCGCCGCTCGGGATGACAGTCTGGGGCGCACACGCGCTTCCCCACATCCTTCTCAACCTCATAGCGCTGCCTCCTTCTGCACCATGAGCACGCCACGCTCCTCCACGGGCA
>JBCDJT010000211.1:0-5189 GCA_038747545.1 Bacteroidota bacterium
CGCGACGACGAGGGCGGAGGCGTCGCGGTTGGTGCCGTCTTCGGCTTTGATGACGGTGCCGGCTTCGATGAAGAGGGTGGCGCCGGCTTCGACGAAGACGAGGCCGTCGAGGACGTAGACGTTGTCGTTGGACCAGAAGACACGGTCGCCGGCGTTGATCGACGCATCGGTCACCGTGACCGTCGGACGCGCTTCAACGTCGTCAGACTGTGCCCACGCTGGCGTCACGAGGAGCGCCAGCATCAGCACAAAAGGAGTAGCAAATTTGCGTAGCATTGCGATGGTGTTAGTTGTGATGGAAGGAGGTTTGTGAGGACCTCGGACGCGTTAAAATCCGCATCAAAAGCACCTCAAACGGGCGTAGAAATGAGGTTTAATGGAGCGTTAATGGACCCTTAACACGGGCATAAAACTCCGGTAATGGTTTCATAACACAGTCCCCAAACATGACGAAAGGCCGCCGAAGCCGCCTTTCGTGTACTGCCAGTCTGTCTAATAACACGCTAGTCAATCACGTAGCTGAGACCAACGGAGAGGGTGCGCGCACGGGTAAAACCGAAATAGGTGTACTCGGTGTCTTTAAAGGTCTGGATCTGGCGCGCGTCGGTACCCAGCAGGTTCTTGGCGGTCACCTTGAGCCGCCAGTTGCTCTTGTAGCGCTGCGAGATCGTCAGGTCAAGATCGGCATAGCCTTCCTCGAACACATCCGGCGTAGCGCCCTCGGTCACGACAGATAGGCGGTCGCCGAAGATATTGTAGTACAGGCTGACCACCGTGCCGGTCTCGTAGTTCTCGTAGCCCGCGTTCAGGTTGAGCAGGAACGGCGACTGCCCCTCCAGCTGGCGCGTGTCCTCAGCATCGGGATCAGAGGCGCGGATGATGACCATCTCCTCTTCCGGGATGTCCACCTGCGAATCGATGAGCGAGAAGTTACCACCGAGGACAATGCGGCTTAGGAACGGATTGCTTGTGAAGCTCGCCAGGCCCTTGCGCACCTCGAACTCTAATCCGAATACCGTAGCCTCGGGGACGTTCTGGTAGGAGATGAAGCGTCCCTCACCTACGGTGCGCAGCACGCGCTCGATGGGTTCGTCGAACTGCTTGTAGAAACCGCTAAGCGCGATGATCTCACCGGGGTTCATGAACCACTCCCAGCGGGCGTCATAGTTGGTGATGAGTGTCCGGTTGAGCAGTGGGTTGCCCTCCAGAATGTCGCCGCCGATGAAGTCGAAGCTCTGGAACGGCGCTAACTCGCGGAACGTGGGGCGCGCCAGCGTGCGCGTGGCCGCAGCGCGCAGGTTCATGTTCTCACGCAGCGCGTAGACCACGTTCAGCGACGGCAGCCAGTCTTTGTTGTCCAGCGTACCGATGCGGAGCGAGTCCGACAGGCGCTCGTCCTGGCTGATACTTTCCAGCTGCGTCGTCTCGTAGCGCGCACCAGCAATCAGCTTGAGCCGCTGCGTGACGGGCAGCTCAATCATCGCATAGCCTGCCGCCACATCACGGGTGGCGTCATAGTTGGCCAGCTGCGGTGAGTTCTCGGTGATGTACAGGCCTGCGTCGTAGGCTACAATATCTCTGACCTGGAGCGTGTCGATGATGCCGAGACTCTCTTCGGAGAAATAGCCCTCGTAGTCGCCGTCAAAGTCGCGGAAGTCGATGGAGCGCCCTTCCTGGTATTCGAAGCGACGCTGCCGGAAGGTGCGCTCAGCAACGTCAAGCGCACCGCCCACCTTGACCTTGGCGCCGAGTCCGTTCCACTGCTTGAAGTCGTACGTCAGGTCCAGCTTGAAGCCGAGGTTGTCTTCGGCGAGGTCGCGGAAGAAGCGCTGCGGCGGCGGCGCGTTGCCTCCACCGAGGCTGTACAGGGTGTCCACACCCGAGGCAAAGTCGCGGATGTCGGCGGTGTTGGTGAAGTAGCGGAGATCGGGCTCTTCCTGGGTGTTCTCACCGTAGGATGCTTTCCACTCGATCAGCAGTGGCGCAAACGCGTGCTCGCCGCGCAGCTGGTACGTCTGCAGACCGCGCTCTTCGTAGGCCAGCGAGCGCGTCAGGTAGGTGGCCGTGCGCGACTGGTCGCGGAAGCCTGCCAGCACGGTCGCCTCGTTCTCGGCGCTCTGCGTGCGCAGCGCGGTGAAGTTCAGCTCGTTGGTCGGCGAAAGGCGGTAGGCCAGCGTGCCGGAGAGCCCCCAGCTGACTTCGTCGCTGCCTTGCGTGTTGGTATATGTGTTCAGTTCTAGCGGGTCGGCCTCGGTGATCTGCGTCGGGTCTGGGTTGGAGCCGAAGTAGCTCTCCGCAATCAGGTTGTCCACATCGTCCACGGCGCCGCCGCGCAACGCCCATTGGCCGAACTCACCGTCGTCATAGAAGCTGTACGAGCGGCCGTAGGTGACGCTCCCCGTGTAGCCCAGCTGACGCCCGAACAGCGAGCCCGTACCGCCAATCGCCGTAGAGAAGCTGTAGTTGACCGGTGCCGACTCAATGGTAGGCAGCATGCGCGTGTTGAAGGCCCGGGCAAACGCGTTCACCGAATCGGCACGGGCGGCGCGCATCTCGTTGGTCACGCCACGCCGTACGTCGCGCAAGTCGGCCTGCGATGGAAGCTGCGCCTCGGGATCTTTGCCTTCGAGCGCGGAGGGGAGCCCGCGTGCGCCGTCGTCGTACCCCAGCCAGTCCGTGCCGCCCCCTTCGTAGCTGAGGAAGTTATCGTTCAGGCTGGCGTTGCTGTCGTACGTAAACGACGATGAGATCTGCAGCGTGAAGGCGTCGGGGAACGACTTCGTCGCCACGTCCACGAGACCGCCGCTGAAGTCGCCAGGCTTATCGGGTGTGAAGGTCTTCAGCGTGACGATGTTATCGAGGAGGCTCGACGGGAAGAGGTCGAGTTGAAACGCCTTGCGGTCGGGGTCGGCGCTGGGCAGCGTGGAGCCGTTGAGCGTGGTGCTGGTGTAGCGGTCGCCCAGGCCGCGGATGTATACGTAGCGCCCGCCCACGACGGATGCGCCCGTCACCTTCGTCATGGCGGCTGCCGCATCGCCACTGCCCGAGCGCGAGATGGCCTCGGCGCTGATGGCATCGCTCACCCCAGCGGCCTTGGCGCGCTGGCTCAGCAGGGATGCCTCCGTGTTTTGGAGGGCGCGGGCCTCCACGATGATCTCGGCCAGCTCCTCAGTCTGGAAGGTCATGGTCACCTCCAGCCGCGTCACTTCGCCGTCCAGCACCTCCACATTCTGCACGCGGATGGGGTTGTAGCCTATAAATGAAAAAAGCACCGTATAGGTGCCTACATCTGCTTTAAACTGAAAATCGCCGTCGATGCCGGTGGTGGTGCCGATCATCGTGCCTTCGATGGAGACGTTGGCGCCGATCATCGTGTCACCCGTGTCGCCATCGATGACGACGCCTGCGATGGTGCCCGTTTGGGCGAAGGCGGAGGGGACGAGCACGAGACTGAAGAGGGCAGCCAGCAGCGTGGGCCAGCTAGAACGGGGGGTTTTCATCGGTATGGATACCATAATCATTTACGCAGAGGGGCAAGCTGCAGCCTGATGAAGTGACGACGCTCGGGGGGCGCCTGTTGTCGGCACAGCTTGTACAAAGCGCAGGGAAGCTACCGCTCGGCTGCTGGGCTCGTGTTAACGCTGTGTTATCACTTTTCCGGCTGCGCTCTTCGCGCACGCATTTCACGTTAAGCGATTATTACGTGGCACTTTCTTTGATGGGTAGCAGCCGTCATTTTTGGCTGAAACCGGAGCGGGAACGCTTCCGTTGCAGGGCACGGTGCGATTCGCACTGTTGCCCTCAACACGCATGGCGCCCTCGGAGGCCCTGATTGGATTCCTCGCGCTCCCCGAAGCAATTCTTCATCCTGTTTGCCCTCTGGCTGATGGTCTTCGCCGCCAGCAGCCAGGTAATTATCATCTCGCCGATCCTGCTTCCCATCGGCGAGGCGCTGGACATCCCCGATGCGCTCCTGGGCACGCTCATCCCCGCCTACGCCATCCTACTCGGCATCTTTGCCATCATTACCGGGCCCATCTCGGATAAAGTAGGCCGAAGACGCATTCTGCTGGCGGGCACGGCGTTCATGGCGGTCGCCCTCTACCTGCACGGCATCGCTAACGACTATGCGTCGTTCCTGATCGTCCGTGGCCTGGCCGGCATCGCGGGCGGCATGCTCAGCGGCGCGGCCGTCGCCTTCGTGGGCGACTACTTCCCGTACGAGCGGCGCGGCTGGGCCAACGGCTGGGTGATGAGCGGCATCGCCTTTGGGCAGATCGTGGGCATCCCGCTCGGCATCTTCTTGGCCGAGCAGTTCAACTTTCGCTGGCCGTTCCTCGCCTTCGCTATCGCGATGACCTTTGCCGTAGTGTTGATCTGGTTCTTCGTGCCGCAGCCCAACGTCAAGCTCGACGACCAACGGCTCAGCATTGGGCGAGCCCTACGCAACTACGGCAGCCTCCTCTCCCGCTGGCGGACCGCCTCAGCGTCCGTAGCGTTTTTCTTGATGTTCTTGAGCATGGGGCTCTACATCGTGTACCTGCCTACGTGGCTGCAAGAAGCCGTAGGGGCCACGGGCGAAAGCATCGCGGCCATGTTTTTACTGGGCGGCATCGTCAACGTGTTCACCGGTCCCATGGCCGGGCGGCTGTCCGACAGCATCGGCCGCAAGCCGCTGGTAGTGACGTCGTGCTTTGCCTTCGGCCTCATCATGGTAGCCACCACGTTCATCGTTACCGACGTCTGGATTGCCTACATCGTGTTCCCGCTCGCGATGCTCACCATCGCCATGCGGATCAGCCCATTCCAGGCACTGCTGACCGCGCTGGTGCCCGATGAGCGCCGCGGCATCCTGATGAGCCTGAGCGTAGCCATCGGGCAGGTCGGCTTCGGACTGGGCGGCGCCGTGGCCGGCTTTCTCTACACAGGCTACGGCTACCTTAGCAACACGATTCTCGGCGCTGCCGCCATCATCGCTATGGCCGCCCTGGTCCAATTGGGTATTGCCGAACCGACTCGCCAGACTACCACGCCCGCTGTAGCCACAGCGCCTCTCCTTGAGGAGTAGGGCGTCGAAGGTCGAAGGTCGAAGGTCGAAGGTCGAAGGTCGAAGGTCGAAGGTCGAAGGTCGAAGGTCGAAGGTCGAAGGTCGAAGGTCGAAGGTCGAAGGTCGAAGGTCGAAGGTCGAA
>JBCDJT010000212.1:0-5077 GCA_038747545.1 Bacteroidota bacterium
GGGGCGTTTCGTTCAGAGGCCGCAACTCCGGTTGCACCATCCCGCCTGCCGATGCGCTCTCACCTCGCCTGCTGATGCGCCGTTTCCCACTTTTTCTCATGCTCTTCGCCCTCATGCCGATGCCCGCGCACAGCCAAGGCCTCGTGTGGGGCGTCGTCAAGAAGCAGGTGCGCACCGCCTTTCCCGAGGTGCAGCAGATGTCGGTCGATTCGCTCGCCGCCCTGCTGGCCACCGACGCCGAGCCGCTGCTGCTCGACATCCGCGAGGCCGACGAGTACGCCGTAAGCCACCTCAGCGGCGCTCAGCACATCGACCCCGAGGCGTCCGCAGAGGTGTTGGCAGGCACGCCGAAGGACACGCCTATCGTCGCGTACTGCTCAGTGGGCTACCGCTCGTCGGCATTCGCAGATCGGCTGCGCGAGGCGGGATTTACCAACGTCCACAACCTCGAAGGCTCCATCTTCGAGTGGGTGAACAGCGGCCGTCCCGTCGTGCGTGACACGACTTCTGTTGAGGTCGTGCATCCGTACAACAAGCGATGGGGCCTGCTGGTCAAGCGCCGCCACCGCGCTGATCTTGATCCGTAGCGTACAGGGGGTCAGAAGCGCGAGCCGCGGATCCAGGTGTCGGAGCGGGCCCAGCTCGTCTCGAAAGCGGCCTCGATTTCGGGGTCAGGGCGGCCTTGGGCGGTGAGCGCTTCGTGCAGGCCGAAGAGCGACCAGCCGTTGTTGGGACGGTCGTCTAGCTCGTCGCGGTAGACCTGCTCGGCCTCGGCGTAGCGCTCTTGCTCCAGCAGCAGCGCGCCCAGCCAGTGGCGAGCCGCGAAGGGCAACGGCTCGGGCTCGTCGTAGGTCAGGCTGTCTTCGAGGGCGACGGCGCGGCGGAACGCCGTCTCCGCAGCGGCATGGTCGCCCGCCTGCCACGCGATCTCGCCTTCGAGGATGCCGCCCGCCGTGCCAAGCAAGAGGTTAGCGGGGTGGAAGCGGAAGCGGGCGCTCGATGTGTCGGCGGCGGTGAGCACTTTCTGCAGGTAGGCTTCGGCAAACTCAGGCTCGCCCGTCTTGAGGCGCGCGTAGCCCTGGGCGAAGTCCCACAGGCCAGCAGGCACGGAGCGCGTTGGGCGGTCCTCCACCTCCAGCACCTCGTCGAAGCGACCGAAGCGGACCAGCGTGAGCACCGTGTACATCGAGTTGCCCGTCAGCGTGTGGTAGTCGCGCCCGGCCTGCGCGGCCACGCCGCCCTGCCCATCCATCGACGCGGCGAAGAGCAGCATGTGCAGGTTGTGCGACGGGTAGATGGCGAAGCCCTCGCCGATGGCGGCCTTCTGGTCGGAGTGCCACGCTTGGATGTTGGCGCGCACGGCGTCGGCCCAGCGGCCGATCTCGTTCCACGTGTGCGACGGCATGTGGTTGATGTGGCTGGCGCCTGGGATGGACGAGCCGATGTACTCGGCGCACGGCTCGGCCAAGCCGGGGTCCTGCGTGGACTCGGTGGCGTGGATGTAGAGGTGGCAGGCCCCCGTGTGGCGGATGTCGCGGTCGAGGATGTCTTCGAGCACGCCGTGTAGCTGCTGGATGTCGGGGTCGTTGACGTCGCGGGTGCCCAAACGGGGTTCGAGCAGAAAGAGCGATTCGGCGTAGAGCGTGCCGATGTCGAGGTCGTCGGGATAGCGCTCGTAGACGCCGCGGAGGGCCTGGGCATAGGCGGTGTCGCGGGGCGCTTGGTTGTCGCGCGTGTAGCCCTCGGCCACGTAGCGCACCTGCATCGCGTCGATCAAGGCGCGCTCTTTCTCGGAGGCCTTGCCGCGGAGGGCGAGCGCTTGTTGCAGGGCGGCGTAGGCGCGGGGCGCCTCGGCATCGCGCATCTTGCCGTTGAGGTACGGTCCCCACGCCCACGCCTCGCCCCAGTGGCAGATCGCGCAGTCGGGGTCGCGCCGCTGCGCCTCGCGGAAGGATCGCGCCGCGTCTTCCTTGGTGAAGGCGTACATCATCTGGAAGCCCTGGTCAAAGAACACCTGGGCGCTATCGACCGTGGAGGAGATCGGGTAGGACTGTGTGCCCAGGGCTTCGGCGAAGTGGGGGAACGGCTCGTCGAACCCATCCGGGTAGCTCACCTCGTCCGCCTGGGCCAAGGCGAGCACGGGGCAGAGCAGGAGCAGCAGGGAGAGCGAGAGAAGCGCGTAGCGTGGCGTCATGGCGTTGGTTGAGACAAGGAGGGGAGGGCGGCGAGGCATTCGCTAGGTACATTGGGGAGTTTGGGGATGAGCTGCTCGTATTGCCTTTTGGCTTCAAGTCCTCCTCCAGCGGACTCGGCAAAATAGCTCAGATTACCCGCCACGGTATCTAGATTACCATTGATGACGGCTTGTAAGAATCGCTGTTGCAGCATCTCCACCATGTCCTGCAGTTCATAGACTCTGGCAATCTGGCCCACCAAGTTCGGGTCGATGTGGGTCAGGACGGTGGAGGAAAGCGCCACGTCGAACCCCGCTGAGGTCAAAAAGAAGGGCTGTGCGCCACGGTGCTGCGGAAAGTTGCTCCCCTTAAAGCGGACCTCGGGTGTCTCCCGTACTACGGCGAACAAGGTATCGCGCATGGGCAGGTAATAGGCTACCCGATCGGACACATGCGCGTAGTTGCGGCACAGCTCGTTGGCCATCGCCGACAGGGTCTGCTCTGCTCGCTTCTGGTCGCGGAAATACTCGCGGACCTCGTTGGCACCCAGCGCAATGGCCACGCCAATCACGATAAAGGTGGACTCGATCAGGAGCGCCTTCACGGAGATCGTTTTCGTCGATGCCATAGCGACTTACGGGCTAAAGAGCGGGGGAACGGCGGTGCTGTCGGGCAGCGTGGCGTTGTAGAGGGTCAGCAACTCGCGCTCAAGGTAGGCGATGGAGGCCACAATCTGCGTGTGGTTACGGTAGTTTTGCACCATCCCCAGCACCCCGAGGTCCATCAGCCGCTCGTAGATGAGCCCGCTGACGGCGCTTTTCTGCGCGCTGTAGGTGGCCTGCTGCTGGTACACCCGCGCATACGTCAGCAGCGTGTCCTCGCCCAAGTGGTCAGCTACGTAGCTGAGCCGTCCCGAGGCTTCGGCGGCATCCCAGGCGGCGTGCAGCGGCGTGCCTCGAGCCAGGAAGCCCTCGCTGAAGGTCTGTCGCGAGGCCGGGGCGCCGCGCCCGATGAGCGCGCGCAGCGTGTCGGTCAGCGCCGTGTGGTACGTATAGGACGCCAGCACCGCGTCGCGGTTGGCGGATAGTTCCTCAGTGAGGCTCGCCAAGGTGGCGTGCGCTTGCCGCTCCTCGATCTGGTGCGTTCGCCAGGTGTTGAGGCCCCACGCCAGGGTCACGGCGAGGACCACCAACAGCGCTTCGAGCGCCACGTAGCCCATCGAGGTCCGTTTTGAAGCCATGGCAGCGGGTATCCGGTGAGACGTGCGCGCAGGCTACGGATTTTTGGCCGTGGGTGCCAGATGGCCCGCTCAGTTTTCGGCGGCATCCAGCGTGAACGCGAAGTCGTTGAGCCCGCGTGTGAGCAGCAGCTGTGGCGTGGTCTCCTCCGTGCTGCCGTAAACAATGCGAAAACGGTACATCGCCGCGGGAAGCTCGCCCAGGAAGAAGCGCCCGTCGTTGTCGGTGACAGCGGTGTAGGGCGTGCCGAGCAGTTCAACCATGGCGCCTGCAGCAGGAGTGTCACCGCTGAGGATCTGGCCGGTGAGCAGCGTCGGGGCGTCTTGCTTGAGATGCAGAGCGCCTGTCATCCCCGAGCGCATCTCCAGTGCCTGTAACGCCGCCGCGTCCTGCGCGATCGCGGTGTTCGACCCAGCATGCCGGACGTAGCCGATGGGGGAAGCGATGTCCTCAATCCAAGTCGCCGTCTCCAACAAGTAGAAATTGTTGGAGCCCTGTGTGTCTAGCCCCGTGTTGACCGAGAGCAGGCTGAATCCGAGCCGATTCACGGTGATAACGGCTCTGCCCTCTGTCGTGGGCACGCGTTGCGCATAGCGCCCCGTGGAGTCGGTGTGGAGGACGTATGCGAAGCGTCCATCGGGCCTCAGGGCACCGTTCGATGTGGAGTGGATGGCTACAGTGGCATCGGGAAGAGGTTGTCCTGTCGCAGCGTCGAACACCGTGCCCATGAGCGTGCGCCTGGGCGCCGACGGGTCAGGCACGAAGCCGAACGTGGCCTCGGGCTGTGCGGCGTCGTTGAGCGTGAAGGCAAAGGTAAAGTGCGCCGTGGTGTCGGCGCGGAAGGAGGGCGTGATGAGGATGAAGTCGGCCGTGGGGCTAGCCACGACGGCGCGGAGGCGATGGGGCCGTTCGTTGGGCAGCGCCTCCAAGGCAAAAGTGCCGTCGGCGTCGGTATGTGTGGTGCGCCAGACGCGGGGCGTCGTGTTGTGGACCGAGCGGAGGTCGACGGGGATATTGGCCATCGGCTCACCCGTCTCGGCGTTGATCACGCGGCCTTGCACGGAGGCCGTTTGCGCCTGCACCGATGCAGTAACGACCAGAAACAGGAAAGCAAGCGTCGATGAGCGCATCTTGACGTACGGCTTAGGTAGTATATTGGGTCAGGATAGGTCGTTGACTTCGGAGATGCAAGCAAGTACCCCCTTTGGAAAGATGAACCGCCCTGGCGTGCCGCGGTAGAACGCGCCTTGCTCATCGTGCCCTGTCCCATGCGCCCCCTCGTCCTTGCGGTCTTCGTTCTCGTCACGCTGGCGAGTGCCCACGCCCAGCCCGCCGATAGCTCGGCGACCGACGACCCGTGGCACGTCTCCGTACTCACGATGCTGCCCGGCGATCAGGTATATTCGCGCTTCGGCCACAGCGCCTTCCGCGTGCAGAACCGCATCACGGGCGAAGATCTGGTCTTCAACTACGGCACGTTCTCGTTCGAGGACCCGCTGTTCGTGCCTAAGTTTGTCTACGGGCGCCTCGACTACTTGCTCTCCGTTGAGCGGATGTCGCGCACGGTGGTGGAGTACGAACGCTACTTCCGGCGCTCGATGATTGAGCAGCACCTCAGCCTCACGCCCGCGCAAGAAACCGACCTTGTGGCGTTCCTGTTCGAGA
>JBCDJT010000213.1:0-5070 GCA_038747545.1 Bacteroidota bacterium
GACGCTGCCGACCGTGGTGCCGTCGGCGGCGTAGCGCTGCAGGGTCAGGTTCCAGGTGCCGCTGTCATCGCTCATCCACACGATGGCGAAGCGCCCGTCGGGCAGCATGGCGGTGCCGGGGTGCTGCTGGTTGCCCGAGGTGGTGCCCGTGTTGACGAGGAAGGGCGAGCCCTGGGCGTCGCCGTTGCTGTCGTAGCGCTGGGCGTAAACGCCGTAGCCGCTGCCGTCTTCCTCAAGGCTCTCCCACGCGATGACATACGCCCCGGTGGCGTTGGCGGCGAGGCTCGGGTTCTGCTGATCGCCGCTCGTGGTGGTGTTGACGACGGCCCCTCCCGACACGAACGCCTCGGCCTCGCTCGCTTGGCCTAGCCCCTTGGAGGCCGACTGTGCAAACGCGGGCACAGTCAACACCGTGAGGCTCAGTGCGAGGACGAGCTGCCGACACACGTCAACGCGTGTGTGAGTCGTGGTACACGGTCGCAAAAGTTGCATGTCTCGTTTGCGGGTGAAGACGTTCTGAGGCGATGGCGCTGTGATGCTGTGGTTGGGCTGCCGGAAGCCGCCAACCGCATCCGCAAGATGCCCCTACCGTGCGTATTGAGATGGGACAAAAGCATATCCGAAAGGGACAAAACCCTCTAAAGCCAGCCCCAAAAGCTGTTTGTGCTATCGATTTGTCCAGTGGCCATGTCGCCTGAACCAGCATAGGGAGCGCGCTCCAGTATGAGGTAGGCGAGAGCTGGGGTGAGGTAAACAGGCCTCGTTGCCATCCCTTATTTCGACCTCACCCTGTCCCTCTCCTCCCTAGGAGAAAGGACTTCGAGTATGACCTGATAAGCAGATCTCGATCGGTCATTTCTTCGAGGCGCGTGGGCAATCACACCTCTTAACCGAAGCTAGGAGATGACTGTGCGATCGAGACTGTCATCCCGAGCAGAAGCCAACGGCTGTAGCCGAGAGCGCGAAGCACACCGCAGGTAAATCTCCCACTTTGAGGTCGTGCAATTCTTGAACGGGGGAGATTTACGTTCCGTGAACCTTCGGTTTCTCGACTCCGCTCGGGATGACAAGATTAGACGGTGCGCTACACTACACATTGCCAGAGCCGGTATCAGGCTTCCAGCAGTGCTATAACGGCGTCGCTCCCCTCCCGCCGTGCCTCATCGAGCGGGGTGGCGTTCCAGCGGTCGCGGACGTGCTTGGGGTGACCGTGCGCTAGCAAGTAGCGAACTGCTGCGGCCTTGTTTTCTGCCGCAGCGAGGTGGAGCGCCGTACGGCCGTCATAGTCGGCTGCGCTGATGGGCACGCCCAGCGCTACCAAACGCCGCAGGCCGCTGACGCTGCCCCGTGCCGCCGCCCACAGCAGCTCGGCCACGATGTTGGCATCGCCGTAGGCGTCGCATGGGTCGGTGGGGCCTTCGGTGGCGAGGTGATCGGCCGGGCCCGACTGCGCACCGTGGCGCGTGAGCAGCGCAATCGTCTCCTCGTGGCCTCCTAGGAGGGCGTCGTCTAGCGGACAGCCGCCCCAGCGGTCCGGCAGGTTGGGGTTGACGCCCCGTTCCAGCAAGAAGGCGACGGTCTCGGTGTTGCCCTCGGCAGCTGCCAGGTGCATCGGCGAACGCAGGTCGTAATCGCCTTTTTGCAGGTCCACATGCTCGCCGTGCAGACGCCGAAGCGTCCGCAGGTCTCCGTCGCTGGCGGCCCACAGGGCTTGTGAGGCCAACGACGCTTGCCAGCGGGCAATAGGCACACGCGGGTCGATCCGCTCGCCTCGGTCCGTGACCATGTCATAGAGGTGGAGGCGGTACGTCTCGGTGAGGCGCTTGGCCATCGCCACGCCCCGCACGCTGTTGCCGTTGCGGTCTAGCCTCGGTGACCAGAAGCAGAGGCCCATCAGTCCAGGAACGACGAGCAGGACGCCACCGCCCACACCGCTCTTGGCGGGCAGTCCTATGTGAAAACAGAACTCGCCACTGCCATCGTACATGCCACACATCTGCATCAGCGACAGGCAGTGACGGACCACGCCGGACTGGAGCACGCGTTCTTGCGTCACGGGGCACACACCGCCATTGGCAAGGGTCGCCGCAGCCATTGCGGCCTCGGTAGCCGTCATCTCCAGCGAGCAGCTATTGAAATACAGCTCCAACGCGTCACGGAGGTCGTGGTCCACGGCGTCTGCCCCCTTGGGCAACACGCCCGCAGCCTTCATCATGTACCCGAGCGACCGGTTGATGTCGCCCGTCCGCATCTCCTCCTGGGCCATCCACGCGTTGAAGCGCGGCTGCGCTTTCCCACCGATGAGACGCGCCCACGTCTGCCGTACGTGCGCCAACCGTTTGTGTACGGGCAGATCCGGCTTGATCAGCGCAGCCGTCATGATGGCGCCAGCGTTGATCATGGGATTGTGCGGACGTGCGGTGCCATCGTCGAGCAGGACGCGGGCATTGAAGGGCCGCCCGGAAGGCTCCATGCCGATATGCTCATGCACTTTTGCCTCGCCTAACGCTTCAAGCGCGAAGGCGTAGTTGAAGGGCTTGCTCATGGACTGGATGGAGAAATCGACCGTGGCCTCGCCCAGCTGCAGCACCTGGCCGTCGATGCTCACGACGGCGGCTCCGAAGGCGTCGGGGTCCCACTCTTGCAGCGGCGCGATGTAGTCTGGCTGCGTACCCGCACGGTTGGCGGCCGTCTCCCCAAACATGGCCGCCACCTGCCGCGAGAAATCATCGAAGTCGGGAATAGCCAGGTCGCCCTGGATTGCGCGCTCCACCAGGAGCCGGGACGGGCCGATAATTTCGAGAAACGCCTGAAAATCGAGCGAATCGGTTTCGAGGGCATCAAGGTCGGCAAACAGGTCCGACAACCGCTGGTCGCGTTCGCCCAAGCCCGCATCGTGCAGCGCCTCGCGGATGGCGGTGGCGGGTATCGTGCCGTCGCCGTTGTCGTCGAGGGCGAAGAACATCTGCCACTCCCGCAGGTGATCCTTGGGCTTTGTGTTGTCGGTCATGCGCTTGCCGCGTCCTCGTCGTGAACCACATCATCAGTGGCGGTCGCGAAGGCAACGCGACGGGCGTTGTTCCCCGCACAACGGACCGCAGTCCGCTTCCTGAGCGGTAGGTCACGCAGTGGTTACAGACACGCACGCACCAGCCACGACAAGGCTACGCAGACAACGAGGGCAGCAGCTGGCAATCGGGGCGTTTAGTGCTCGGCAGCCAGCGCCTCCAGCCGCGTCAGTGTGTCTTCGGCCTGCTGTACGTCCTGCGCGGTTACTGCGGCGGGTACATTGACCAAGCCTGTCTGCTGCGTCTTGGCCTGCGCCTCTAGGTGGGTCAGACGGTTGTTGAGCGTGCCGAAGTTGGTGGAAAGCGCCTGTTCTTGAAGGTCCAACTCCTGCACGGCTCGCGTCAGCGGTACCACAAACTCCGCGTACCGCAGCCCATAGTGCGCACGCCCCGCCACCGGAGCCACCACGCCGCTGAATCCAAAGCCGACTGCTTCAGCCGCCGACTCTACCTCCTGCGCCAAGAACCCCGTCTGCCATTGCGCTGACTTGCCACTCGGCGCACCATCCACCCCGCCACCCGACGCGAAGCGGTATCGGACCGGGCGCAGCTGGGTGACAAACGACAACCCCGGCACATCCTCCCGCACGTCCGTCTTCAACCGCGCATCACTCGTCGCCGTCCAGTTCACGATGCCACCTATCGCCTCCATATCGCTGTTGCCGATGGTGACCTCGTTCTCCGCCGACACGCTCACCTCCTCACCAATCGCTATCCCATTCTCCGCCGACACCGCGCTCTCGGCGCCCACCGCGATGCCGTTCGTGCCCGTACCCACCGCCTCCGTACCGATCACCACGCCGCCCGCGTTGTCCAGGTCCGCCAAGGAGCCTATCGCAATACCGCTCGCACCCGCTACGTCCGCCTCGTAGCCCAGCGCCACCACGCCGTCTGCCGCCGCGCGGGTGCCGTAGCCCACGATTACGTTGTCGTCACGGCCACGCGTCAAGTTGCTGCCGTCTATCAACGACTCCGCGCCGATGAACACGTTGCGGTCGTTGCCGCTGTTGCTACCCTGTGAGCTGAAATCGGCGTTGTGGCCCATCCCCACGTTGTCCTCCCCCTCGCGGTTGGTGTACCCCGCGTAGTAGCCCACGTACGTGTTGCGGTTGGCATCATCGGTGTTGTTCGTGCGGTTGTTGTCGCCGCCAGCCCAGGCGCCGACGAACGTGTTGAAGCTGGCGTGCTCGGTGACGGCCCCAGCGGCTTGGCCGAGCATGGTGTTGTAGCGGCCATCGCTGATGTCGGTGCCAGCGGAGTCGCCGAGGGCGGTGTTGCGGTCGCCCGTGGTGAGGTCCTGGAGGCTGCCCGATCCGACGGCGGTGTTTCTAAAGCCGGACATGACGTCGCTGAGGGCGAGGTTACCCACGCCGGTGTTTCTAAAGCCTGTGCCGAAGAGGTCGTTGTCCTGGAAGTCTTCGCAGAGGGATTCGCCTGTTTTGCCGGCTTGGTGGCCGACGTAGGTGTTTTCGTAGCCCGTAGTGTTGCACTCGCCAGCTTCTTCGCCGACGAACGTGTTGTCGTAGCCGGTGGTGTTTTCCTGCCCAGCCTCGGAGCCCACGAACGTGTTGTCGTCACCGAGTCCGATGACGTCTTCCCCTCCAATGTTGTTGAGGCCCGCCTCAAAACCCACGAAAACGTTGTGGAAGCTTGCCGCATTGCCAAGGCCGGCCTGGTACCCCAGCGCGACCACCTGGCCAGCGGTGGTGTTGTACCCGGCTTGGTAGCCCAAAAACGTCACCCTATCTACAGACGTGAGTGCGAAACCTGCAAAGTCGCCGACGACCGTGTTGAATTCGCCAGTGGTGAGGTTCGCCCCGGCACTCTCCCCTTCGATGTGGTTGCCTCTTTGTGCGTATGCGCCAGGCACGAGCAGCGCGGCGAGGAGGAAGGCCATCAACAGCTGCGGCAGGCGTTCTTGTAGTTGCGTGGTCATAGCGATTCTCACGGGTTTGATGCGACGTGCATCCAGGGTTAATCGATGGGCGATGCGCGCAAAAGC
>JBCDJT010000214.1:0-4891 GCA_038747545.1 Bacteroidota bacterium
GAGGTGCCGCCCGCCTCGTGTGCGCCGCGGTTGGCGGCCTCCATGATCCCAGGGCCGCCGCCCGTGATCACGCCGAAGTTGTGCGCCACCAGTTGCTTCGCTACATCGCGGGTGAGCTCGTAATACGTCTCGCCGGGCTTGGTCCGCGCCGAGCCAAAGACCGTCACCGCCGCGCCTACCTCCGAAAGCGTCTCAAAACCCTCCACAAACTCCGACATGATGCGGAAGACGCGCCACAGGTCTTTGATGCGTGCCTGGTTCCACGCCGCCACGTCGGCAGGCGTCATCTCATCGGGGATGTTGTGGGGCGGTTTGTCGGTAGAGGTGGAGAGCGGAAGCATAGGCCGTATCTGGTGATGAGTCGTAGGAAGCGCTTCCTAACGGCGCGGTGGGCTTCGCGATCCGGGCTGGCTTGTTGCCCAGGAAAGCTTTTTATTCTAAATCGTGAAACAAACAAAGCCAGGATCTCGTCTGGTGCGTGATCTGATTGATTCTAAAAACAGAAAGATATGGGCTCGAAGCTGTTGTCTCGCGCTGAAGAGTTGGTGCTACTCGCGGTGTGGCATCTCCAAGGCGATGCCTATGGGGTGCAGATCCGAAAGCACCTGCAGCAGGTGACAGGCGAAGACTGGGCCATCGGCTCGGTGTACGTGCCGCTGGACCGGATGGCGAAGCGGCGGCTCCTGAGCAGCTACCAAGGCGAACCGACGGCGGAGCGGGGGGGGCGCAGCAAGCGCTACTATAAGCTCACGCCCAAAGGCATCGCCGCGCTCCAGGAAGTGCAGCGGGTGCAGCAGGCCATGTGGGCCTCGTTCCCGAAGCTGACCCTCGGCACCGGATAAGCGAGACGACGCATGAAGCACGCTCCGCCCTCCTTCGGCCGCTGGCTCTTCGAGCGCCTGCTGCCCATCGACGATCAGATGGCCGTGCTGGGCGACTTGCACGAAGAGTTCCACGAGCGCGCCGAGACCCACGGCGTCCGGCAGGCCCGGCGCTGGTACCGGCGGCAGGTGCTGCGCTCCCTCCCGCGATTCATCGAACAAGCCCTGGTTTGGGGATTCATCATGCTGCGTAACTACCTCACCATCGCCCTCCGCACGCTGCGCAAGCACAAGGGCTACTCGTTCATCAACATCTTTGGGCTGGCCATAGGCGTCACGTGCTTCACGCTGATTGTGCTGTACGTGCAGGACGAGCGCAGCTACGACCGCTTCCACACCAACGCCGACCGTATCTACCGCGTCGTGGAGATCATCGAAGGCTCGGAGGAGTCGGCGAGCAACCCGGTGCCGGTGGGCGAGACGCTGGAGGCCGACTTTCCGCACCTGGTCGAGCACGCTGTGCGCTTCTTCAACCTGCAGGCGCCTACGCTGACGCTGGAGTACGCCGCGGAAGATGGTGAGGTCACGCGTTTCAACGAGCCGCGCTTCTTCTTCGCGGATGCTGCGGTGTTCGACGTCTTTACATATCCGCTGGTGCAGGGGAGCGCATCCACAGCGCTCGTGGAGCCCAACACGGTCGTCCTCACGCAACGCACGGCGCAGCGCTACTTTGGCAGCGATAACCCCATCGGCAAGACGCTGCGGTTCGAGAACGAGCACGACCTCACCGTGACGGGCGTCATGGCCGATGTGCCCGAGAACACGCACCTCCCGTTCGACTTCCTGGCCTCGTTCGAAACGCTCGACAACCTCTACACGGGCGAGCGGCGGCCCATCGACAGCTGGTACTGGAATCCGGCGTGGACGTACGTGATGCTGGCCGACAACGCGATGCCCGAGACGCTGGAGGCGCAGTTCCCCGGCTTCGTGCAGCAGTACTTCCCCGAGGTCATCAAGCCCGTCACGCGCCTCTACCTCCAGCCCCTCACCGACATCCACCTCCACTCCAGCCTGGATTACGAGGTGCAGGCCAACAGCGACGTGGCGTACGTCTACATCTTCTCGGCGATCGCCATCTTCATCCTGCTGATCGCGTGTATCAACTTTACAAATCTGGCGTCGGCGCGGTCGGTGAAGCGGGCACGCGAGGTGGGGATGCGCAAGGCGCTGGGCGCGCATCGGCAGCAGCTCATCGGGCAGTTTTTGGGCGAGGCTATCCTGACGAGCGCGTTGGCCGTGCTGGTGGCGCTGCCGCTGGTGTGGGCGTTGCTCCCTGCGCTCAACGCGCTCGCCGGGAAGGCACTGGCGTTCAATCCGCTGCAGAACCCGCTGCTGCTGGCTGTGCTCGTCGCGGTGCCGCTGGTGACGGGCACGCTGGCGGGGCTCTATCCCGCCGTGGTGCTCTCGGGCTACAAGCCCGCGCTGGTGCTCAAGGGCACGGTGCAGGTGCGACAGGTCAGCGTGGCCACGCTGTTACGCAAAGGACTGGTAGTGACGCAGTTCGCGATCTCGATTGTGCTGATGGTCGCTACGTTCGCCATCTACAGCCAGATCAGCTACCTGCAGGAGGCGCGTCTCGGGTTCGATCGTGAGGCTGTGCTGTACGTCTCGGCGTTCCGCACGCCCATACTCGATCAGTACGACGCGTTCAAGGACGAACTGCTGGATCACGCGTCCATCCAGGCCGTGACCGTGGCCGAGGACGTCGTGGGCAAGAAGTACCAGACGGGCAACTTCCAAGTAGAGGGGAGTGCTGACCCCGTGCAGCAGAACCGGCTGATGGTCCACAACGACTTCGCCGCTACCCTCGGCATCGAGATGGCAGCGGGGCGCGGCTACAGCGACGACTTCCCGACGGATGGCACCGACGCTATCGTCATCAACGAGGCGATGGTGCGGTCGCTGGGGTGGGGCACGCCCGAGGAGGCGCTGGGGCGGCAGATCAACGGCCGCGCGGTCATCGGTGTGACGGAGGACTTCCACTACGCGTCGTTGCACGAGAGCATCGGGCCGTTCGTCATGGATCGGCTGCGCGATGATCCGGGCGCGTTCCAGTTCTTCGGGCGCTACATCGCGGTGCGGATCGGCAGCGGGCAGGTGCGCGAGGCAGTCAGTTTCATCGAGGACACCTGGGCGGCTCGTGTGCCGGAGCGTCCGCTGGATTACTTCTTCTTGGATGACGATCTCGAAGCCATGTACCGCGCGGAGACAACGTTGGGCACCGTGGCAAGCGTCTTCGCCGGGCTGGCGGTGCTTGTGGCCTGCCTCGGCCTGTTTGGCCTAGCGTCCTACATGGCAGAGCAGCGGACGAAGGAGATCGGCATCCGCAAAGTGCTCGGCGCCCCCGTGTCACAGCTTGTGGGCCTCCTGTCGAAGGAGTTTGTGCTGCTCGTCAGTATCGCAGTGGTGGTGGCATGGCCCGTGGCCTACTGCGCGCTGGACCAGTGGATGAGCGGCTTTGCCTATCAGACGAATCTGGGGGCAGGGCCGTTCGTGCTGGCGGGCTTGCTCGCGTTCGCCATCGCTCTCTCCACGATTAGCTACCAAGCCATTAGGACGGCGCTCAGCGATCCCATCCAGGCCCTGCGGTACGAATAAGCGCTCTAGTTTCGGGGCTGGTTGGACGTTCTATATTGTCATCCCGAGCAAAGTCGAGGGATCTCCCCCGCACACGTCTTGCACTACGAACAAGTGGGAGATCCCTCGGCTCTGGCCTGTGGCCGCCGCTCGGGATCACAATTCTTTGAGGTATGGCGTGCCCCCTGCGTATTCGCCGAGGCTTCGTGTGCGGTGCCCAACTTCGGCGGGGTATTAGCATACATGCTTGTCACACGCCGTTCCCGGTTCATCATGTCTCGGTAGCGGAACCTTCTACACCGCTCTCCGGAATCGGCTTCCCAGGCAGGCGCACAGACGCACCCGGTTGAGGCCCCTCGTACTGCGCTGCACGCCGCCCTGGCGATTCGGCAGCGCCCCTGCGGATCCCAGACAGCCTGTGGCATAGCCAGCCTGAGTGGCTACGCGTGCCCACGTATCTCATCTATGTCCGATTTTAAAGCCCTCGGCCTCAAAGGCAACACGCTCAAAGGCGTGAGCCGCGCAGGCTACACTACCCCTTCACCCATCCAAGCCGCGGCCATTCCCTTGGCGGTGGAAGGGCGCGACCTCATCGGTTGCGCCCAGACCGGGACGGGCAAGACGGCAGCGTTCGTGCTGCCGATGCTGCACCGCCTCTACGAAATGCCACGCCCCAAGCGCGGTCGCCCGGTGCGCGCCCTGGTCGTTGTGCCCACGCGCGAACTCGCCCTGCAAGTTGAAAAAGCGACGCGCAGCTACGGCCAGTTCACGCCGTTCCTCAGCCTCGCCGTGTTCGGCGGCACCAGCATCGACCGGCAGATCCGCACGCTGCGGCGCGGCGTTGATATCGTGGTTGCCACGCCAGGCCGTCTGCTCGACCTGATGGATCGCGGCGCCATCAGCCTCTCGAAAGTAGGCGTGTTCATCCTCGACGAAGCCGATCGCATGTTCGACATGGGCTTCATCAAAGACATCCGCAAGATTGCCGCGGCCGTCCCCAAGCAGCGCCAGACGCTGCTGTTCTCTGCGACGATGCCGAAAGCCATCCAAGAACTTGCCCAGAGCATCCAGACGGAGCCCGAGTACATCCAGGTGGGCCAGCGCCGCAACCCGGCGAAGACGGTGGACCAGAGCGTCTGCCGGGTGCTGCCGAACGAGAAGATCGGGCTGCTCTGCCATGTGCTGGAGACAGAGGACGTGGACAGCGTGATCGTATTCTCGCGCACGAAGTACCGCGCCGACCGTATCGTGCGCAAGCTGACCAAGAAAGGCTTCAGCGCCACCGTCATGCACTCGAACCGCTCGCAGAAGCAGCGGGAGAAGGCCCTCGCGGGCTTCCGGTCGGGCCGATTCAAGGTGCTCGTCGCTACCGACGTGGCCGCGCGCGGTATCGACGTGGACAGCATTTCGCACGTCATCAACTACGACACGCC
>JBCDJT010000215.1:0-4758 GCA_038747545.1 Bacteroidota bacterium
CACTCTTCATCCTTATCACGCTCGTGCCCACAGGCATCACGTACATCTTCTTCAAGGACTTCCTAGAGGCTCGCTTCAGCGACCCGCGCTTCGCCTCGGGCATGCTGCTGGTGACGGGCGTGCTGCTGCTGCTCACGCTGCTGCGCAAGAACCCAAGCGGCAAGCTGACACCCGTCAAAGCCTTCTTCGTGGGTGTGGCGCAGTCGGCGGCGATGCTGCCGGGCATCTCGCGTTCGGGCGCCACCATCTGCACTGCGCTCTACCAGAACGTGAAGCCCGAGAAGGCCGCGAATTTCTCTTTTCTGATGCTCTTGCCCGTGGTCCTCGGCGCCACGCTGCTCAAGACGCTCGACCTCTCGGCGCAAGCCGCGTTCGAGTGGGGACCGCTGCTCATCGGCACCGTCATCGCCTACGTGTCGGGCATCATCGCCATCAAAATCATGCTCGACTTCGTGCGCAAAGGCAAGCTCCAGTACTTCGCGTACTACTGCTTCTTGGTCGGCATCCTGGGGCTCGTCCTGATCTGATCTTGGGCATTATCCACACCTTGTACACAATTGTGTATAAATGTCACAGTGGTAGTGCGCGCGCTGGCACAAATCCCACGTGGAAAGCGCTTCGCTAGAAAATATCAATTTGATACAGCGAGGTAGGGGGGATATATTTCTTGTGCAGTGCCCCTGCCATTGGGCGCTTTACCATCAGGTGCTGCTACCCTAGAACCCACGCTGGTCGAGGCGATGCATGCCTCTGGAGGCCTTCATGACCTATCGCATTTTTGTGGTCGATGACGATAAGCATTACGCACGTATGCTCAGCTATCGGCTCGACAAGAACCCGAACTACACCGTTAAGACGTTCAACCACGGCGAGGAGGTGCTGCAGCGCCTGGGCGAACGACCTGATCTAATGCTGCTCGACATCATGATGCCCGGCATTGATGGGATCGAGGTGCTGCGACGCACCCGTGAGGTAAACCCCGATGTGCCTGTCATCATGGTCTCCGCCCAAGGTGTGATCGACACCGCCGTGGAGGCGATGAAGCTGGGCGCGTACGACTACATCACCAAGGGCCAGGACGATCTCATCAAGCTGGAGACCGTCGTCAAGAACGTGCTCGACAAGGTGTCGATGTCGCGGGAGTTGGAGAGCCTGCGCGAGGAGGTGTCGAAGCGGTACGCCGTCAAAGGCCTCATCGGCGACAGCCCCGCCATGCAGAAGGTCTACCGGCTGATCCACAAAGCCCTGCGCGGCGACCTGACGGTGGCCATCCAGGGCGAGAGCGGCACGGGCAAAGAGTTGGTAGCCAAAGCTATCCACTACAACAGCAAGCGCAAGCGCGCGCCATTTGTGGTGGTCAACTCGGCCGCCATCCCGCGCGACCTGATGGAGAGCGAGTTCTTCGGGCACGAGAAAGGCTCGTTCACGGGCGCCACCAGCCGCAAGATTGGCAAGTTCGAGCAGGCGCACAACGGCACCATCTTTCTTGACGAGATCGGCGAGTTGAACCTGGATCTCCAGGCGAAGCTGCTGCGCGTGCTGCAGGGCCAGGAGTTCCAGCGTGTGGGCGGTAACCAGACCATCGAAGTCAATGTACGCGTGATCTCGGCCACCAACCGCGACATCATCAAGATGATCAGGGAAGGCACGTTCCGCGAGGACCTGTACTACCGCCTCTTCCAGTACCCTGTGCAGATGCCGCCCCTCCGCGAGCGCAGTGGCGACATCTTGGTCTTGGCCAGTCACTTCCTCAAAGAATATCTGCGCGACCACGAGGAATTCCGAGGCAAGAAGCTCTCCGCCGCGGCCCGCCGCGCCATTGTTGAGTATTCGTGGCCCGGCAACGTGCGCGAGCTCAAGAGCGCCATCGAGCGCGCCATCCTAATCGCTGACACCGACGACATCCAGGCCAGCGATCTGATGCTGCATGCCCACGCGGCCATCTCGCCTTGGGCGGACCGCCTGTCGCCGTCGCCACAGGCTGCGGCGCCAGCGCCTGTCGCCGCCCCAACGCCCGCCCAGCCCGCTGCCGTGCAACCTGTCGCGGAAACGTACAGTATAGGCGGAGCCCATGCCGAGGAAGCCGTGGCGGGCGTCACGCTGGGCACCGACGAGGCCGACATCGTCTCGCTGGAGGACCTGAAGCGCCAAGCCGTGGAGCGCGCCTACCGCCTGTGCGACGGCAACGTAGACAAGGCGGCGGTCGAACTCGGCATCGGGCGTGCCACCATGTATCGTCTCCTCAAGAAGTACGGCGTCATGACCTGACGCGGCGCTGCCGGGGAGGCGCCGTCTCTCCTTCTCCAAGCAGATCCTACCCTATGCGCCTTACCTCCTACGAAAAGAACGTCCAACGCGAGATCGAAACGTGGCAGCGCGGCGAGGCGTCGCTTATCAAGCAGGCGTTCGACTGGGCGATGAAGCCGTTCGACTGGGTGGTGGAGCGTGTGGCGCCTGAAGCCCTCGTAGACCAGGCCGACGAGGCGCTGGAGCAGTTCCTCAAGGCCCTCAGCGACGCCTCCGGCTGGACATACGACGCCAACGACATGCTCGCCAAGGCGCGCGCGCGCGGCCTCGACGTAAACAGCATCGACGACTTGCGCAGCGCCGACTTGGAGCAACTTGATCCGCTTGCCAAGGGCTTGTTCACGGAGAACGCTGTCCTGGCGGCCATCGAAGGTGGCGGTACCGGCTTTGGGGGCGCTGTGCTCATCATCGCCGACATCCCGCTGCTGTTTGGCATCAACTTGCGCATGATCCAGCAGATTGGCGCGGCGTACGGCTTTGCCATGCGCGACTCGTCGTTCCGGCCGCTCGTGCTGGCCATCTTCAACGTGGCGGCCTCCAACAGCAAAGAGGCCAAGCATCTCGCACTGCGTGAGGTGAGCGTGGCGGCGGCGGCGTTCGCGAACAACCTGGAATACCGCGGGCGCACCAGCGGCACCTTCCGCGAGCAGAACCGCCATCTGCCGCGCGAGATCGCCAAGAACATCGTCGGGCGCAAGCTGGCCCAAGCTATTCCCATCGCAGGAGCCGCCGTGGGCGCAGGCATCAACTACTGGTTCACCATGGAGTCGGCAGAGACGGCGTACATGCTGTTTCGGGCGCTGTACCTAGAGCGCAAGGAACGGCTCTGAATGCAGTCTCAGGTCGGAAGGTCGAAGGTCTCAGGTCGGTTACTTCAACCTGGGAGACTCGATGCTTGGCTGTGCGTACACAGGCACGACACGCGACCTCTAGACGTGAGACCTGCTGACCTGAGACCAGATAACGACGATAGCGCCCCAGGCCTCTTCCAGACGCTCGTGCTAGCGGCTACGCTGACGGCGGCGGCCCGGATCAGCCGGGCATGGCGCGAGCGGAAGGCTGGCATTGACCCCACTGAGGATGAGCCGCAAGGCGTGGCCGAGGCGTACGTGCAGGAGGCTATTCGCACGCTGCAGACCGAGGCTCTTCAACTGCGCACAACGCATGTGCTGCTTCACCGTGTCGATGAAGACGCTGATGCCCGGGCCGTCCGCCACTTCGACGGCCTCACCACGCTGCAGCGCCTCGTGGATCTGTTGCAGCGTACGCACCAACGCCTCCTCAGCCTCTACCCCGTCGCCACGCCTGAACTGGTCGAGGCAGCGCGTGGCTTGTACACCGACGGACTCGGGCTGGTGGAAAGCACAGCAACGGTCGCACAGGTCGAAGTGGACGGCTTTGCCGCAGCGGTGCTCAGCTTCGCGGCGGAGCTGGAAGAAGCGTTCAGCTAGATTCTGCGGATCTGCACGCGCCTCTGGTCTGTCGTAGCGTAGCTTTTGTGCGACACTGCGCACGAACGAGGCACCTACCACCATGACCGACGCAACAAAAGCCAAGCAAGCGACAGGCCACACTGTGGCCGCATGGGTCGAGGATGGCATGATGGTGGGAATTGGCACGGGCTCGACGGCGGCGTTTGCCATCGAAGCCCTTGGCGCACGTATCCGTGAAGAAGCCCTGGCCATTACTGGCGTGGCGACCTCGTTCGCCTCGGAACGCCTTGCTCGGGAGGCTGGCCTTCCCCTCACCACGCTCGACACCATTCATCAGCTTGATCTGGCTTTCGACGGTGCCGATGAAGTCGATCCCGCCTTCAACTTGATCAAGGGACGTGGCGCCGCCCACACACGTGAGCGCGTCGTGGCTGCCCTGGCCGAGCGTTTCGTCGTACTCGTGGATGCGTCGAAGCAAGTGCCGCAGATCGGATCGGGAAAACCGGTGCCCGTCGAGGTAGTGCCGATGGCGACTGGCCCCGTGCGGCTTGCCCTTGAGCGCCTTGGGGCGCAGACTGCGCTGCGGATGGGCGAGCGGAAAGACGGTCCTGTCGTAACCGACCAGGGCCTGTGGATCATCGATGCGCATTTTGGTCCTATCACTGACCCAGCATCGCTTGCTATGCGCATCAAGGCTATGCCTGGGGTGTTGGATCATGGCTTATTCATTGGCATGCCGCACGACGTGCTGGTTGGCCATCCCGACGGAACGGTACAGCACCTCACGCCCTGAGCTTGCGCCAACAAAGAAGCCCTGCCGGACGAATCCAGCAGGGCTCTTGGAGTGACTACGCCACTCTGTATCCTACACCAAGGCTTACTTGAGCTTGAAGGTGATGGGCAGCGACATCTTCACCGGCACCGCCTTGCCGCGCTGCTTGCCCGGCTTGAACTTGGCCTGCATGATCGCACGGATCGCCTCCTCGTCGCACCCGGCGCCGATGCCACGCGTCACCAC
>JBCDJT010000216.1:0-4716 GCA_038747545.1 Bacteroidota bacterium
CTCCCCCGCTACGATGTCGAACGCATCGCCATCGGGATCGCCCAGGTCGATGTAGCCCGCGCTGCCGAGTTGCAGCGCGCCGTCTTGCGCATGCACATCGAGTAGCCCCCATCCAATGAGGATGGTCAGCGCACCGAGTAGAGTCACAGCACGGCGCATGGGCGGGAGGAGAGCGAAGGAGACGGGGCGATTTAGGCCCAATATACCGCTTGCCCAGCACTCACGTCAGGCGCTTCTCCAGCCGCAGCCTGAAGTCGTTGTAGACCGTGTTGAAGTCGGCTTTGACCACGCGGAAACCAACGTGCAGGCCGAGGGTCGTCATGCCGGGGTGCTTGTTCGGGAACGTGTCGTAGGCGAAGTGGCGGTAGCCGCGCTCCTGCACCTGCTCCATCATCACCTCCAGCATAATGCGCGCCAGGCCCAGCCGACGGTACGCAGGCAGCACGCCACCCTTGGCGCTGTAGTATGTGTGGCGGCTCTCGCGGTAGCCAATCTTGAATCCGACAGGCTTGCGATCTACGCTGGCCAAGAGCATCATCAGGTCGTCCCGGCTGAACGTGTTGATGATGCGCTCCTCGTTGAAGATCTCGATGTTGAGCGCGCGGATCTGCTTAACGTGTACGAATTCTGCTGCCGCAATGGTATAGACCCGCCCGTCGGGGAAGGTGCCGCGCCGAAGAAGCCGGTGCGGCGGCGATGGCAGCAGCTTTGCCATAGAACAGCCTAGAAAGGAAGGCCATCGTCCGAGTAGTCGGGCGGTGACGGAAGCAGAGGAGCCGCAGGCGCCGGTGGGAGCGCGGGCGGCGATTCCTCCACCAACGTACATACCTCCAGCAAACGTTCCGGCACGTCTGTGACAAAACGGCTTGGGTTTGCCATGTAATCGCCCTGAAAACGGCGATATTGGACCATCGGATACGTGATAAACAGGTTCTCTTCGGCGCGCGTAACCGCCACGTAAAGTAACCGCAGTTCTTCGTCGAGGGCGTCGGGATCTTTGAGGCTGTAGCCCGACGGCAGCACGCCGTCCAGCGCTTTGATCAGGAATACGGTGTGGAATTCCAGGCCTTTAGCACTATGGATGGTGCTCAGGATTAGGGGGGCTTCGTCCTCATCTTCGCCTGTGGCGTCAAGGGCGCTCAATTCGATGGGGTCGAGGGCGAGCGACGACAAAAACGCGTTACGGCTGGGGTACTGATCGGCCAAGGCAACAAAGTGATCGAGGTCCTGCTCGCGTTTTGGGTAATCCTCAAAATATTTACGTTTGAGGATCGGCTCGTAGTACTGCAAGACGCCTTCCACCTGCGCCGTGAGCGCTACACCGGGCTTCCGAAGGCCGCGCAGCATGTGGAAGAGGCGCTTCAGCTCCTCGATGTAGCGCGGCGAATACGGACGGTCGGCCAGCTGGTACGGGTCCTCCTCTGCACTTGTGATCCACTCGATGAGCGTCTGCGCCGTCTTTGGCCCGATGCCTTCCAGCAGCTGCAGGATGCGGTTCCAGGCAATAGCGTCCTGCGGGTTCTCGGCCACCTTCAGGTGCGCCAGCACGTCCTTGATGTGCGCCGCCTCGCTCAGCTTCAGCCCGCCGTACTTGACGAACGGAATCTTGACGCGGTTCAGCTCCACCTCCAGGTCGTACGAGTTGAAGCCGCTGCGGAAGAGCACTGCCACGCGGTTAAGCGGGGTACCCTCCTCGCGCAGCTGCAGCACCATCTGCGCCACGAAGCGGCTCTCGAAACGGTCGTCGGGGGCGGGGACGAGCGCCGGGCGCTCGCCGCGCTGCTGGTCAGTGAAGAGGTGCTTGTCGTACTTCTGTAGCGCGCCCTGGATGAGGTGGTTGGCGAAGTCGAGGATGGGCTGCGTGGAGCGGTAGTTCTGCTCCAGCTTGAGCATGTGGGTGCCGGGAAACTGCCGCGGGAAGTCGAAGATGTTGCGGAAGTCAGCCCCCCGGAAGCGGTAGATACTCTGCGCGTCGTCGCCCACGGCCATCACGTTGCCGTGCACCGACGCAAACGCCTTCACCAGGTCAGACTGGAGGCGGTTGGTGTCCTGGTACTCGTCCACCAGCACGTGCCGGATGTTGGCGGCCACCTCACGACGGACGGCGTCGTGCGTACGGAACAGCTCGAGCGTGCGCGCCAGCAGATCGTCGTAGTCCATCAGCCCGTGGCGGCGCTTGTAGTCGTCGTAGGCGACCTGGAGCGTCTGCAGGTCGTCGAGGTAGTCCAGAAACTGCGGGTAGTTGGCGTCGAGCACTTCGGCGAGCGGCAGACCCCGGCTGATGCTGGACGAGAACATCGACAGCAGCGTCTTCTTGCGCGGGAAGCGCTTGCCCTTCTTGTGGTAACCGTGTGTGGTGCGCAGCACATCGATGACGTCGGCGGCGTCGCCCGAGTCGAGGATGGTGAAGTGGCCGGGGAAGCCGATGCGGGTGGCGTGGCGCCGTAGGATCTCGGCGCAGAACGCGTGGAAGGTGCCGCCCTGCACCTTCTGGCAGCGCCCGTCCAGCAAGGTGGCGGCGCGCGTCACCATCTGGCGGGCGGCGCGGCGCGTGAACGTGAGCAGCACAATGTGCTCGGGCTGCGTGCCCGTCTCCACGAGGTAGGCCACGCGGTAGACCAGCGTGCGCGTCTTGCCCGTCCCCGCCCCGGCTATCACCAGCACGGCTCCCCCCGGCGCCGTGGCCGCCGCGTACTGCTGCGGGTTCAGCTCGCCCTTGTAGTCGATGCTCAGCTCAACAGGAGCAGGCACCGTGGTGTCGCGCTTGAGGACGAATTTTCGCGCCATGACTCAAAAGCTGTAACGTAGTGACGGGGGAAGGGGTCTATGAAAGAGCCGACGTTGGGTTCGCCGCCGATGCGCCAAGACGCGTTCCGCGTTGAACCCACGTGAACATTACGTGCCTGCGGCATTAGAATATGGAAAATCTGCGAACCGATGCGTATGCTTCGGCCAGCTTGTACGCCCTGTGTCAGCTCCCCCTTGTTCTTGATGTGTGCCTCACCCACGGCTCCTTCGGTTTCCCGTCGCGTGGCACGCGGCATGCGCATGACGTGCGTGCTGGCGGGGCTGATGGCGTGGATGACGCACGACGCGTGGGCGCAGCGCCCCTTCGCCCTCGACGACCCGTTCTACCGCAGCGAGCAGGCCAGCCGCATCTTCTTCGACGGCTATGCGCTTTCGATGGACCTCTCCTACCGTCCCGCAGGCGTCGCCGACGAAGCCATCAGCGGGGCAGCTAGCGATCCGCTGGCGCTGCGCTTTCGGCTCGACTACCAGCTTCTGTCACAGTTCGACATCGGGCTCATGGTAGACGCCACGGGCAACAGCACGGGCCGATCGCTGGCGCTCAGTTGGGTGACCGCTAAGTACTACTGGGGCGTCGACCAAACGAGCTACGCGCTGCGGCTGGCGGTGGACCCGTCGCTGAACGCGCTGGTGGGCTTCCCGCAAGTGGACCTGGCGTTTATCTCTACGAATGCGTTCTCGCCGTTCTTCTATGGCGATTTCGCCATCGGCGTGCGCCGTGTGCGCCTGGGTGTGGAGCAGCTGGTGCCTACCTTCACGGAAGTCACCGACGATGTGCTCGATCAGCCACGCGCCTTCGACCTGCTGTACTCGCGGGCGCTTGGCTACGAGATCCACCTGATGAACAGCTACAGCTGGGTGCTGGGTAAGTCGGGGAGCAACCTCTTTGCCAGCCTGATTGGCGAGGCGGGGCGCTACGAGCTCGTCGAGTCGCCCGTGATGCCTGCAGGCGAGGCGGACTTCAACGCGGCCAGCGACCAGGCTACGTTCACGGCACCCTACCGCGGCGGCGTCATCTGGGCGCGCTTCGGGATGGAGATCAACCGCCCCAGCTTCCAGGTCATCCCGTTCGTGAGCCTGCCCGCCTACCAGTGGACGCTCGCCGATGGCTCGTGGGAGCGCGTGCAGCCGAAGCTCGGCTTCCGCTTCCTCATCCGCTGAGCACGCTCGTGGTCCTGGGTATTATATCCGACACGCACGGCTACTTCCACCCGGCGATCCCTGAGATGCTGGGCGAAGTCGACGGCATCCTGCACGCGGGCGACATCGGCACCGAGGCCGTGCTGGACCAACTCGAAGCGCTCGCGCCCACTCGTGCCGTGTGGGGCAACATCGACGGGCAGCCGCTGCGCCGCCGCACGCAAGAACACCTCAAGATCGAAGTAGAGGGCGTCAAGATCTGGATGACGCACATCGCGGGGCGCCCAGGGCGGTGGCAGCGCAACATGGGCGAGCGGCTGTGGCACGATCCGCCGGACCTGTTCATCTGTGGGCACAGTCATATCCTGCGCATCGAGCGGGACAAGACCATCGGCAACATGCTCTACATCAACCCCGGCGCAGCAGGACGGCACGGGTTCCACCAAGTCAAGACGTGCGTGCGCCTAACGCTAGAGGCCGGGGCGATGAAGCAGGCCGAAGTCATCCACCTCGACGAGTAGCGGCACCTGCATATTTGGGGGGAGGGCGAGCAGGTGCCCTCGGCAGCACGGTTGCATCCCACATAGGCGCCCTGCATATTGGCGATGCCTGCTCCTCGTACTCCACCCTCATGCCGCGTTCGCTCGTCACAGCCATTGGGCTCCTCGCTGTTTTACTCACCGGATGGACGTTCTGGCTGCTCTCCAAGCCTCAACCTAACACCCCGCTACCAACGCCAGCGGCATCCGCGTACCCGTCCGCAATGAC
>JBCDJT010000217.1:0-4715 GCA_038747545.1 Bacteroidota bacterium
CAGAGAGCACTTTGCCCGTACCGACTTCGGTGAAGGCCTCAGCGCCATCGGCATGCATGGCCTGCAGCGTTTGCGACCAGCGTACGGGGGCGGTCAGTTGCTCCAGCAGACGTTGGCGAATCTCGTCGGGATGCTGCGTAGCTGTGGCCGTCACATTGAGGTAGACGGGGCACGTTGGGACGGCGATGTCGAGGTCGGCGAGGCCGGCAGCCAGCCCGTCGCGGGCGTCGGCCATGAGCGGCGAGTGGAAGGCGCCGCTCACGGGCAAGAGCAGTGCGCGCTTGGCCCCGCGCTCCTTGGCAGCTACCACGGCCCGCTCTACCGCAGCCACATCGCCCGAGATGACGACCTGGCCGGGCGAGTTGTAGTTGGCCGGCTGCACCAAGTCGGCATCGCCAGCGGTGGCGTCGGCGCAGAGGGCTTCCACGTCGGCATCCGACATGCCGATGATCGCGGCCATGGTGCCCACGCGGTCGGTGCCGGCCTTCGCCATCAGCTCGCCGCGCAGGCGGACGGCACGCAGGCCATCGGCGAAGGTGAGCGCGCCAGCGGCGGCGAGAGCGCTGTACTCGCCTAGGCTGTGGCCAGCGGTCATCGCGGGTTGTGCGCCACGTGCGGTGAGGACAGCCAGCGCCGCCATGCTATGTACGTAGAGGGCGGGCTGCGTGATATCGGTCTGCTTGAGCGCTTCTGCGTCGGCCTCAGCAGACTCCTCGCCTGCGCCAAACATGAGGGCGGTGAGTTCGAAGCCAAGCACGTCGTTCGCCTCGTCAAGCACAGCGCGGGCTTCGGGAAACGTCTCGTAGAGGTCGGCGGCCATGCCCACGTGTTGCGAGCCCTGGCCGGGAAAGAGGAAAGCATCCATCGAAATCAGAGGAGGTCTACGTCAGGAGCGTTCAGGCGTCGTGCGGTTGGCCGTCATACGCCCATGTCAGGTAGGTGGCGCCCCAGGTGAGGCCGCCGCCGAAGGCCGTCAGCACCAGCTTGTCGCCTTGGCGCAGCTCGGGCTCCCAATCGTACAGGCAGAGCGGGATCGTGGCGGCCGTCGTGTTGCCGTAGCGCTCGATGTTGAGCATGACCTGATCTTCGCGCAGCCCCATGCGCTGGCGCGTAGCGTCGATGATGCGCTTGTTGGCTTGGTGCGGCACGAGGTAGCGCACATCGTCGCCTACAAGGCTGTTGCGCTCCATGATCTCGGCGGCGACGTCGGCCATGCCGACCACGGCATACTTGAACACCGTGCGGCCGTCCTGCTTGAGGGCGTGCATCTTGTTATCGACCGTCTCGTGCGAGGCGGGATGCAGGCTTCCGCCAGCAGGCATCAGCAGCGACTCCCACGGCTCACCGTTGGTGTGCTCCACAGAGTCCACCACCCCGTATTCTTCGCTCGGCTCTAGAAGCACGGCTCCGGCTCCATCGCCGAAGAGGATGCAGGTGGTGCGGTCGGTGTAATCCAGAATCGACGACATCTTATCGGCACCGATCACGAGCACCTTCTTGTGCTTGCCGCTCTCGATGAACTGCGCGCCTGTCGTCAGAGCAAAGAGGAAACCACTGCACGCTGCCGAGAGGTCGAAGGCCCACGCGTTCTTGGCGCCGATCTGCGCTTGCACGAGGCAGGCGGCGGCGGGAAACACCATGTCGGGCGTGACGGTGGCGCAGATGATGAGGTCAATCTCTTCGGCGCTGATGCCGCGCTTGTCCAGGACTTGTTGCGACGCCTGCGCAGCCATGAACGATGTCGCTTTCTTGGGGTCCTTGAGGATGCGGCGCTCGCGGATGCCCGTGCGGGTGCGGATCCACTCGTCGTTGGTGTCGACCAACTTCTCCAGATCGAAGTTGGTCATGCGGTCCTCAGGGAGGTAGTGGCCTACGGCCGTAATGGCAGCACGTGTCATGCAGTCAGCCAGGGTGCGCTAAACAAGCTGTTCGCTGCGGAGCACGAGGCGCCACAGGAAGGAGGGGTAGGATGGTAAACTAGGCGCCTACTGTGCGACCTTCACGGCGTTGCTGTGAATTCTGATGCGCGCTGCTACGGCGCGAATACGGCTGCGATCGAGCCCGCCACGTCGCGGCGTGCCACCTCAGCGCCAGCCAGCACCAGCTTCTTGAAGGCGCGGGCCGAGGAGCTGCCGTGAGCGATGAGGACGTTGCCACTGACCCCCAGGAGCGGCGCGCCTCCCGTCTCCTCGTAGTCGAAATTGCGGCTGACGCCCTTCATGACCTGGCCCACGAGCTGCATCTGCTCGGGCGTATACTGCAGGCGCTTCATCTCGCCGCCGAAGAGGTGCTTGATGAAGCCTGCTAGGCTCTCGCCAAACTTCAGCATCACGTTACCCACAAAGCCGTCGCAGACAACGACATCGGCGCCGTGGTTGAAGACATCGCGGCCTTCGATGTTGCCCTTGAAGTTGAGGGCGTCTTCGGCTTGCAGGAGGTCGTGCGTTGCTTTCGCCAGCTCGTTCCCCTTGCCGGGCTCTTCGCCAATATTGAGCAGGCCAACCGTTGCGTCTTTGGCACCCAGGATACGCTCGGCATAGACACTGCCCATCTTGGCAAACTGCACGAGGTGCTCAGGCTTACAGTCCACATTGGTCCCCGCATCGAGTACCACACACCGACCGTGCGTGGTGGGAAAGATCGTGACCACCGAGGGCCGCGAGACGCCCGACACGCGGCCCAGGATGAAGAGTGACGCGGCCATCACAGCGCCCGTGTTGCCTGCACTTACGAACGCATCGGCCTGACCCGCCTTGTGCGCCCCCAGACCAATGTGAACGGACGAGTGACGCTTCTTCTTCACCGCCGCCGTCGGCGACTCGTCCATGCCAATGACCTCCGGCGCTTCCACTACCCGCAGTGCTGGCGATGCCACGCCTAGCCGCTCGATCTCAGCGTTCAGGCGCTCGGTTTGGCCCACCAACAGCACGACGAGGTCATCGCTCTCCGCGATGGCGAGTGCGCTGCCTTCAACAGCGGCGGCGGGAGCGTGGTCGCCCCCCATGGCATCAATGGCAACGCGAATGGGCATAATGGCAGCGGCAGAGTGGATGGGGCGAAGACATGTACGTAAGGTATGGATACACCACGTCCTCGACGCAACCGCGAGGGCATGCGGATGGGCCGAGGACGTAACAAATTGTGCCGCGTCGAGACGCGATGCGCCGTGCTAGATGGACTCGGAGCGCTCTACCACCTGGCGACCCCGGTAGGTGCCACAGGTTGGGCATGCCCGGTGCATCATCTTGGTCGTGCCACAGCTAGGGCACTCCATCATCTGGGGAGCTTTCAGGCGGTTGTAGTACACGGCCCGACGTTGCGAGCGGCGAGCTTTCGATGATTTACGCTTCGGATGGGCCATGACTCAGTCCGGTTTTATGCAATATGGTATGTGTAGTGTCGGGTAAGGTGCTCAGTCGGAGCGCAACTGTCGCAGCGCTTCCCATCGTGGATCAATAGCATCATCACTCCCGCCAAACTGGGTGGGTAGGTCCATGGCTTCGGCTTTGGGAGAGATACGGCGCGTGGGCAGCGACAGTACGAGGGTGTCGCGCACTTCTTGCGTCAGATCGAGCTCGGTTTCTCCAGCGGGGAGCACACGCATCGCATCGTCTTCATCAGCCCGTTCTGCGGAACCGAAGAAGTGCGGTGGCGCGAAGTAGACTTGGTATGTACCCTCTACTGCTTGCTCGAACGGCTCGAGGGTACGGTCACACTCCAGCGTCACCGTTGCTTCGACCTGTATGCTTACGAGCACGCGATCTTCCATACGATCCAAGTCGAGGGCAACCTCAATATCTTGAAACGTATCGGCGTCTAGCTCCAGCGCCTCGCCTTTCGGGTGGAGGGTGAAGTGGTGGCGCCCCAACGAAAGGGGAGAGATATCTATGCTCAGCATGGCAAAACCTCACTCACGATATGCAAAGAGCAAGCTACATCGTGCTACCTGTAGCGATTCCGTGGCGCACTGCGCGAGCGTGTGAACGCCACAGGACAGTTAAACTACGCGCAATGCCGCGTACGGGCAACTGACGCAGCTGCCAAAAACGCCGAATACCCCATGAAGATACTAGATCTCCGACTCTGTGCGAATCTCAAAAAATCGGGCGCGGCTTTGTGTGAAAACGTGCGATGTTAGCTTGACGTTCGGCGCCCGAGTATGTACCATGAAAACGCCTATGTTAGGAAATCGTTATGGCCCATCGCGACCACATCGCGTGGGTAGAGACTGGAAAAACCGGGCGGACACGCTCCGGTTTTTCGCTGTCTTATGGCGCCGCAACCGTCCCCATGTTCGGCGCTGATACTGCTCTCCATCGGCATAGGAGACATCGTTGAGTGCCTTGACCGGAGTGCTCTGCATGTTCCTTCTGAGAAGGCGTGCGGCCTCGCATCATGGCCTACTCTACTGCGCTGTAAACCCCGCCTTAACAACGCGTTCCGCATACCCTCGCTTCATGCTGACCACCACACTTCGGTTTCTCGGCAGCTCGCCATTGGGCGAAGCCTGTACGCCAACCGCATCGCACGCCCGTGCCAGCTACAGGTGGACAACCAGCGAGATTCAGGCTTCTTCGTCTGCGGACAGCACTTGTCAGGCTGGCTCCACGATTCGTACATCGCCCGCATCCGCTTTCCCCACACTCGATCCCTGTTGAACGCCCTCTCGAGCAGACCAAGCCACAGCTACCCTTTCCCACACAGCTGTGCGCCTG
>JBCDJT010000218.1:0-4610 GCA_038747545.1 Bacteroidota bacterium
ACAGTGTCCACTCATTACCCTCATCATCGGTGTAACGTCGCAACCAACCCTCATCTTCACTCTCGACGAGAGTGAGTTCAGTCAAGATGTGAAGTTGTGCTTCGTTGTCCAAAACATACATGGACGAGTACAATTTACAGGTGTTTTTTGCACCTCAAAGACCTTATCTGCTCTACAAAGTTTCCCAGCGTCACACGGCTATCATCATTCGTGCCCATCAGCTACTTTGGCCGTGTCCTCCCCGCTCTCGCTGCACGCGGCTATGAAACTCCTGCGCTGGCTCGCCCCGCTTCTCCTGCTCTCGCTGACCCCAGTCCCACCGGACTCCCCCAATGTGCTTTTCGTCATGGTGGATGACCTCAACGCCGACCTCGCCACGTATGGGCACCCGATGGTGCAAAGCCCGCACCTGGATCGGCTGGCGCAGCGCGGGCTCCGCTTCGACCGCGCGTACGTACAGTACCCGGTCTGCAACCCCAGCCGCTCCAGCATCCTCACAGGGCTATACCCCGAGCAGACCGGCGTACTGACGAACCAAGCGGCCTTCCGCACCAGCCTCCCCGATGTCTCTACGCTGCCGCAGTGGTTTCAGCAACACGGTTATCACACAGCCCGCGTCGGCAAGATCTTTCACTACAACGTGCCCGGGCACATCGGCACCGACGGTCAGGACGACCCGGCATCGTGGGATGAGGTCGTCAACCCGATTGGGATCGACAAGGCCGTGGAAGACCGCATCCATACCTTGCAGCCCGGTCGGTTCGGCGGGACGCTGTCGTGGCTGGCGGTTGATAGCGACAGCGCCCACACTGACGACGAAGGTGCCACAGCGGCCATTCGTTTGATGGAATCGCGACATCCCGACAAGACAGGCAAACCCCTTTTCCTCGCCGTTGGGTTCTACCGTCCGCATACCCCGTTCGTCGCGCCCACATCCTACTTCGACCGCTACCCTACCGACGCCATCGAGCCGATCATGGAAGCGGAGGAACATCGGCACGACAAGCCGCTCGCCGCGATGGCGGACCGGCCACGTCAGCTTGAGTTGGATGTGGAGACGCGTCGTGAGATCATCCAGGCCTACTACGCCTCCATCACTTACATGGACGCGCAGCTTGGCCGGCTGCTGGACGCGCTGGATACGCATGGCTTGGCCGATAACACGATCGTGGTCTTCGTATCGGATCACGGCTACCATCTGGGTCGGCATGGGCTGTGGCAGAAGGGCGACCTCTACGAAGGCTCGGTGCGCGTGCCGCTGGTCATTGCGATGCCCGACGCGCAGGTCGCCAACCACTCCGCCGATGCGCTGATCGAAGCCGTAGACCTCTACCCCACCTTGGCAGAACTCGCCGGGCTTCCGGCGGCACCGCATGTGGCGGGCCGGAGCTTTGCGCCACTCCTCGACGACCCAAACCGCCGTCATAGGCAGGCGGCGCTCTCCGTGGCGTGGAGCCGAGCCGGGTGGGTGAATAAGGATTTAGGCGGCGTTCCCATCTTGGGCCACTCCATCCGCACCGCGCGTTTCCGCTACACCGAATGGGCGCACGGACGCCACGGCGTGGAACTGTATGACTACCATACCGACCCCGATGAACAGACGAATCTCGCCGGGACGCCCGCGTTGGCGCGCCACGAGGCCGCGCTGAAGGTCCAACTTGGCACCCGACGGCGCGCCAGCCAGCCACAGTGAGCGGGATCGGCGATGCCCGAACTACGCGGCTATCATCATTCCCGCCGATCAGCTACCTTACCCCTGTCCTCCACGTTCTCGGTATCCGCTGATGTCCCGCCTCCGCCTCCTCCCGCTCCTCTTCTTGGCCGCGGCCTGCGCTCCTGCAGAGCCAGAGGCACCGCCCAACATCTTGTTCGTCTTCACCGATGACCACAGCCTGGCCGCGCTCAGCGCCTACGGCTCGGAGATCAACCAGACGCCCAACATGGACCGCATCGCGGCGGAGGGCATGCGCTTCGACTACTGCCTCGTCACTAACTCCATCTGCGCGCCCAGCCGCGCCACCATCCTGACGGGCAAGTACTCGCACGTCAACGGCCAGATCACCAACGCGGAGCGCTTCGACGGCAACCAGTGGACGTTCCCGAAGGCGCTGCAAGACGCGGGCTACCAGACGGCGCTCATCGGCAAGTGGCACCTGCGCAGCGCGCCCACCGGCTTCGACTTCTGGCGGGTGCTCTTTGGGCAAGGGCCATACTACAACCCGCGCCTCCGCACGCCCGATGACACGCTCGAATTCACGGGCTACACCACCGACATCATCACCGATCAGGCGCTGTCGTGGCTGGACGAAGAGCGCGACCCCAACCAGCCGTTCCTGCTGATGTACCAGCACAAGGCGCCCCACCGCCGCTGGGAGCCCGGCCCGGACCACCTCGCGACGTACGACGGCGAGACCATCCCCGAGCCCGAAACGCTCTACGACGACTACGCAGGCCGAGGCAGCGCCGCAGCAGCAGCCACCATGCGCATCGCCGACAACCTCAGCGCCCGCGACCTCAAGATCACGCCGCCGCCCAACCTCACGCCGGAGCAGCTAGCCACCTGGAACGCCGCCTACGAACCCAAGAACCGCGCCGCCATCGACGCCAACCTGACCGGGCGCGACCTGGAGGCGTGGAAATACCAGCGCTACATCAAAGACTACCTGCGCTCTGTCGCTTCGGTAGACGATAACCTAGGACGCGTACTCGACTACCTCGACGAAAGCGGACTGGCGGAGAACACCATCGTCGTCTACAACTCGGACCAAGGCTGGTACCTGGGCGAGCACGGCTGGTACGATAAGCGGTGGATTTACGAGCCGTCGCTGCGGACGCCGCTGCTGGTGCGCTGGCCCGGGCAGACCTCGGCAGGCAGCGTCAACACGGACATGGTGTCGAACGTGGACCTCGCTGCCACCTTCCTCGACGTAGCCGGCGCGCTCATGCCCGACGACCTGCACGGCCGCAGCCTCGTCCCGCTGCTGCAGGGCGAGGCGCCCAGCGACTGGCGCGAGAGCTTCTACTACCACTACTACGAGTACCCCGCCTCGCACTGCGTGCAGCGCCACTATGGCGTCCGCACCGAGCGTCACAAGCTCATCTACTTCTACACCATCGACGAGTGGGAGCTGTATGACCTGGAGACCGACCCGAACGAGCTGACCAGCGTCTACGACGACCCCGCCTACGCCGACGTACGCGCTGAACTCAAGGCTGAGCTTGTCCGCCTCCGCGCCGAACTCGACGTGCCCGAGGACGAACGGCCCGTGGGCGAATGTAATTTTGACATGGACCGATGGGACGGGCAGGCTGTGAAGTAGACCTCAACACGAAGAGCGCTGCACAGCTAAACGCTCCCAACCTAGTCGTCGGAGAAATCATCATCCGGAGTGTAATCCGTTTCAAGTGCATCTCCCACGACTTCCCGAATCCCGCTAAGAATCATCTCTGCACGCCGCCTGACAAAGGTGTTGAAATTCTCCAACCTGAACTGATCAGTGAAATCAAAATTCTCTACTTTACCTGGTATCATGCATTGTCGTAATCGGCGATTTATGTCCGGAAGGGTGGCGGTATTCTTTGCCCTCTCTTGAAGGTCGGCGAAGTATTCGTAAGGAATCTTGTCGCTGAGCCTGTTGTTGGTCTTTGCCGAGATTAGAATGCGATTGGCGATCGAATCAAGACGCTTCACGTCCAAGGACCCACCTTTGTGCAATGACCGTGGGAAGATGTGGTGATCCTCCACTTGTACGTCTCTCGCCAAGGAACGACCTGTGATGAGGTCCTCCTTAGCTGCCATTGCCATGATGCACTGTATGGCACGATAGCGACTATCCGCTGGTCTACTTATTCTGCAAATCTCATCAGCATTGAGCTTCACCGTGGGTACCTCTGGCGCTACTCCCTCCTCCACATACTGCCTAAGTGCAACGAAATCTCTGCCTATCTTGTAGTTTGCTGCTTGCCTAGCTCCTTGCTGCAGAATCTTACAGAAGTACCACCGCCTGAGGACAGGCTGTATGTTGGCTTCCAGGTCATCGAAGATATCAGGGTATAGCATAAAAAATGCAGCAACAGACACAAGTATTCCATGAGTAGGCAGCGTCTTCGGCGTGGCGCCATTGTGACTTGCCCATTCATATGCCTCTGCAATTTTCTCAATTGACGTATCCCAGTGCTCGTTGATAAACGCCGAGTCCAACGATAATAGGTTGCTTCTGGTAGGCTCAACTGATTTCTTCTCTACGTGCGAATTATACAATGAAAGCACTTGTAGGACTCTTTCGCCTTCTACCTCAAATTGCTTGAGCACAGGAAAAGCATCAAGCGCTTCATTCCACCGCTTTCGTAAATCAGGATTAGGATAAAATCGAGCTACAGCCAGGTCAAAAGTTGTGAGCCTTGTTCCTGTAGAGTTGATCGTTTCAAAAACCCTACAGACTGACTCAAGTGGAGTATCCTGATCCAAAACAACCACAGGAACTTGGTACTTTCGCATCGTTTCGAAAACGCCCTTGATCTGAGCTGCAGCTTGCAATCTCTCAGAACGATTCTCTTTAAAGTTGGGGAAGTCCTCTGAGTCTTCCAGATATTCACTTACAAATATTTCT
>JBCDJT010000219.1:0-4598 GCA_038747545.1 Bacteroidota bacterium
GAAGTCGCCCGTCGCAAACGGACGCGCCGAACTGATACGCAACGCGTTACCCGGAGACGGCACCGTGAAGGTCGACGTGTCCGACACGCTGAACCGCACACGGTACAGGTTCTTGAACAGGTTGCGCCCCTGCTCTTGCGCTATGATGATGTCGTCGCGGAAGTACTCGAACTCACGGCTCCCGTTGCGATCCTCAATCAGGATATCCAGCGTATCGCCCGTCGCTACGTCGCGCGCGATGAAGTTGATGTCCTCGCGCGTGACAAACGCCCGGCCCCCCACGCGAGGCGTTTGGTAGACCGCCTCATCGGCCGACCACACCAGCTCATAGTCGAACGGGCTCGTCAGGAAGCTCGTCGTCGTGTCGGCGAAGACCGTCGGGATCAGATCCGTGCTGTAGCCTTCTACCTGAGACGGATCGCGGCTGATGACCTCGTTGGCGCTGCCCGCGCCCGCGATCCAGCCCGTACGCGCTACGTCGAGCGCGGCGTCCTCATTGGCGATCTCGATCACAAAGGCGTCCTCGATCAGCGACGTCGTCGCGTTGGCGTCGAAGATCGGGCTGCGGCCCACCAGCGTGTTGCCGGCCCCGTCCACCACATCGTACGCCGTCGTTTGGTAGAGCAGCCCCACATCGGTCGGCTCGCTGTAGAACCGCACGCGGTAGACCTGACTCGGGTCGATCAACTGCTCGTTGACGAGCACCACCTGCGCCGAGCCTGTGCCTTGGCCTTCGTCGCCGGGGCCAGCACCGCCCGTGAGCGTGGAGAGGTCCTCGTTTGAGGCGCCCCCTACGTAGCCTGCCGGCTGCGAGCGCGGCGTGATGACCGCGGCGTTCTGCGACACACCCGTCACCTCGCCCGTGAGCGAGACCGAGATGTTGAACGTGTTCTCTTGCGGGTCGATCGGCGGTGCATCGCCGGTGGTGTCGATGAAGCCGTTGTCGTAGGCCACGATGGCGTAGTAGTACGTCTGCCCATTGGTGACGTCGTCGTCGACGTAGAAGAACTCAAGTCCCGAGTCCTCGCCGAGGTTGAAGATGGCCTCGCCGCCGAACACGGTGCGCAGCCCTTGGATGCCGTCGACCTTATCCCACTGCGCGATCGGGCGGAAGAAGGAGGGCGTGCCGTCGACGTTGGTGATCAGCCGGGCGTCGGAGAGCAGGTTGTCGGTGCCCTTGTAGAGTTTGAAGCCCTGGAAGTCGAACTCTTGCAAGAAGCGGTCGAAGGAGACGAGCGCGAGGGTGTCCCAGGAGAGGATGACGCGTCCGTCGCCGGGTGTGGCTTGGAGCGTGGGTGTGAAGGGGGGCTGGGCGAACTGGTAGTCGGCGTTGTAGATGTTCTGCACCGTGACGCGGTTCTTGAAGAAGTCGCGCTCGTCGGCGCCGAAGAGCCACGCCATCGAGAAGAAGTCCGTCGTCTGCGGCGCCAATTCGATGGGGCCGGAGGTAAACTGGATCCAAGGCTCCACATCCGACTCCTGGGCGTCAGGCGGGTCGATGCCGAGTGGGAACAGCATGAAGTTGATGATGCGATCCCAGAGCCAGAAGTCTTCGCGCAGGTTGTCGCCGTTCTCGAAGAACGGACGCGCGCCCAGCTCGAAGCCTGTAAGCCCGATCTGGTCCGACTCGTCCACATCCAGTTCGTGGAAGTTAGGCTCGCCGATTGTCGGAATCCCGTCAGCCTCTCCGGTGTCGGGTCCAGGATAGCCCAGATCAAATGGCCCCAGCCCGTCGGCGCCTACATCGTTGTTGAGGCGTTCCCCCGCATCGAACTGGCCGTTATCGTTAGCGTCACTGAAGCCAACCCAATCCAAGTTTTCATCGCCCGTCCACCAGCGGCCCGCGATGTAGGCACGACGTTCGGTAATCGGCCCGTTGAAACGCTCGAAGTCGGCGAGGTTGTACGACGCCGAGGCGGTAGCAATGATGGCGTCCTGACCCTCGATGAGCAGACCGCCGTCGTTGAAGCGGCTCTCGTCAATGATGCCGTCTTCGTCGTTGTCTAGGCCGTCAAACGCGCGCGCCGGGCTCTCCAAGAACGCGAAGCCCGCGTAGCCGAGGTCGTACACCCCGCCGTTCTGACGCGTACCGATGCCATCAGCGTCGAAGGCGAAGGCGATGTCGAGCTGAGCGTTGAACAAAGCCAGTTCGTCCCCTTCCTCATTGCCCAGGCCGTAATCTGTGAGTTGGGAGAAGTAGAGCTCGGTCAGATCGGTCGCCCCGCGGTTGGTGATGCGGTAGAGCATGAACATCGTGTCCTCGGCCAGGAAGTTCGCCCACTGTAACGACCGCACCTGCGTCATCAGACCAAAACCGCCCATCGTCGAGTCGGCCGGGTTCGGGTAGAACACACCAAACTCGCTGTTGGGCGTCCCTGTCTCGGGATCGAGCAGGTACTCGCGGTCGGAGTGGTCGTCCATCACGTAATAGCTCTCCTGGTCGGCATTGAACACACCCCGCCCGAAGAGACCGTTCCAGTTGCCGGGCCAGCCCGGATCGTCCGGGTTGTCCAGCCGATCGGGCCAGAACTGCGGCCACGATGTCGTGTCATCGCTGATCGCAGGCACCGGCTCCAGCGCCTTAGTGATGGGATTAATGCGGCTGGGGTTGTTGAACCCTGGAAGCGGGTTCCAGCCCCAGATCCGCCCATCGGGACCTGTCTTTGTGCCGAAGGCGCTGTAGCGAAGGATAATGGGATTCAGGAGCGTGTCGGTGGTGGCGTCGGGGTAGAACTCCGACCACTTAAGGCGCTCGCCGGGCACACGCCCCCCCACGAACATCCCAATGCCGTCGATGTGGCGCCCGCCGATGCCGCGCGGCCAGTTGCCCCACGGGTTGTCGTTCCACCTAGCCCACTCGCCGTGGTTGCGGTAGTTGGTCTCGATCAGGTTGCCGTCCATGATGCCGCGCGCTGTATGCTCTTCTGCACCGCGAAGCTCCTGGGGAATGCTGGTCTGCGCCCAGGCCGCCGTGCTGGTGGCGAAAAGCGCGCACAGGGACAGGCTTAACAAACGTAGGGTGCGCATAAATCTATCGTTCCGTTTGGTTCAGCGTAGGTGACGCTGGCATTAGAAGCGGAAGTTGAGACCCACACTGGCGTGGAGGGGGCGCACCGAGGCGCTCTTGGCCGATAAACCACTCGTCGAGCGTGTTCAGGCCACCCATTACGCCCTCGTTGCCGCTTCAAGGAAGAGGCTGCCCCACTGTGAGGAGAACAGGACAAGACTTTGAGTAGAACTATAACCTAGCAAGCCGCGCTGGTTTGCAATGCAGAGCGGGCAGACCCCAGAGTGTTAGGAATCTGCCCGCTCTTAGCTACTGACTACGTGCTTAGAAGTAGATGCGGAAGTCCATCAGCTGCGTATCGCCCAAGAAATCGAAGGGCAAGTAGGCATAGTCAAACCCAACGCGGACGCTAGCGACGCGGATGTCAAGACCTGCCCCATAGGACACATGGTTGTCCACATTATCCAAGAACATGTCCTTGTAGCCTGCACGCAGGTTGAACGTGAACGTCCGGTTGCCATACTGGAATTGGGCACCGAGGTCAGAGTTCAGGTCGTTGTCGTTGGTCTGATGGCTGTCAGCCAGCAACAAGAGCTGCACGTTGTTCGTGTTCAGCACAGGGACGGCCACACCAAACTTGAACGACAACGGCAGGTCCCACTGATCCAGCGCCAGATCGGCCGGGATATCGGGGTTACTGCCCGAGTTATCCGGTGCCACATCGACGAAGATGCTGGTGTTGACCCCGGCCATCTGCATCTTGCCTCCAAAGTTCATGATGGAAGCCGCGAGCTTTGCCCCGTTGAGGTAACGCGTCTCGAGCACGAAGCCCAGGTCCACCGCAATCGTGCTGGCTCGCATATCGCGGATGGTTTGGCGAACCGACTTCACCGTTCCACCAAAGTAGAACGATGAGGTCAGTGGCTGCGAGTACGTCAGGCCGAAGCTGAAGTCGCTGGCGCCAAAGGTCTCCCCGTTGCCCTCAGGCTGAGCCTCAGTCCGCACATCCATTCTCCCGTAGTCAACGGAAGCAATGCTCAACCCCACCACACCCGTTCCTGTGACCGGAATGGTAACGCCTGCTGCGCTGTAGCCGATGTCGGCAATCCAGTCGTAGCGCGTGAAAAACGCGTTGCCGACCTGGCCCTGGTACGGGACAGCCGCTGCACCTGGATTCCAGAAGAGGGCGTCCCCTCCTGCAGCCATGGCAGTGTAGGCATGGCCGAGCGCGCTGCCCTTGGCGCCCGTGCCTAGCGTTAAGAATGTAGCCACGCTCGATCCCGAGCGCGATTGTGCATGAGCCTGTGTCATGCCGCCCACCACGAGGAGGGCGCACAGGATGCACGCAAGTCGGCGAAAGAATGCCATATCTATTACCCTCATGGTCTAGTCTTATTTGACGAGTGCGAACTTGTCCACGTACTCACCGATACCCGGCGCCTCCACGTGGTAGACGTACACCCCGTACGCCACGTCCTGACCGCCCGTCGTCTGCAGGTCCCAAAACACCGCGCCGTTGTTACCCGTACCCTCGTGCTCAAGCACCGCGATCTGCTCGCCACGAAGATTGAAGATACGGATCGTGCATTGC
>JBCDJT010000220.1:0-4593 GCA_038747545.1 Bacteroidota bacterium
GCTGGAGGGTGACCGTGCTCAGGCAGAAATCCTGGATGCGCGCGGCGGCTTCGACCCATACCTGACGTCTGGCTACGAGTACAAGACCCAGGACGACAAGGCCAAGCTAAATGTCTTGCAGAGCGGTGTAGCCCTACCGTTCGACCTACCGATGAGCCCCAACCTGATGCTCGACTATCGGCGCGGGCGCGGGTCCATCATCGACCCTTCCGTGCTGACGACGCCGGGTGGCGAGACGCGCTTCGGGGTGTCCGTGTCGCCGCTCCAAGGCTTCGCGACCGACAAGCGCCGCGCGGCGCTCAGCAAAGCGCTCATCGAGCCCGACATTGCCATGACGGTGCAAGCGCGCGGGCGCAACCGCATCTTGCTCGATGCCACCGAGGCGTTCTGGGTGTGGGTAGAGGCCGGACGCATCCTGCAGATCAACCAAGAGCTGCTGGACCTCGCGACGCAGCGCCTCGACCTAGTCGTTCGGCAGGCGCGAGCTGGCGAGACCGCGGCTGTGGACAGCGTGGAGGCCGAGCTGGCAGTCGTCAGTCGAGAGGGCAAGGTGGTCTCGGCGCAGCGCAAGGCGGAGGAGGCACGCGTTAAGCTGGACGTCTTCCTGTGGAACGAGGACGGCACCCCGCAAACTACCCGCTACACCCCACCGCCCGTGCCCCTGCTCCCCCCACCGCCCGACGCCGACGCGGCGGTGACAACCGCCTTCGCCCAGCGCCCGGAGTTGCAAGAACTCGCGCTGGAGCAGCAGCAGCTGAATGTAGAGCAGCGCTTGGCACGCGAGCAGTTGCGACCCGACCTCAAGCTGGAGGCGCAGGTCGTCTCATACGACGACGGCCCGCTCGGCGTGAGCGACGTGAAGGTAGGCTTTAAGATCGACCAGCCGCTCTTCTTCCGCGGCGGCCGCAGCCAAGTGGAGCGCGCCAACATCGAGGTGCAGGCGCTACGCTTCAAGCAAGACCTGTTGCAGCGCACCGTCCGTGCCGACGTAGAAGCGGTTCTCGTGGCCTTGGAGCAGTCGCGGCAGCGCGTTGTCGTCGCCGAGCGTCGTGTGGCGTTGGCCGAGCGCTTGCAAGCGGCCGAGCAGCGCCGCTTTGAGCTAGGCGAGAGCACGCTCTTCCTCGTCAACCAGCGCGAGCAGGCGTTCGCCGAAGCCCGCGAGGAGCGCGTAGCTGCCCAAGTAGAAGTGCTGCTCGCCGACGCCGCCTTCCGGTGGGCGACGGGGACCATCACTGCCCGCGTTAACAGTCCTGACCGATGAGACGCGCTGTATCGGACCGCCTGAGCAGTGTGCCAAAAGGTTGGCTGAGAGCTTGGTGGTGGGAGGGGCGCATGCGCGAGATGCAGCATCGCTGGCTGCAGGATAGCGGTACATATTCGTCACAAGTTATGGGTGTACCAGTAGGAGAGGAAGCAGCGAGAGCACACGGGTTGTCGTAACGATGTCCTTTAGGTTCTGTAGGTTTTTTGTCAAAGAGAAAGCTGAATCAATGAAAAAAGTGCTTTTTGAGCGGCTTCAAGACTAATTCAAAACCCTTCGTTCCAATGCCCTAAACCGAGGCTATTTGTACGGGTTCTAAATAACTGTAGCTTTTTGCGTGCAACACGCTCATACAGAAACTACAGTCTCGGACCGCATTCCTTTCTACAAGGAGCCAGCATGGAGCAGAACCTCACGTCCCGCGAAGAGAACGAAGCACGCGTTTCAGGCGATGTACACGGCTTGCCAGTTGAGCCCAAGGCACGGGTTGGCGACGGAGGTGGTGTCTGATGCGTCTCCCCCAATCCTTATCGGGCAAGCGTAACCGAGCACAACGCCAGTCGTGGCGCCGCGAGGCAGATGGGCCAGCCAAAGCCCACGCCTGGGCCGAGACGCTGAACGACGCCGAACTGCTGCAATGGATCCAGGCAGACTATGAGACGGCGTTCGAGGTGCTGTTCGATCGCTATCATGACAGCCTCCGTGCCTTCGCCGCTTCCATTGCGGGGGAGTACCACGCCGATGAGGTAGTCCAGGAGGTGTTTCTGGACGTATGGCGGCGGCGGCACGCGCTCAAGGCCAAGGCATCGCTCCGCGCTTACCTGTTCCAAGCCACGCGCAGCCGATCGCTCAACGCCAAACGCGGCCGCACGCGGTGGGCACGCCGTTTTATGGGGCTCGATGCCGCCCACAACGCTATCGCTCCACAGGCCACGTCCTCGGGCGACGAGTTGGCGCAGGCGATCGCCCAAGCGGTCGCTTGTCTTCCAGAGCGCCAGCAGACGGCGTTTCGGCTGCGCAGAGAACACGATCTCTCGTATGCCGAGATCGCCGTCGCTATGGAGGTCAAGCCCAAGACCGTCGAGAATCATCTCCGCCGCGCTGCACAAGCTGTCCGCGATGCCATTCCGGCCGAGTTGCTACGTCCATAGCTTTGGGGTGTGTGCCAGGTACGCGACGCCTGTGGTGATGCAAAAGGTGGCCTGAAGAGGCCGGTCGAAAAAAGTGCGAGGCGGAGTGGGGGATACGCCCGGAGGCGGTGCTTCACTAGTACCGCGGCTTACTTCGGCAGCCTAGACCAAGGTCGGCAGCGGTGCCTAGATGCCCGTTATGTATAGATCTTGAGCATGCGTCGCGACGACCTTTCCCCCAGCGGTGACGACTGGACCCGGATGCTTCGGTATCTGGACGGGGAGGCTACGCCCGAAGAGCGTGCCGAGACCGAGCGCTGGCTAGACGCTGACCCGGCCCGGCGCCAACGGTTCGAGGCCATGCGACGCATCTACGAATCGCCAGGCGCTACCGAGAGTCAGCCAAACCCCGCTGAGTCAGCGCAGACGAACTGGACGGCTATCCGCAGTCAGATGGCGAACGCGGGCGGCGATGGCTCGCCGTCGGACCGTGCTGCCGCTCGCTTTGGCGGTGCGTCGGGGCGCTTGCAGTCGCGCCTGGCACTGACGACGCTGGCATTCACCGCAGTGCTTGCCGCTGGGGTATGGCTCATCGTTGCCCTCTACACCGCAACTCCCGTTGAAGACGGTGTGCCCGGTACGGCAGCTGCCGCATGGGCGACAGGGCCGGACGAGACGCGGCAGGTGACGTTGGACGATGGCTCGCAACTCCGCCTCGATGCGGCTACAACCGTCACGCAGCCTGACCCCGATGTGCGCCAGTTTGTGCTGGATGGCGTGGCGCGCTTCGAGGTCGCACACAATCCCACGCGGCCCTTCGCCGTCGAGACGCAATACGGGAGGGCGCAGGTGCTAGGTACCACGTTCACCGTGCGGGCACGGCAGGAGGCCGGAGAGATGGCAGTCTCCGTGGAGGAGGGCCGCGTGGCGGTGCGCTCGGCACAGGCTGATGGCGAGATCGTGCTAACAGCGGGCGAGAAGGCGCGTGCCGTTGCTGAGGTTGGTCCCGTGCGACTGGATGAGGCGGGCACACCTGTCGTGGCGCTTCAGTTCGAAGGGGCCTCGCTGGAGACGGTAGCCGATGCACTCGCCCGTGCGCATGGCATCCCTGTCGTGGTGGATGGCACTGCCGACCAAGCGATCACGGCAGACTTTACGGGCACCTCGCTCGACGCCGCCCTCGATGTGCTCGAAGTCTTCTTCGGCGTTGAGGTCGAGCAAGGGGAAGCACGCGTGGTCCTAACACCCACTGTATTCTAGAGGCTGATGCGAATAATGCTCCTTCTGGCTGTACTTGCCGTTTTTCTTGTACCGTGGCCAGCACAGGCGCAAGAGGCAGCAGGCGAGCAGGCGATACCCAACCCCACAATCACGCTTGACCTCGGTCAGGTGACCCGCGCCGACGCATTGCGGGCCATTCGGGAGGCCTCTGCGATGCGTCTGGTGTGGGATAATGCGACGGATGGGTTGAGCGAATACATCGAGGTTCGCCTCCGGGACGTGGCCGCTCTGGATGCCTTGACTACCGTGCTAGAAGGCTCGCCTTACGTGCATCGCGTGTTGCCGTCGGGGTTTGTTGGGCTCGTCCCTCGGCTGACAGGGCGCATCGCGGGGCGCATCACGGACGCAGATACAGGCGATCCGCTTCCAGGGGTGGCCGTCCTGGTCCTCGGCACGGTGCTGGGCGATGCGGCAGGGCCAGACGGCCGTTTTGCCATTGAACGCGTTCCCGAGGGTAGGCAGACGCTAGAAGCGCAACTGATCGGCTACGAGACGGCGCAGCAGACCGTCGCCGTGCCGCCAGGCGAGACGGTGAATGTGGAGATCGAACTCGCGGTGGCCACCGTTGGGCTCGACGGCGTGACCGTGGTGGCTGAGACCGAGGCCTCGCGCATCGAGCGGTCTGCCCAAGCCGTAGCCGTGCTTGATCTGGTGGAGGAACGCGTGCAAACCGCTGACCTCGGCGAGGTGCTCGCCCGCACCGAAGGCGTGGCCGTGCAGCGGGCAGGCGGCCTGGGCTCGGGCACACGCGTCTCGCTCAATGGGCTAAGCGATGATCAGGTGCGGTTCTTCTTCAACGGCCTCCCCCTTGGCCTAGCTGGCTACCCGTTCGGCATCGCCAACATCCCCGTTAACCTGATTGAGCGCGCCGAGGTGTACAAAGGCGTGGTGCCCATCCGCTTCGGCGCCGATGCGCTGGGA
>JBCDJT010000221.1:0-4592 GCA_038747545.1 Bacteroidota bacterium
CTTCGGTGACGGGGTGCTCTACCTGGAGGCGCGTGTTCATCTCCATGAAGTAGAAGTTCAGGTCGCGGTCGATCAAGAACTCCACCGTGCCCGCGCCCACGTAGTTGACCGACTGCGCTGCCTGGATCGCCGCTGCGCCCATCCGCTCGCGCACCTCCGGCGTCAGCACCGCCGAGGGCGCCTCCTCGATCACCTTTTGGTGGCGCCGCTGGATGGAGCACTCGCGCTCGAACAGGTGCAGCGTGGCACCGTGCCGATCGGCCAGGATCTGAAACTCGATGTGGCGCGGCTCCACGATGTATTTCTCCACAAACACGCGCCCGTCGCCGAACGCGGCCTGGGCCTCGCGCTGCGCGGTCTCGAACGCCCGGGCGAAGTCGCCGGCTGCATGGACGATGCGCATGCCCTTGCCACCGCCGCCCGCTGCCGCCTTGATGAGCACCGGATAGCCAATCTCGCCCGCGATGCGCTCGGCTTCGGCCGGATCCGCGATGGCGTCGGTCGTGCCCGGCGCCATGGGTACGCCCGCGGCTTCCATGAGCGCGCGCGCCGCCGTCTTGTCGCCCATCGCCCGGATGGCATGCGGCGTGGGGCCGATGAACACGAGCCCCTCGGCGGCACAGGCCTCCGCGAAGTCCGCATTTTCCGACAGGAAGCCGTACCCTGGGTGGACGGCGTCGGCGCCGCTCGTGCGTGCAACCTCCAGGATGCGCTCCGTAACCAAGTAGGACTGACTGGACGGCGCCGGGCCGATGCGGTAGGCTTCGTCGGCGTAGCGCACGTGCAGGGCGTCGCGGTCGGCATCGCTGTAGACGGCGACGGTGGCGATGCCCCGCTCGCGGCAGGTGCGCATCACCCGCACGGCGATCTCGCCCCGGTTGGCGACCAGCACCTTGCGAATCCGACGAATTGACATAATTCTTCCCTGATGATACGTTGGCACGGTTCCTGACACCATTAGAATCCGCCTGTTTTGGCCGATACTTGCACGACACTGCGGCCGTACACCTGCCGATTGGGCAGGGCGACGCCAACCGCTACGGCGGGCGTTTTGATTCGCGGCACCGCACCGTCTGGTCTGTAGTTCCAACGCCTCCACTTCCATGACGACAACGATGACCAAAGATTACTACCAGATCCTGGGCGTCAGCGAAAAGGCGACGGCGTCAGAGATCAAGAAGGCGTACCGGAAGCTGGCACGGGAGTACCACCCCGACCGCAACCCCGACAATCCGAAGGCCGAGGAGCGCTTTAAAGAGGTGCAGGAGGCCTACTCGGTCCTCTCCAACGATAAGGAACGCCGCGCCTATGACGTGCGGCGGAACAACCCGTTTGGTGGGGGCAGTCCCTTCGGCGCAGGCGGTCCGCACCGCACGGGCCGCGGCACGCGCTACCAGTACCGCCCCGACGGCACCTTCTCGCGCTACGAAAGCGGCGACGGCAGCCAGTTCAGCACCGACGATGGTGGCTTCGGCTTCGGCGACATCTTCTCGCGTTTCTTCACGGGCGATGAAGCGGGCGGCTACACAGGCGCTCCACACCAGCCGCCGCCCCACACCAATGTACCCGGCCGCGACACCGAGACCTCGATCTACCTCGCCTTTGACGATGCCCTCAAGGGCGGCAAGCGCGAGATCGACGTGCCCGGCGGCGGGCGGCTGCGCATCAACATTCCGAAGGGCGCCTACGACGGCATGAAGATCCGGCTGCGCGGCCACGGGGCACCAGGGCCCAGCGGCGCCAAGGGCGACCTCTACGTCACGTTCTCCGTTGGCGAGCACCCGCGCTTCCGTCGCGAAGAGGACGACCTCATCACCATCGCTACGATCTCAGCCTTCGAAGCCATGCTGGGCACCTCGAAGCACATCGCCACGGCGTACGGCAAGCGCGTCAAAGTCAACATCCCTGCAGGCACGCAGCCCGGCGACAAGCTGCGGCTACGCGGCATGGGGGTAGCCACCGGTACGAACACGGGCGACCTCTACGTGGAAGTTGAGGTGACGCTGCCCAAGAACCTCAGCCCCGACCAGCAGGACGCCGTCCGCCAGTTGGGCCAGCAGCTCGGCGCGCTCCGCAGCTAGCAGCGCATCCCTCGACGATCAGCGCCTAACACAAGAGGCCGCCACACTTCGGTGAGCATGGCGGCCTCGCTTATACACGCTGGGGGCGACTACTTCACGAGCACTAGCTGCCGCGAGAGCGTGCGCTGCTCGGTCTTGAGGCGGTAGACGTAGGTACCGCTCGCCAGATCGCCAGCGTTGAGCGTGACGGTGTGCGTGCCCGCCTCCACTGTGCCCTCCACCAGCGTACGCACCTTGCGGCCTAGCGGGTCAAACACATCGAGCGTCACCGGACCGGGCACAGGCAGCTCGTAGCGGATCTGCGTCTGGTCGCGGAACGGGTTGGGATACGCGGCATCCAGCGTCACCTCGTTCGGCAGCTCGCTGCCGTCTTCTGTGTTAACGATGCTCATGCTGGGGAAGAGGTGGTCGTATCGGATGACATCCTTATCGCCCAGGTGGTCCCACATGAGAATCACTTCGGCATCGGCAGAGCGGTTGTCTACGTATTCGACTTGGATGTGATAGCGCTGTCCTCCGCGCAGCCGCGTAGCGGAGGTCTGAAATTCTCTCGCTGAGCGGTTATTCCACTCGTCGATCTCCAGCTCGCCATCAATCCAGAGGCGTACGCCCTCGTCCGATTGCACATAGAAGCGGGTGCGGAGGTCGTTCTGTGCCTCCACGAAGCCGGACCACCGCGCGGACCACCGCTGCTCTGGCATGCCTTCAGCCGGGGCAGCCTCATCCCAATCAAAGCTCACCTGCGGATCCACGCGTTCCAGCACAGGCGCGCCATTGAGGTCTCGGTTGTCGAAGTAGGTGGCATTGAGACCGTTGATCTCCAGGGGCTGACTCAGTGCGATGCCCTGCCCGTGGAACTGCATGTAGTTCACGTTGAAGAGCGAGTTGTTACCTGGGAAACGCTGGAAGAGCAAGAACAGCTGATGCGTGCCCGTCACCTCGGGGATCGAGATCGTGCGGTCCGTCCATGTCTGCCAGCCACCCGTGTGCGGCACATGCACGGTGCCAACGAGCTCACCATCTACCCCGTCCAGGCGCACTTCAATTTGCCCCCCCGTGTTGTTGGAGGCGACGCGGAAACTGATGAAGCCAATGCCCGTCAGGTTGATCGGCTCGAACATGAGGTACTCACCGTGGTCGATGAAGCCGACGTTCTGAATACCGCCACGCGGGTCGCTGGTATTCTCCGTCTGGATGCCCTGCATTGCGGTGAAGTGCTGCGCCTGCAGGCGCTTCGGCTGGAGGATGCGGATGTCGCTGGCGGTGAGGGGGCCGGCACTGCCGTTGCCATTGTCGGTGTAGGTGCCTTCGACCACGTAGAAGATCTTGTCGCCGTCCTCGCCGTGGCCGTCTGCCGTGACGAAGCTGCCGTCGCACGAGGCGATCTCTTCGAGCGGGTGCGCGTGGTTGTCGTGGCCCAGCAGCGGCCGCGTCTCAAAGTCGCCGCATGCGATGCCGCTGCCCAGCGCGCCATCCTCGGCGTCACTCGCCGTCATCTCGAAGCCGATGGTCTCGCCCCAATCGAAGAAACCGCCGCTGACGGGCGCGGTCAGGCTGAGGAGGGGCGCCGTGTTGCCCGCCACGATGGCAATGCTTGACCGGGCCTCGTTGCCGTCTTGATCGGTCACCACAAGCACGGCGTTGTAATCACCCTCCGCCGTGTACGTGTGCGCAGGGTTCGGATCCATGCTGTCGAGCGTGCCGTCACCGTTGAAGTCCCACCCAATCGTGATCTCATCGCCCGTATCGGGGTCGAACGTGCCCTCGCTCGAAAACTCAACCGTCAGCGGCACCGGGCCCGACATCACCGACGCGTTGGCAATCGCGATGGGCGAGCGTGTGCCTTGGCGGTACTCGATCTTGATCAGCTGCGCGTCGTCGTTGTTGCCGCCGAAGCCCGAGCCCCACTCTAGCACGTACAGCGCGCCGTCAGGACCCACTTTTATGTCCATCGGGCGGTTCATGTCCAGCAGATCCGGCAGGAAGTCGTTGATCACCAGCACTTCGCCGTCGTCGTTGAGCTTCAGCTCCTTGATCCAGTTGCGGCTCCACTCGTAGATGAACACCGTGTCGTCGAAGTACGCCGGAAGTTGCGTCTTCGAGTCTAGCTCGGCGTCGTGGTAGTACACGGGTCCTGCCATGGCGGTACGCGCCCCCGTACCCAGCACAGGGAATTCGTCCGACTGGGCATACGGGTACCATACCATCGCTGGGCGGGCAGGCGGAAGCTGCGCCGCCCCTGTGTTATTGGGCGAGTCGTTGACCAGGTTCGCGCAATCAAAGGTAGATCCTGAGCGCTCTTCGTCGAAGTCGAAGTCGCGGTACGACTTGTTGTCGGCCAGGCAGTACGGCCACCCGTAGTTGCCTGCGCTGCGTGCTTGGTTCCACTCGTCATAGCCACGCGGCCCACGGGTGCTGCTGTTCTGCTGGGCATCGGGGCCGACCTCGCCCCAGTAGAGCCATCCGCGCTGCTGGTCCACCGAGATGCGGAACGGGTTGCGCGACCCCATC
>JBCDJT010000222.1:0-4557 GCA_038747545.1 Bacteroidota bacterium
CGCACTCCTGATCGCGGGCCTCACGGTGAGCTACCAGTCACTGAAGGCCGCGCTCGCCAACCCCGTCGACGCGTTGAAAGCGGAGTAAAGCGCCACGCATGAGTAGTGGGGCACCAGAACTTCTCCCTGGAGGAAGACGGGCAGCCCCCCTGGAGGGGGGCGTTGGACAGGCACCGCCTCGGAAGCTCAGTCGAACAGCTTGAGCTGCGGATCGGGCGGCTGGGCGGGGCCGTGGATGGAGCGCCCGCCGTGCTTCCACGATTCGGCGCGTTCCTTGGCAAGCTGGTCGTCGAAGAAGGGCGCGGGCGTAAAGCCTTCCTCGGCGCGCTCGGCCAGTTGGCTGAGCTTCTTGATGGCGCGTTGCTTGTCGGTGTGGCCCATCTTGGCGCGGTCTACGGCGGTGCGCAGCGTCGCGATGGTCTCGTCGTACACCTTCGTGGGCACGGGGAACGGCGAGGCGCCCTTGCCGCCATGCGCAAACGCAAAGCGCGCCGGGTCGCGGAAGCGCGTGGGGGTGCCGTGGATCACCTCGCTGACCAGCGCCAGCGACTGCAGCGTGCGCGGACCAAGGCCCTTGAGCAATAGCAAATCCTCGAAGTGCTGCGTCTGGCACTCCTGCGCCAGGTGGAGGATGCTGCCCAGGCGCTTCAGGTCTACGTCCTGCGCCCGCACGCCGTAGTGCTTGGGCAGCTTCATCTTCGGGATCTCTGTCAGGATGCGCCCCGGCTTCTCATGCGCGATGGTCAGGATGCCGTCTTGGGCGGGCGCCGCCTGCGCATCCACGAGGTTCAGGATCTCGCCCTGCGACGGCCCGCAGATGGCCTGGTGCGGCTCCTCCACAAACGACGTCAGGTTGGCCGAGTGCCAGTGGTACCGCCGCGCACTCCGGTCGGATGGCTTCATGCCCTGCTGGATCACCGTCCAGTCGCCCGTTTGGCTGACGACGAAGCTGTGGATGTAGAGCTGGAAGCCGTCTTGCACCGCCGTGTTGTCTACCTTGGCGCTGAGCTTGCTGGATCGCGCCAGCAGGTTGCCGTCCAGCCCCGTGCGGTCGCCGAAGCGGCGCAGTTCGTCGGGCGTGCGGAGCGACGCTTTGCCTTTGCCGCCGCAGACGTACAGGCCCAGGTCACGCGCGTGTGGGTTGAGCGACGTCTTCAGCGCCCGCATCACGGCCGTCGTCACGCCCGATGAGTTCCAGTCCATCCCGATCACCGCGCCGAAGCTCTGGAACCAAAACGGGTCGGAGAGGCGGCTCAGGAAACCGCTGGTGCCGTGCTCTTGCACCACCGCTTCGGTGACGGCCAGGCTGAGCTTGGTCATCCGCTTGAACAGCCAGCCCGGGATGGGGCCGCCCAGCAGCGCGAGATCGGCAGAACCGGAGTGCTTCATACGGGCAGGCGCTGTTGCGCCGTTTTCCAAGCCAAGAGGTAGCGCGTGGCCACGGATCGGTACGGCGCCCAGTCCGCCGCCACGTCGTTCATCTGCGCCTTCAACCGGCTCGATGGGTTCAGGTCGTACAGCCCAGGCATAAGCTGTTTCAGGTGGTAGTCGTCGGCAGGGAAGACGTCGGGACGTTCCAGCGTGTAGAGCATAATCATGTCGATCGTCCAGGCGCCGATGCCTCTGATGCCGCCAAGGATGCGCCGTACTTCGGCATCCGTCAGCGTCCTCCAGTCGTGGTCGTGCGTGCTAAAATGCTCCACCACGGCCAGCAGCGTCTCATACTTCCGCATCGACAGCTTGGTGGTGCGCAACCCGTTGGCCTCGAAGGCTGGAAAGGTGTACGCCGTGAGCGTAGCGATCCCTGCCCGGTCCAGCATCCGCTGGTACGTGTGCTTGGTGCTGCGATAGTGAATCTGCTGCTCTACCACGCAGCCCACGAGGTCATGAAATACGTTCCCCGTGCTCTCCAGGGTCGGCAACGGCACTGACGCCATGATCGATGCCAAAACCGGGTCGGCAGCCGCGAGATGATGGGTGGCGTCTTGGGTTGGCATGGGCGGAACACGCGAAAGGCAACGAGGCACACAGGATGATACTGTCGTGGTATGACACCGTGACGTCGCGGGAAGGGGCTTTTGCCAGAGCGTTACGGCCAGACGTCGAGCGGCGCGGCCAGCCCCGAAAGACTGACCGCGCCATTGTGCGTTACAGGTAGCAGCTCTTGAGGTGCATCAGCCACCGTCGGCCTGCTGGCGGAACGTGTCGTCGGCGAAGATGGCGACTTCCACACGGCGGTTTTGGGACCGGCCGAAGTCGGTATCGTTCGTGGCGATCGGCTCGGTTTCGCCCTTACCCAGCGTGGTGATGCGGTTGGGCGCCACGCCTTGGCTCATCAGGTAGCTGGCTGCCGCATCGGCACGACGCTGCGAGAGCTGCTGGTTGTACGCATCGCTGCCCTTGGCGTCGGTGTGCCCCACGACGATCAGCTCGGTATTGTCGTACTGGTTCAAGCTCAGGGCCAGCTGGTTGAGGCTGGCGCGGGCATCGGGCGTGAGCGCGGACGAGTCGAAGCCGAACAAGATGCCCGACTCGAACGTGACCTGGATGCCTTCGCCCACGCGCTCGATCTCGGCGCCTTCCAACTCGTCCTCCAGTTCTTCGGCTTGTTTGTCCATCTGGTTGCCGATGATGGCGCCCGCGGCACCGCCCAGCATCGCGCCGATGATGGCGCCCTTGGCCGTGCCTTTGCCTGTGGCCTTGCCGATGGCTCCGCCCACGGCAGCGCCTGCGCCAAGGCCTACGGCGGCGCCCTTCTCCGTCTGGCTCAGCGAGGCACAGCCGCTCAGCGTGAGGGCGAAAAACACGAGGCTGGCCAGCAGCAGGTGCGTACTCTGTCGTATCCGTTTCATCATAATGCGAGTGTTCGTGGTTGAGAACAGCGTAGGAAAGACGGTAGTGCCGTACCCGTTTGCCCTGGGGCGTCGGGCGGCGTGACCGTGGCGATGCCTCATCCAAGGCCGATGCCAACGCCATACGGCTGTACAACCCATCCGCATGCGCAGACGTGGTAAAAGTGGCATTTATCATGCGTAACGCGCGATCTAGCGGCTGCAGCTGGTCGGAAGCACGTTGTTGATCTAGATGTAGATTTGTCCACTATGGTAGACATGTCAGGCTGTGAAATTAGAGCGGATTGGCCCTCCTAGCCCGCTTCATCACAGTAGGTTTGCCCCGTGTCGCTATCTTGCGCTGTGCAGCCGTAAAATCTATCGTCTGTGCGCTGCACGTCTCTCGTTCTCTTGTTTTTGATCGACTTCTCGCCCGTATGAAACTCATCATTCCGATGGCAGGCCGCGGCACCCGCGTCCGCCCGCACTCGCACGTCACCCCCAAACCGCTGCTCCCCGTGAAGGGCAACAGCATGATCGGCCGCATCGTGGATACGTTCGCGCGCATCATGCCGACCAACGTGGAGGAGAGCGTGTTCGTGCTCGGCCCCGATTTCGGCGACAGCGTGCGGAAGCAGCTGACGGAGGTGTGCGCGGCGCGTGGCATCAAAGCGTCGTTCGCCGTGCAGGAGGTGGCGCTGGGGACGGGCCACGCTGTGTTTGCCGCAGAAAAGTATATGGAGGGCGACGGTATCGTGGCCTTCGCCGATGCCTTGTTCGACTTTGACGAAGCGCCCGATGTGAGCGGGGCCGACGTTGTCGCATTCGTCAAGTTCGTCGAGGACCCGAGTGCCTACGGCGTGGCCGTGCGCGAGGGCGAGCAGATCGTGGCCTTCGTCGAGAAGCCGCAGGAGCTGATTTCCAACGAAGCGCTCATCGGCATCTACTACGTACAGGACCTCGGCGTGCTGCGCGACAAACTCGCCTACATCATCAACGAAGACATCCGCGGCAAGGGCGGCGAGTACCAGCTCACCGATGCGATGGACCTCATGCTGAAAGACGGCATGGTGTTCAAAACCGCACAGGCTTCTGAGTGGATGGATTGCGGCACGATCCCCGCCTTGCTCGATACCACGCGCGCCATCCTCACCAAAGAATCCGACTCGCTGCGCCATGGCACCGTCGAGGACAGCGTGATCCATGAACCCGTATACATCGCCCCTGGCGCTGTGGTGAAGGACGCTGTGGTTGGGCCCTACGTGGCGATGGAGGCGGGGGCGCGCATTGAGAACGCGGTCGTGAAAGACAGCATCCTCTTTGCCGACGCGCAGGTGAAAAACGCCGTGCTGGATGGCACATTGGTCGGGCGGAATGCCACGGTCACGGGCCACGCGTTGCGCGCCAACATCGGCGATCATTCAACCATCGCGTAACGCGGGAGCGTGCGGGTAACCCGGCGCGTAAGGGGCGCCCTGTACTTGTGCTGTTCCACACGCCTCCATGACGGTCTACCCCCGTACTGCCGACGAAAAGCTCGGCTTTGATACCTTGCGCGCTCATCTGGCCGATCTCACCAAGAGTAGGCTGGGCGATGAGCGCATTGGCGCCATGAAGCCGCTGAAGGGGCTGGACGCCGTGCGCACCGAAGTGCAGCGCGTAGCCGAGTTGCAGAGCGCCTTCCGCTTCGACGACCCCGTGCCGCTGGACGACCTGCTGGACGTCC
>JBCDJT010000223.1:0-4467 GCA_038747545.1 Bacteroidota bacterium
GTCCAGGGTTTCGGAAAGAAAGTAACGCAAGCCCTGGACTGGGCAACGCATACGCATTCAGTAATTCGGCGCGTTGACTGTGCCCATGACGTGCGGCGACCCCTGCGCATCTACGGGCGCCGTGCTTGGTCGGTGACCTCAGCGCGTGCGTTGCTTTTGCTTCGGTCACAGCCGATTTTGCCGCTGCTCATCGACATCCGCTCTAGACACCCTCATCCATGGCTTGGTACAAGAAGCTCCACTGGCAAATCATTCTCGGACTGGTCCTCGGGCTCGTGCTTGGCATCTTTGGGGCGCTGAACGGGTGGGGGGCGTTCATCCGGGAGTGGATCGCGCCGTTCGGGACGATCTTCATCAATTTGCTCAAGCTGATCGCCGTGCCGCTGGTGCTGGCGTCGCTGATCATCGGCGTCACCTCGCTGTCGGACCTGCGGCGGCTCTCGCGAATCGGGGGCAAGACCATCGGGATCTACCTCGGCACCACGCTGGTGGCACTCGTCATCGGGCTGTTTCTGGTGAACACGATGCGGCCGGGCGACTCGGTGCCACAGGAAATGCGGCAAGAGCTGGAGCAGACCTACCAGGGCGACGTGGAGCAGCGCCAGGAAGCCGCGGGCGATGCCGATAGCCGAGGCCGCCTGCAGCCGCTGGTCGATATCGTGCCGGATAACTTCGTGTCGTCGGCGTCGAACAACCGCAACATGCTCCAGGTGGTGTTCGTGGCGCTGTTCGCCGGGATCTGTCTGCTGCTGATTCCGAAAGAGAAGGCGGCTCCGCTGATTGACTTCTTCGATGGGTTGAACGACCTCGTCATCAAGATGGTGGAGGTGATCATGCTGATGGCGCCGCTTGGCGTGTTCGCGCTCATGGCTGACACGATTACGTCGATCGCGCGCGACGACCCCTCGCAGATCCTGAGCCTGCTGGGCGCGCTCGGCTATTACTGCATCGCGGTGATGCTGGGGCTGGCGCTCCACATGACGATCACTTACGGCGCAATGCTCAAATTCCTGACGCCCCTGGGCATTGGTGAATTCCTGCGCGGCATCAGTAAGGCGCAATTGGTCGCATTCTCGACGTCGTCGAGTGGGGCAACGCTACCCGTGACGATGGAAGTCGTCGAGAAAAACCTGGGCGTAGAGGAGGAGGTGAGCTCGTTTGTGCTGCCCCTCGGCGCCACCATCAACATGGACGGCACGGCGCTGTATCAGGCCATCGCGGCCGTGTTCATCGCCCAGACGCTCGGGATGGGGCTCGACCTCTCGGCGCAGCTCACCATCGTGTTAACGGCGCTGCTCGCCTCCATCGGGACGGCGGCGGTGCCGAGTGCGGGCATCGTGATGCTCGTCATCATCTTGGAGGCCGTGAACGTGCCGGGCGCTGGCATCGCGCTGATCCTGGGCGTAGACCGCATCCTCGACATGTTCCGCACCGTCACTAACGTCACGGGCGATGCCACGGTCGCCTCCGTGGTGGCGACCAGCGAAGGCCTCATCAACAAACCAGCGGTACCCGCGTGAGGCGAGCGCTTCGTGTAGCAGTGCTCGGCGTTTGCCTCCTGGCAGGCTCTGCGCACGACGGGGTGGCACAGCGGCTGCTCGATGTGGAGACACCTGCCGCTGAGCAGGCCATTTGGGACACGTACAGCGCTGTCGTCCATCTCCAATTGGAGGAGGCTCATCGTCTGGCTGATACGGTAGGCGACGACCCAAACGGCGCCATGGCGGCGGCCTACCTGCGGTCGGCAATCGCGATGGTGCAGGCGTTCATCACGGGCGATCCGTACGACTACGATGCGTTCTGGATTGTATCGGACGCGCTCAAAAGCGTGGTACGGCAGCAGGACGAGACCCAGTGGAGCCGTTACGTGGATGCGGAGAATAATATCTACCGAACGGCGGCGCATATGGAGGCGGAGCGCGTCATCCGGGCAGCCTGGGCCGGGCGCGATGCGTACAAGCAGCTGAAAGCGCTCCACAAGGACTTCCCAGAGATGAGAGAGCCACTAAAGAGCCTGGGGCTGCTGCACATCGGCATTGGGTCGCTGCCGTCGGGTTACCAGAAGCTGCTCCGCATCGTCGGCTTCTCGGGGACGGTGAGCGAGGGGCTTGCCGAGTTGCGTACGGCCCAGCACCCCGATGCGCTGACGCAGGTGGATGCCGCGATCTGCCAAGCGTTGCTAGATGGGATGTGGAATAACTCGCGCGGCGGGGCCGTGCCACTGATCGACAGTCTGGCGGTGGCCTGGCCGGAGAGCCCGCTGGTCGCGTATGCGCGGGCGCATGTGCTCAACGGCAACCGCCGCGCGCGCGATGTTGCTGCGCTGCTGGAGCCGCTGGTCTACGACCGCCGCCCGGGCGAGGCACAAGTCACCTATGCCAGCTACTACCTCGCCGAAGCCTACTTCAAGCTCAACCGCTTCGCCGATGCCGAGCAAGCGTTGCGCACCTTCATCGCCGAGCAGCAGGGCGAGATTCTAATCGCATCCGCCCGCTATCGCTTAGGTCTTGTCCTTGAACTCCAGGGCCAGCGCGATGAGGCGCTGACGTGGTACCAGCAGGTGGAGGCCTTGCGCAACTTCGACAGCGACGACAGCGCCGAGCGCAACGCCAAGAAACGCATGGTGGCGCCACTGACCGAGGTAGAGCGTCTGTTATTGCAAGGACGCAACGCCTACGACGCGGGCGAGTACGACGAGGGCATCGCAATCCTCACGCCCATCGCCGAAAACGCCGACCAAGCGTTGGCCGCACGCGCTGAAGCAGCGTACCGGTTGGGCCGTATCTACCAGGCGCTCGGCGATCAACAAGCAGGGCTGGCATGGTACACGTCGGCGCAGGAGTGGGCGGTGCCGGGCACGCGCTGGGCGCCCTACAGCGCGTACTACGCGGGTGAGGTGTGGGAGGAAGAGGGCAACCTCGAGCAAGCTAAAGCCGCGTTCGACCGCGCGCTCTCCTACACCGGCAAGTATGACCACTACCAAGGCTTACAGCAGCGCGTAAAGGCGGGCTATGACCGCCTCGCCGAACGCGGTTTGCCGTGAAGCGGCTAGGTTATTCCACGTCGGGGATCTCCCACTCGTTGTAGCGCTCGCGCTCAATGTCGATGCCTGCGCCGCCAAGCTTGACCTCCAGGGCCTCGTAGCCACGGTCCAGATGGTAGACGCGCAGCACGTCGGTGGTGCCCTCGGCAATCATGGCGGCCAGCACCAGCGACACGCTGGCGCGCAGGTCAGTGCTCATCACCTTGGCGCCCTTGAGCGGCATGCGTCCTTCAATGGACACGCCATTGTCGACTACGATCGCGTTCATGCCCATGCGCTGAAGCTCGGGGATGTGCTTGAAGCGGTCGGTGTAGATGGTGTCAACGATGCGGCTGTTACCGTCGGCCTGCGTCATGAGCACCGTCCACTGGGCCTGCAGGTCGGTGGGGAAGCCGGGATAGATCGCTGTTTCCACCGAGACGGGCTGGATGGCTTCGGGCGCCGTGACCAGCATCGTGTCGCCCTCCATGGCTACCGTCGTGCCTGTGCGTGAAAAAGCCTCATCGAACGCTGCGCCGAGGTACTCGGGCTCGGCGCCGGTAAGCCGTACAGGCTCGCCGGGGACGCCTGCCAGCGCTGCCGCAATCATAAACGTGCCCAACTCGATCCGGTCGGCGCAGTTGCGGAAGTCGACAGGCGACAAGCTATCGACGCCCTCGACCTCAATGAGCCCCGTGCCCAAGCCTTTGATTTGGGCGCCCATCGCCTGGAGGGCCTTGCCGAACACGACGACGTCGGGCTCGCGTGCGGCGTTGACAATCTTGGAGCCGCCCCGTGCTGTCGCGGCGCCCAGCAGGAGGTTAATGGTGGCGCCGACGCTGGAGGGAGCCATCTCGAAGACGCCGCCCCGCAGCCGCCCGCCTGGTGCTGAGGCCACCACATCGCCCGCCTCCAAGTCGATGGCCGCGCCAAACGCTTTCAGGCCTTCGATATGCAGGTCCACCGGGCGCGGCCCCCACGCACAGCCGCCGGGCAGCGACACGCGCGCTTCGCCCATCCGGCCCAACAGCGCGCCTAGCATGTAAAACGAGGCCCGCATCTTCTTGACCAACTCGTACGGCGCCGTCGGGCGCTCCAGCAGGCATGCGTCGAGAAGTAACGTGTTGGTGGCGCCGTCGTAGGCCACCGAAGTGCCCGTATATTCAATGACCTGCGAGAAGGTGCGCACGTCGCGCAGGTTCGGTATGTTGCGCAGCGTCGTCGTGCCGTCGGCGAGGAGCGCTGCAGCCATGAGCGGGAGCGCGGTGTTCTTCGAGCCGCTGATGGCCAATTCGCCGCGAAGGGGTTGCCCGCCGCGGATCACTAATTTATCCATAGGTTCGCGCTTCACGCGCGCTGTATCGAAAACGCCAGCACGTGCCAATGCGCTCTTTTCGAACACGTTCCTCCGCCACCGAGATGATGGACGACGTCTCCATCGTCGA
>JBCDJT010000224.1:0-4444 GCA_038747545.1 Bacteroidota bacterium
CGCCGGGGCTACAACGCGTTGTACCTGAATCGGATTATGAGAGCTTTAGATGTGCGGGCTGATGATGTGCTAAATCGGGAATCCTACGAGCGCTTGTGCGATTTCGGCGCTATCGCCGCATAGACCTGTCCGCAGTATTGAGCTTCAGCTGGCCAACATATGCTTTATCGCCTTGTCGCCTTTTTCGCACTGCTGGGCTCATCAGCGCATTTGATGCTAGGCTGCCAGACCACTCGACTCGGAAACCGGTCCCCCTGCGAAGCCAGTGCCGCAACGGAGGTTTTTGAAGCAACTGACACGCCCGGTTTCGACCCGCCCAAGCTTATTATTGGCAACCCGCCGCTTCTGGAACGCATGCACTACCCTGAGAAGCTGAGACGCAACGGCATCGGCGGTGAGGTCGTGGTGTCCTTTATCGTGACCCCATCCGGTTGTGTAACGGCGGCTGAGGTGACCACTTCAGCCCATCGGGAAATGGATAGAGAGGCGCAGCGCCTGATTAAGACTGCTCGCTTCACGCCAGCCACGTTGAATGGAGAGCCTGTGCCAGCGCGACAGAGCCTTTCCCTCACGTGGAATGTGCAGGTGAACTAACGGCTTGCCGAGCCTGCTTTGCGGCCTTCCGCCGTGCTGCGATCTCTTGGACAGCCCCGCCCACGTGCTCTTCGCCGCGCGACCGTGCCAAGTCGACCTGCCGCTGGCGCTCGCGGTAGTTGATGCGTTCGGCTTCCGTCTGGGCATCTGCGCAGTGGTGGCAGCTCACGCCGCGTTCATACTCGGCTCGCTCGTGGTCGGCTAGCGTGAGGGGCATGCGGCAGGCGCGGCACAGGTCGTAGTCGCCGGGCTGGAGGGCATGGTCCACGGCTACGCGCTCATCGAACACGAAGCAATCGCCTGCCCACTTGGTGTCAGCAGGGTCTACGTCTTCGAGGTATTGCAGGATGCCGCCATGGAGATGGTAGACGTGCTCGAACCCTCTCTTCTTGAGGTACGACGTAGCCTTCTCGCACCGGATACCGCCCGTACAGAACATCGCTACCTTCTGCCGACGGTTGTCCTTGAGCACATCATCAAGGTAAGCCGGAAACTCGCGGAAGGAGTCTGTTTGCGGGTCAAGAGCGCCTTCGAACGTCCCCAGTTCCACCTCGTACTGATTGCGCGCGTCGATGAGCATGACGTCGGGATCGCTGATGAGCGCGTTCCACTCCTGCGGTGCCACGTACGTCCCCACCGCTGCCGACGGGTCGATGCCGTCCACGCCCATCGTCACGATCTCCCGCTTGAGCTTGACCTTGGTGCGGTAGAAGGGCTGCTCGGTCGCCTCCGACTCCTTGTGGCGGAGGTCAGCCAGGCGCGGGTCAGCACGGAGCCAGCCGAGGACAGCGTCGATGCCCGCACGCGGCCCGGCGATGGTGCCGTTGATACCTTCCTCGGCGAGCAGCAGCGTGCCCTTCACCTCGTGCTGCCGCAGTTGCGCCTTGAGCGGTTCGCGGAGGTCACGGTAATCTGTGAGGCGGACAAACTTGTAGAGGGCAGCGACGACGTACATGCGCGGCGAACTGTGCGTAAAACGTAACGGCTCGCTCCAACGCACGCAGAAACGACGGGTTGCCCGCTACGCTGCCAAGGCGATGTCGGCTTTACGCACTGGCCTCCAGCCCCAGATCTGCTGCTCAATTTCATCTGGCGGCTCCCAAGTCGCCACTGCGCTGCGTAGCAGGCTGGGATCGGCGAGCCCGGCTTGCACTACACGCGCTCTCACGGCAGGTGCAGGTGCGCCGTGTTTTGCAATAACGGTGCTCGTCAGGCGACGGAGGGGCTCACTGAGCGTTTCGCCCTCAGGGAGCTGGTACCGCTCGGCCGCAAACGTGGGGTTGTAATCGAAGTCCACGGTGCGGCCCAGCTTGTCGAGCATGCCTTGCGCCACGTTGGCGTGCAAGTGCTTTTGCTTGACGAAGGGCAGGCCGCGCTCGGCGTGTTGCAGGCGCAGCTCACGCGAGGTGAGGAGCGCTTTCAGGCGGTCGTACAGCGTGTCGTGCCGGACGGCATAGACGGGGCTCCCCTCTTGGTACGGCACGTAGCCGAGGTCGCAGCCCGCCACTACCGCACAGCCTGTGGCCATGCCTTCGAGCGCCAGCATCCCGTAGTGCGGCGCGTTCAGCTCGTCGAGCACCACATCGGCATCCTCCAGCGCAGCAATCACCTCGGCGTTGGTCACCTTCTCCAACAGCTGCAGCTCAAACGCAACGCCCTCGGCCTCCAGCCGATCGAGCACCGCGAAAAACTGGTCGGTGCCCTTGAAGCCACGCCGCGACGGGGCATGCACGAGCCGTGGCACCTCGCGCCCCGGAATGTGATGGCAATACAGATTGGGATTAACCGGCAGGTAGAAGTGCCAGTACGGCCGCAGCGCCAGCTCAGACTGGAACGGCAGCGAGAAGATGGCGTCGGCGTAGACCTCGGCCATGCGCATGTTCTGCCAGCGCGCGGCAAGGTTGTCGTACGGCGCCTCGCGGTACATCGGCGGGATCTGGTAGCCGAACGCCGCAGCCACGGGTTCGGCAGCGGAATAGTGACGCACGTCGCTCCCCTCGAAGATGCAGATGATCTGCTTGCCGAACGCCTTCAGCATCGGGAAGTCCTGGTTGCCGGGCAGCAAGCTATGGCCGAAGACAAAGACGAACACGTCGTAGTCGTTGAGCATGCGCCGGAAGTCAGCCAAGGGCTTGACCGGGTTGAGAAAGTGCCGGATCGGGTCCTTCTGCAAGGCCGCCAGCCCCTGCAGTGCGCCCTGCGGGTTGTATTCCGCGTCGTACGGCAGGTCAGGATGGAACGGGCTCTTGAACGCAATCACCGCGTCGGCATCGTGGCCCGCCTGCCGGAACCCGTCGGCGAGGTCGTAGACGTGGCGGCAGATTTCAAACGTGCCAACGAGAATGCGCATGGAGTTCGGGGCTCGGGGTTGGGTTTTCGGGGGTGATGCTGCAAGCACTCAGGATTGTCATCCCGAGCGAAGTCGAGGGATCTCCCCCGCTCTCGTTTTGCAAAATTTCAAAGTGGGAGATCCCTCGGCTTTGGCCTACGGCCTCCGCTCGGGATGACACATTCGGGCGCTGGCAACAGCCTCAGATATTGTTCTTCGAGGTGTACTTTACGTAGAAGCTCTTGGGCACCAGGTCCAGCTTGTACATCGCCTTGAACATGGGGCGCATGCGCTCGAACGTCTGCTTGTACGTCTTGAACTCGGTCCAGCGGCGCTTGGGCATCGTCATGAGGTGATGAAACTCGTCGGCAGAGTAGCCGAGACGTTTCTGCACGAGTTCGACGATCTCGGGGTCATAGCTTGGCGGCTCGCAGAGCAGCGCCTCGCCTTCCTCGCGGCTCATGTGGCCCGACCGCACCTGCGCGGCGTAGCCCACGATGCGCGAGTCGATGCCGAAGCGCGTGGGCAGCAGGTAGGTGTGGTAGAAGTTGGTGAAGCGGTTCTCCAGGTGGTGGCCGCCGTACCACTGCCAGTCGAGTTCGCTTTCGAGGAACGCCTTCACCTGCTCCTTCTGGTAGTCCATGAAGTAGAGCGGCCGGATCTTCTTGATCTTCTTGACGCCCGTCCACCACAGAAACTTGTGCAGCCACAGGTTCGGGTACGTCTTCATCTTTTGCGTGCCGTACTGCTTGTGGACGCTCTGGATGTACTTGCCGTCGAAGTACAGCCAACCCAACGGGAAGACGCCTTCCGTGCGGAAGCTGTGGCCTTCCAGCATGTAGCGGATGCCGTGCTGCGCGGCGGCCATGTAGAGCACCGTGGCAAGCCCGATGTCGGTGGGCGCCTCTACGTCGGGCACGCCCGCTTCGAGGAAGGAGCGATAGATGTCATCGTACTCCTCGTTGTCGACCACGTAGGTGTAGAGGTCCACATCGAGCGCCTTGAGCACGCGGTGGATGTTCTCGGTGGCGATGGTCGAGTTCCAGGTGTTGTCGAAGTGGACGGCCAGCGGGCGCAGGCCCAGCTGCTTCGCCTGATAGATCATATACGACGAGTCGCACCCGCCACTCACGCCCACGATCACGTCGTACTGCTTGCCTCGCCCTTCGGCTTTAATCTGATCGACGATGGCCTGCAGCCTGCGCGGCCCCTCTTCGGGATCGTTCGGGTACTCGGCGTCCATCTGCTCCAGCATGCGGCAGTAGTTGCAGACGCCGTCGTCATCGAACGAGATGTTCGGGATGGTGGCATCGTAGAGGCAGCGTGAGCAGCGCTCAATCTCGACCTCACCACGGATGGCGGCGGCGAAAGGGGCCTGGGGTACGGCGTACGGGGGGCGCTTCGCGACGGGCGCGGGCGCATCCAAAACCAACGGCATTATGCACTCCGGTTAGCATGAAACTGGTTTGGCACCCACTCCACGGGCCAGATTCACGCCAAAACCGCCTCCAGCTCGTCGCG
>JBCDJT010000225.1:0-4442 GCA_038747545.1 Bacteroidota bacterium
CTGGCCGATGGTCAGCGTGGCCCAACCCTCGGTCACGCTGCACGATCGCATCGAGGGTCTGCTCATCGGCGCGTTTATAGGCGACGCGGCGGGTGGCCCAGTTGAGTTTCAGGCGCCGCAGCGCGGGCCGTGGACGGCCACCGACACCGTGCTCACGCCCGAAGGCATCGCTGCACTGGCCAGCGCCTTCCACCTGCGGGCGTATCCGATGGGCGCGGGCTCCTATGCCCACTGGACCGACTACGGCCCGCCCGGCACCGTCACCGACGACTCGCGCTTCAAGCTCCTCTTCATCAAAAGCCTGCGCGAGGCAGGGCGCGCCGACCGCGACGCCTTCGCCCGCGAGATCCTGCGCTTTCACGCGGACACCACGGGCCGCTACCCGCAGCTGCGTCAGGACTGGCTGGACGAGTTCGCCTACGCCGCCCGGTGGGTCCTGGGCGAGCGCGACGAGGCTATTGCCCTTCCGCCTGAGCGGCAGTGGGGCGGCATCGCCACGATGGCCGGGCAGATGCCGTTCCTGCCTATCGCCGCCCTCCACCCCGGCGACCCCGACGCCGCCTACCGCACTGTGTGGGACGTGGACTTCCTGGACAACGGCATCGGCCGCGACATCAACGCGGGGCTCGTAGCGGGCCTCGCCACCGCCCTGGCCGACGGCGCCACGTGGGCCGACGTAGACGCCGCCATGCGCACCACCGACCCCTACGGCTTTACGCAGATCGAGTGGGTGCCGCGCCGCAGCAGCCGATGGCTCGACGTCGCCCGCAACGCCGTCCGCGAGGCCGAGGGGCGGCCCAAGCGCTTGTTCGATATCCTCGTGCGCGACCTACAGGCCACCACGTGGTGGGACGCGTGGATTCCCACCGCTGTGACGTTCGCCTGTGCCGAGATGACGGGCCATGACCCGCTCGCCACGCTGCAACTCATCCTCGAGTTTGGTTATGACACCGACTCGTACATGCAGGTGGCCGGGGCGCTCTTCGGCGCGCTCCACGGGCCTGCTATCTTCCCCGAGGCCATGCGCCAGACCGTCATCGACCGCCTCGAAGCCGACTATGACGTGCGCTTCGCCGATCTCGTCGCCCTTCTCCACCAACACGCTGCCCCCTGACGCCTGCCGCATGCCCGACCCGCTTTACGCCCTCCGTTATCCCATCGGCACCTTCACCCCACCCGACGTCATCACGCCCGAGCAGATCGGGGCTTGGATCGACGATATCGCATCGCTCCCGGCCGAGATGCGCGCCGTGGTCGCTCCCCTCTCAGACGCGCAACTCGACACGCCCTACAGGCCCGGCGGCTGGACGGTCCGTCAGGTGGTGCATCACGTACCCGACAGCCACCTCAATGCGATGGTGCGGTTCAAGTGGACGCTTACGGAAGCGCAGCCGACCATCAAGGCCTACGATGAGAACGGCTGGGCGGGCCTCATCGACTACAGCAGCCCGGTTCACTTCAGCCTCGACTTCTTGGAGACGCTGCACGCCCGGTGGGTCAACCTGCTGCGTCAGCTCACACCGGAGCAGTTGTTGCGCGGCTTCGACCACCCTGAGTCGGGCTACAACCGACTCGACGCCGTCATCGGCATGTATCGCTGGCACGGTCGGCACCACCTCGCCCATATCACCCGGCTCATTGAGCGCGAAGGCTGGAGGTGAGCGGCGTAGCCTCCACTCCATCTGGCTCAGCGACAGAAACCTGCGCCGGGAAGGCTTTGCGGATGGACGCTGCCGCCGATGGATCGGCTTGCTTGAGTTGACCGAAGGATGGATGCCCCTGAGCACGGGCTTCGGCATCCCACAGTCCGTGATATGCACTCCACACAGCGTCAAGCACATCGATGTAGGCTTCGTAGGCCGTCTGCCGCGAGGTCTTGATGGAGACGACGGCGCGACGCGGCGACTCCGCGAGAGCTGCATCGCATGGATAGCCTGTGTCCGGCGCGCAATTGAGCACGTGACGCTGCACCCAATCGGATACGTCATCCACAGTGGCCGGGCGGTCTTCGATGCGCAATGCGCCAGCCGCATTCAGCTGCACCGCGAGCATGTTGCGTTCTTTCACCTCAGGAGGCTCGTGATGCCAATCCGGCGGCAGCACCATGGCAATGCCCGTATCCACGTTGATCGTAGTGGTCACGAGGAAGAAGATCAGCAGCAGGAAAGCGATGTCAGCCATGGATGAGGTGGGGATCTCGGAACGACGGCGACGGAGCAGCTTCATGGCCTGGATAGCATGGTGAGCAGGGGTTTGTGGCATGAAGATGCATAGCTGCAAGAATCGTTGCTGCCACCTTCCGCATGTCCAAGGCATCCCGTACTTTGGCGTCCTCTATTCAGCCCATCACCCCTTACCGATATGCTCCGCTCGCTTGGCCTCTTTCTGGCCCTCCTTCTTGTCACCATTCCGCTCGCCGAGGCCCAGAGCACGCGCCTCGTGCGGCAGCCCTCGCTCAGCACCACGCACGTCGTGTTCACGTACGGCAGCGACCTGTGGATTGCCGACCGCGACGGCAGCAACGTGCGGCGCCTGACGAGCACGACGGCCGTCGAGTCAAACCCGCACTTCTCGGCCGATGGCCAGCAGATTGCGTTCACCTCCAACCGCTCGGGCGTAGCGGCCGTCTACGTGGTAGGTATCGACGGGGGCGAGCCGACGCGGCTGACGTGGTACCCGTCGGGCTCGCTGGCACGCGGCTGGACGCCGGACGGGCACGTCCTCTACGCCTCGGGGCGCGGCACCGCGCCGTCGAACTACCACCGCTTGTGGACCGTCTCGCCCGACGGCGGCCCCTCGACGCCGATCCCAGCACCGTGGGCCAACGACGGCAGCTACGCCCCCTCGGGCGACCAGCTGGTGATTGACCGGATGCGGCGGTGGGACACGGAGTGGCGCGCGTACCGCGGCGGCCAGAACACGCCGCTCGTCATCCTGGACCTGGAGACGCTGGAGGAGACGTGGCTGCCCAACGCTGACCGCACCACCGACGTCGCGCCCGTCTGGGTGGGCGACACCATCTTTTTCCTCTCGGATCGCGGCGGCGTGATGAACATCTGGTCGTACACCCCGGCCACCGCCGAGCTACAGCAGCGCACCACCTACCGCGGCAGCGACGTCAAGACGCTGACGGCTGGCCCTGGCGGCCTCGCCTTTGAGCGCGACGGCTACCTGCACGCCTTCAACCCCGCTACCAACAGCGCCAACCGCATCGACGTGACCGTGCGCGGCGACTTCCCGTGGGCCGCCACACGCTGGGAGAACGTGACGAGCCGCGCCCGGGCCGCTGCCATCTCGCCCACGGGCAAGCGCGCCGTGATGGAAGCACGCGGCGAGATCTTCACCGTCCCTGCTGAGAAGGGCGACGCCCGCAACCTCACCAAAAGCTCGGGCGTCGCGGATCGCAACCCGATCTGGTCGCCTGATGGCAAGCACGTGGCGTGGTTCTCGGACGCGGGCGGCGAAGGCTACGGGCTGCATATCGCCGAGCAGGACGGCCTGACGCCGCCGCGCCGCATCGACATCGGCGAGTCGAAGCTAGGCTGGGAGCCCGTATGGTCGCCCGACGGCGAGCACATCGCGTTTGTCGATGACGACGTGCGCGTGCGCGTACTCAACGTGGAGGAAGGCACTGTGCGCACCGTGGACTCAGGCGGCACTAACCTGGCGCGCGGACGCATGGGGCTGGCGTGGTCGCACGACTCGAAGTGGCTCGCCTACAGCCGCACCGCCGCCAACAACTTCCGCCGCATCACCGTGTGGTCGGCTGAGGAGGAGCGGACGTACGAGATGACCAACCCGATGGCCGACGCCTTTGCGCCGTCGTGGGACCGCGACGAGAAGCACCTCTACTTCCTCGCCAGCACTGACGTCGCCCTCGGCTCCGGCTGGGCCAACACCAGCGCCATACAGGCCGACCCGGATTACGCGGCCTACGTGATTCTGCTGCAAGACGACCTCGACTCGCCCTTCCTGCCGGAGAGCGATGAAGAGCCCGTCGAAGAAGAGGAGTCGGAAGAAGAGACGGAGAGTGAGGATGCCGCTGAAGACGAGGCCAAGGATGGCGAGGAAAGCGAAGAGGCGGAAGAAGACGAAGGCATGCGGATCGACTGGGACGGCATCGAAGAGCGCACACTGGCGCTACCGATGGGCACAGGCAACTACCGCTACACGGAGAGCGGCCCCGCAGGCAGCGTCTTCATCGGCGACTTCGGCACACTGCAGAAGTTCACGCTCGACAAGGGCGAAGCAGAGGTGTTTGCACGCGGCGCCAGCCAGCCGTCGATCTCGGCGGATGGCAAGAAGATGCTGATCAGGATGCGCGGGCAGTGGAAAATCGTGGGCACGGCTGCCCCGCCCAGCGACGGCGCCAAGGCGCTCTCGATCACGCTACGCACACAGCTAGACCGTCAGGCCGAGTGGCAGCAGCTCTTCGACGAAGC
>JBCDJT010000226.1:0-4368 GCA_038747545.1 Bacteroidota bacterium
GAGTTGGCGTTAAGCGATGTGGGTGTGATGCAGGTGCTTCGTTTGGGCGAGATTCGCTGGAAGGCCGCCTGAGCAAAGAGTGATTCTGCCCGGAGTATTGAAAACGAAAGAGCTAGGCGAGATGACTGCTAGAGATACTTTTCATAAAGGGCTCCTTCTTCTCGATAGGAAAAGCATTGAGCGTGGAGAAGAGTTTCTCCGATCCGCCATTGCACTTGCCGCAGAAGAGAAAGACAAGGCTACATTTGCTGCAGCATCATGCTGCCTAGGAGAGTTGTTGCTTCAGATGGGCAAGCAGGAGGAGGCAGCCGTTTTCCTCCAGGGCGTTGTTAGCATGGATTCACAAGACGGGTTATGCAGCTACGAGATCGCGAAAGCTGGCGAGCTATTAAATCAGATCACTGGAACCTAAAACCTCACTAAGAGCGGTCTGCCCGGTGGTGCTCTCAAGTAGTGGGTGAAGACGCGCTGAAACCGCTTTTCACAAAACGCTAGACGAAAGGATTAGCGTCTCATTACCGAATTGTTAAATTGGAGGCTGTTTTGTGCGCACTGCGCACGGGCTCAGTTCGGCCTCCTTCGTTGTACCCCTCTCCTCTCGCATGGTCAGCACTGCCCGGTTGCCGTTTCGTCCTGCCCAGCTCATTCCGTGGGCGCTGGCAGTCGTGATGGGCGTGATTGGGCTGCTGGTGATGCCCAAGACGATCGCCCCCACGCTGACGTTGCCCGTGCAGCTGATGCCCTCGCAGGAGTGGCACCTGATCCGCGCCGCCGACGGGACGGTGCAGAGCGTGCTGCACGACGCGCTCCGCGGCACCACGCCCTCGTTTGCGGTGCAGGGCTTTGAGCGCGGCGACGTGGTGCAATTCGCCCTCGCCAACGCGCTGGAGCCGGGCTACGCCGTGCAGGTGGGCGACACGGTGGCGCGGGTCTACTCGAACGAGACCGAGCTGCAGATGGTGCGCATGCGCGGTAACCTGGCCGCGTTGCGGGCCTCGCTGGAAGTGGCCGAGACGGGCGCCAAGCCGTCCGAAGTAGAGGAGGCCGTCGTGGGCGTGAAGCGCGCCGAGGAACGGCTCAACGAGCACTTACGCACGCTAGAACGCCTGCGCACCCTGCACGAGCGCCAGCTGATCTCGGACGAAGACCTGGAAGTGGCCGAGGCGCAGCGCGCCGTGTTCGAGGCCGAGGTGGAGCTGGCCGAGGCGGCGCAGTGGACTGCCGAGACGGGCGTCAAGCCGGAAGAGGTGGCGGCGATCATCGCGCAGACCGAGGCGCTGGAGCAAGAGGCCGAGACGCTGCGCGAGCGGCAGAGCCGGTACGTCATCACCGCGCCCATCGGCGGGACGGTGGCGCGCAACGCCGCCAGCGACACGCTGCTCACGCTCCGCAACACCGCGCCCATGCTGTTCACCATGCCGCTGCCCTGGACCGACCGCTCGGCGCTGGGCGAGGGCGCTACGCTCACCATCACGCTCCCCGGCGACACCACCACGTACGCCGCCACGCTGCTCGACCTCGGCACAGAAACGCGCCTCATCGCTGAGCAACCGATGACGCTGGCGCTCGGGCGCGTGGACGAGGCCATTGCAGCCGCGCCCGGGCTGCTGGGCGAAGCGACCATCACGCTGTCGGCGATCCCGACCTGGGCGTACGTGCAGCGCTGGTTCGAGACGGGAGGGTAGGCGATGCGGCTCGAATACAAATACCGCGTGCCCAACCACCTGCTGGGCGAAATGCGGGAGGCCATCGCGCCGTTCATGAAGCTCGACAAGCACGGGCGCGGCTACGAGAACAAGGGCTACACCATCCGCAGCATCTACTTCGACTCGTTCAACCTGCGGTATTACCACGAGAAGGCGGCCGGCATCCACACGCGCCGCAAGATCCGCGTGCGGGCCTACAACGAGTACAGCCCTGGCGCCCGTGTCTTCTTGGAGATCAAGCGCAAGCGCAACATGGCCATCGCCAAGGCGCGCGCGCTGCTGCGCTACGCCGACCTGGAGCCGCTACTGCGGACGGGCCGCTACCGGACGTACGTGAACCCGTACCCGAACGACCCCGAGCGCAACGCGGCAGCTCAGGAAGAGGCGCGGCGGTTCTTGTACCACGTCTACGCGTTCCACCTCCGGCCGGTCAACCTCGTGGCGTACGAGCGCGAGGCGTACCTCGGCACCGGCGACCCATCGCTGCGCATCACGTTCGACCGCGACCTGCGCGGGAAGACACACCCGGAATTGGGCAATCTGTTCGACAACGACCTGACGCTGGTGGAGTCGCTGCGCGACCACTTTATCATGGAGGTCAAGTTCAACACGTTCTTCCACGGGTGGCTGAATCCACTCCTGGGCCAGTACAGCTTCACCCGCGAGGCCATCTCGAAGTACAAGCGCGTGCTCGACGAGTGCAAGGCCACCGACGTCGATCACCACCAGGGCATGCTGGCCCGTCCGCTGCACGCCATGAACGGATTGCCCTGACCGGATCGCCCATGTTTGACGCCTTTGATACCCTGCTTGCCCCGCACCTGCGCCCCGCCGACATCGTGGTGGGGCTCGTGGTAGCGCTGGGCTGCAGCTTCGTCATCTCGGTGCTCTACCGCTGGACGTACCAGGGCGCCAACTACTCGTCCACCTTCGTCCGCTCGCTCATCTACCTCTCGATGATCACCGCCATCGTCATGATGGTCATCGGCGACAACCTGGCGCGGGCGTTCGGGCTGGTGGGTGCCATGTCCATCATCCGCTTCCGCACGGCCGTGAAGGACGTGCAGGACATCGTGTTCATCTTCCTCTCGCTAGCCGTGGGCTTGGCAGCAGGCGTGGGTAGCTACACCGTGGCTGTCATCGGGACGGCGTTCATCTGCACCGTTATCGCCATCGTGGGCAAAGCGAACTACGCCAGCGTCAGCCGCACGGCGTTCATCGTACAGATCACCTATGCGCCTGCCGAGGGCGAAGCCGAGCCCGCCTACCAGCGCGTCCTGGACCGCTACAGCAAGCACGCCCGCGTCGTCAACATCCGCACGCTAGACGACGACACGCTCGACCTGATGTTCTTCGTCACACCCCGCCGCCGCCGCGAGACCGCCGGGCTCATCCAGGCGCTCCAGCAGACGCCCGGCGTGCAGCACGCCAACTTGTTCTACGACGAAGGGCATGCCTAACACGCTATATCCTGGACCGCCGCTCAGGTGAGAGGGCTGGCCTGACCGTTCCCCGCCCCAAGGTTCTTCCTCCTGAAGCTGCAGATCACCGACAGGCCTGCGCTTCCCAAGCAGTCGCACAATCTATGTAGGCCTTCTGGACGATAAACCCTTCTTTTTTTACCTTCCGAAGGACGATGCCTTCCTCGCCCGTGCTTTCACGCTTTTCGTTTGACGTCAGGACTACGGCAAGCTCAGTGCCCTAGCTCAAAACCGAAAACCAAGCCTGCGGGTGATACCCTCATCGCTGACACCACGACGACCCAACACCGAATCATGCTGACTCGCACTACAACCGTTGTGCTGCTTGCGCTCTCGCTGAGCGTTCTCGCGGCATGCAGTGGATCTAACACCGCGTCCGTCCCGGCGCCTGCCGAAGGCCCGCGGATTGTTCAACCGGGTGCCCCAGGAGAGGACAGCCGCGCCTTTACCGGCGAGACGCTCGACGACGTGGCCGGGGCAGCCTTTACGGAGGCCGATGTAGCGTTCATGCAAGGCATGATCCCGCACCACCAGCAGGCGCTCGAGATGACCGCGCTGGTCTGGAAGCATGCCACCAACGACGGTGTCCGCCAGATGGCGCTGCGCATGGAGATCTCCCAGCGCGACGAGATCAAGATGATGAAGCAGTGGCTCACCGACCGCGGTCAGCCTCTGGAGATGCCCATGGGCGACATGGACGGGATGCACGCGCACCACAACATGGGCGGCGGCATGCACCACAGCATGCCGGGCATGCTCACCCCACAGCAGATGGAAGAGCTAGCTAACGCACGCGGCGTTGAGTTCGACCGGCTCTTCCTCGAAGGTATGATCCAGCACCACCAGGGCGCCATCGACATGGTGGAGACCCTGTTTAACGCCCCTGGCGCCGCCCAGGAATCGACGATCTTCAAGTTTGCCGAGGACGTCGATGCCGACCAGCAGATGGAGATCGATCGCATGCGCGGCCTGCTCCGGCAGCTGCGCTGATAGGCCCGCCCGAGCCCAACGCGGCTCATCACTGAGGTCTCCTGCATACGGGAGCCCGAAATCCGAAATCAGAAGAGGTATTGTATGAAGGACTTCGCTCAGACCTGGAGGCTCGGCCTCCTCATGGTGGCCCTGTTGGTCGCTGCCGCATCCACGGGCGTAGAAGCCGTGGCACAGGAAACCGACACCGC
>JBCDJT010000227.1:0-4359 GCA_038747545.1 Bacteroidota bacterium
AGTGGTTTGGCACATGATCGGCCACCTGCAACGCAACAAGGCCAAAGAGGTCGTCGCGGTGGCGGACCTGTTTCACGGGCTCGATAGCCCACGCTTAGCCAAGGCGTTGAACAAGCGCGCCGAGCAGGTGGGTCGTGTCATGCCCTGCCTCGTGCAAGTCAACGTCTCGGGCGAAGACAGCAAGTTCGGCGTGGCGCCCGGCGGGGTGCTGTCGCTCCTCGACGCCATCGCGGAGCTGCCGCATCTGCGCATCGATGGGCTGATGACGCTGGCGGCCCCCTCGCCGGACCCCGAGCGCGTACGCTCACAGTTTGCCTTGTTGCGCACGCTGGCCGAGCAGCACCGCCGTCACGCCGAGAACATCGAGCTGCGCCACCTGTCAATGGGCATGAGCGGCGACTTTGAAGTGGCGGTAGAAGAAGGGGCGACGATGCTCCGCATTGGCTCTGCCCTGTTTGGTGCGCGGGATTACCCCTGACGGGCGTGGCATCATGGCGCGCCGCGCTCTATCTTTAGCACGTTGATTTTCTGAGCGCTAGGAGGTGTGATGGGCGATTGGGCACTTTTTTTCGGACGGTTTCATCCGCTCGTGGTGCATCTGCCCATTGGTGCGCTGTTGGTTGGTGCCCTGATGGCATGGTTGGGCCGGAAGCCCAAGTTTGAAGGCCTCCGCCCCGCCACGTCGTTTGTGCTCGGCTTTGGGGCGTTGGGGGCCATCTTCGCTGCCGTGGCCGGCTGGCTGCTTGCCTCCGGTGGCGGATACGACGAGAGCGCGCTCTTCTGGCACCGCTGGCTAGGTGTTGGCGTGGCCGTATTCGCGGTGGTCACGTGGCTCGTGTACCGCGGCACCATGCCCCTTGGCCCAACACTGCGGATGAGCTTAGTTGGCGTGGTCGTCGTGCTGCTCAGCTTCACGGGCCATCTGGGAGGCAACCTGACCCATGGCGAAGGCTACCTGCTCCGCTATGCTCCCGCGTTCGCGCAACAGCTCGTGGGCGTTGAGTACACCGTCGCTGCCGAGTTGCCCAGCGATCCCGACTCCATCATTGTGTACACACACCTCGTCCAGCCTGTGCTCGACCAGACATGCGTGGAATGCCACAACACCAACAAGATCCAGGGTGGCCTGCTTCTTACGACCCCGGATCAGATTGATGACGGCGGGGACACGGGGCCCGTGCTCATTCCGGGCGCTCCATACGAGAGCGAGCTGATCCGCCGGATTACGCTGCCGCAGAGTGAGCAGGAGTTCATGCCCCCCACAGGCGAAGCCCTCCCCTACCACGACGTGCGCATCCTACAGTGGTGGATTGAGCAAGGCGCTGACTATGACGTCGCCCTCTCCGACATGGACGTAGATGAGGAGATGGAGCAGCTGCTGTTGCAGACCTACGGCGTTGACTTGCGTCCCAAGGCATTCGCCGAAGCCCTCACCGTACCGCCCGCCGAGGCCGAGGCCCTGGCTGCGCTTGAGGCCGCAGGGTTTGCCGTCCAGCCCCTCGCCCAAACGACGAACCTGCTGGACGTCCGGCCCCGCATGGGCCAAACCATCACACCGGAAGCCATCGCTTTGCTTGAGGGCGTGAGTAGCCAAGTGACGTGGCTTGACCTGGGTGGCCTCAACCTCAGCGACGCCGACCTTGCGCCGCTCGCTGCACTGACCAACCTCTCCCGCCTGCGCCTCGATCGCAATGAAGCACTCACCGACGCCGTCTTTGACCACCTCGGCAGTCTAGCCAACCTGTCCTCGTTGAACCTGTACGGGACCAGCGTGTCAGACCAATCCGTTGCTGCGCTGACGGCAATGCGCAACCTGAAAGCGGTCTACCTCTGGCAATCGGCCGTCACAGCGGAGGGCGCCGCGCGCTTGCAGGCAAGCCGCCCCGAAATGACCGTGGATACGGGCGTCTCGTTCGGCTCCTAGCGAAACCGGTCCGTTCGGCCAAGAGTGCGCAGGGTGATATGCCGACAGGATGGGTCGAACCACGCATAGTATCCCGGCAAAGCCTCATCAATGTCGGCGATAAACCCCTGTATGTGAGCCGGATTGCGTGTATCCAGGTCGTGGATGAGCGTGGCCTCGCGGTGGTCAGCGCGGTAGTGGCTGATGCGATGGCCGGGCCGTTGTACGTCGGGTAGGTAACTTGCTAGACTGGGGGCCGTGCAGTAGCTCAGGATGCCTCGCACATAGGCCCTATGCTGCACCGCCACCGTTGCGCTGTGTGCATCCGGTGGCCCCGCCAACCGGAACCGATGCGTAGCCGTCCGGCGCTCCAGGCTGCGGCACTCGAACAGGACGGCGGAAAGATGCGAAACCGTGATGGGCTCCTCCAGCAGGCGTCCTGACCAACGGCGGCAGATGCGCTCCACCACTTCCAGATCCGTCAACGTCAGCTTGACCTCATCGTTGAGCGCGCCGAGCGTGGTCTTGGGCCAGGTGCTCCCTGGGTTCTCCCGGACAAGGTTCGGTAGGCGCTCCTCCAGTCCCTGCTTAATGCGCATGAGCGGAGGTGGAAACCCTTCATACACTAGCGCCAGCACGCCGTACCACGCCACGAAGAACGAGGTGGGACGCATGACCACGGGCGGCTGCGGCTGTATGAGGTCGCGGAGGATAAGGTGCTCGGGGCTCATTCCCAGCAAGCGATGTGGTGAGGACCGCAGCAACCTACGGGCACACGATAGCTCCGCAAAGACCGCCGAGCAGATTCTTCGTTAAGGACTTACACCCCGTGGAGACAGGCGGCTCCGCCTCGTACCTTCTGTCTCCACCAATTACGCCATCTACTCAAGCCTCCGCATGCGCCTTCTGCCGCCCCACTTCAGCAAGGCCCTCATCCTTGAGAATCCATCGCCCACGCTTGACGTGTTGCTTCAACAGCAAGGCATCGAGCCGGACCGTCTCCCTGAGGCAGCCACCCAGGACCGCGCTCTGGTGCTGCAGCAGCTCGCCGAGGGGCAGCACGACTTGATCTTCAAGCGCAGCCGCTTCGTGATCGACGACGCGGTGCTCGACGCCTCGTCTAACCTCGCGGCCATCATGCTCTGCTGCATCGGCGACGACTCGGTAGACAAGGAAGCCTGTGCGCGGCGCGGCGTGCTGGTGATGAACGACCCGGTGAGCAATGGCCGCAGCGTAGCCGAGATGGTCCTGGGCGAGATCATCTGCTTGGCCCGCCGCATCTTTACGGCCAACGATGCGGGGCGCACGCACCTGTGGACCAAAAGCAGCACCCATCGCTACGAGGTCAAAGGCAAGCGCCTGGGGCTAATTGGCCTGGGGCATATCGGCAAGCAGGTGGCCCGTCTCGGTGAAGCCATCGGGATGGAGATCGTGTTCTATGACCGGGCCGAAGTCGCACGTGAGGTAGGGCTTGCGCTTGGCTACCAAGCCCTTGGAAGCACGGCAGAGGTGTTTGCCCAGTCGGATGTCGTCACGCTCCACGTATCGGCAACCGATCCGGGCGGAAAGTCCAACGAGAATTTCGTCACGTTCGACGACTTTGCGATGTTGGCCTCGGAGCGGGGCGACAACAGCCCGCGCCTGTTCATCAACGCCTCGCGCGGCTTCCTGTACGCCGCCGATGACCTCAAACGCGCCATCCAAGAAGGCTACGTGCGCGCTGCGGCTGTGGATGTTTTCGCAGAGGAGCCAGGCAGCAAGCAGGATGCCTGGCACAACCCCTATGCCGACCTCGAGGCCGTGGTCACCACGCCGCACATCGGTGCCGCCACACAAGAGGCCCAGCCGCGCATTGCCGCCCGCATCGCTGCAACGACTAGCTTGCTCAACCGCCAAGGTACCGTGCGCGACACCGTCTACAGCCCGCGCCGCGTTATTGGGGTGAACGCTGACACACCGTACCACGTCTTGACCGTCGTCCACAGCGACGCACGCGGCACCAAAAAGGCCATCGACGATAGCCTGTACGACGCAGGCGTCAGCAACCTCCAGTCCAACCACCGCGACTTCCCCGCGTACGGCATCGCCTACGACGTCAACGCCATCGATGCGCCACTCACTGACACCCAAATTGCGGCGCTTGTGGCCAACGCACAGGCGCTCTCTGGCCGCCAAGATGCCATCCGAAGCCTTCGTCAGTTCAGCATTTTGGGCTAAAGACCAAGACCTCGATGTCGTGGTAGCAGGCAGTCGGCATACGTCAAGCGCTTTCGCATAAACCACACACGGAAAACAAGCCGAACGCTTGACGCCCGATCAATCCCGCCCCTATATTGCGGCCCGCTTGAAAAAAGCCCCGTGCGCGCTTCAAGCCGAACATATTCCTCGGTAGCTCAATGGTAGAGCATGCGGCTGTTAACCGCAGGGTTGTAGGTTCGAATCCTACCCGGGGAGCC
>JBCDJT010000228.1:0-4310 GCA_038747545.1 Bacteroidota bacterium
GCCGTAGACGGGGATGCGCGAGAAGCGCAGGTCGGCCGCGTTGTCGAGCAGCGTCTGCACCACCTCGGCTTGCGGGAAGGCGTGGATCACCGTGCGCGGCGTCATCACGTCCTTAGCGCGGATGCTGTTGAACGCCAGCAGGCTCGTCACCATCTGCGACTCGCTCTGCTCAATCGTACCTTCGCGGCGGCCCAGTTCGGCCAGCGCCGTCAGTTCTTCCCGGCTGACGACGGCCTCCTTGTCGCCCTTTTTCAGCGAGCGCGTGATGACGTCAGAGATCCACAAGAGCCCAATCGCCCGCATAAAACTCGTGATCACCTGCAGCGTGCGCGTGATGCTTGGTGCCAGTTGCTTCCAGTAGAGCGCACCCAGCGTCTTAGGAATGATCTCTGAGATGATCAGAATCAGCAGCGTGAGGATAATCGAGATCAGGATCAGCCATTGGTCGCCAAACACGGCGGCGGCTTGCGCTCCGGCCCCGGCCGCCCCCACGGTGTGGGCAATCGTGTTCAAGCTCAGGATCGCCGAGAGCGGCTGATCGATGTCTTCCTTGAGCTTGTTGATGCGCGTGGCCGCAGGGTGCCCCTCTTTTTCCAGCGTGGCCACATAGGCTGGCGTGATGCTGAGCAAAACGGCCTCCATGACGGAGCAGAGAAACGACACGCCGAGCGCCAACGCGACGTAGAAAATAAGCAGGGCCATAAATCGGCGTGAGAAGCGAAGGGGGATTGCGGCAAGATACACAGTACCCCACGGCCTCACTTTGGGTTCAACGAGGATGCTGCCCCGACGATGTTAAGCTCGTGTGACGACCGACAAACGCTGCAACACTGCCTGCACCTTACTCATTATTACCATGCCCAAAAGGCACATAAGTCTTTTCCATACAATAATTTACATTGTCCTTTTATGAATCGCTTAACCGATCACAACATTGCCCTTCTGTCGACCGACGGCTTCGAGCAGTCCGAGTTGATGCAACCGCTGGAGCAGCTTCGTGAGGAAGGCGCCACTGTACACGTGGTCTCCCCCAATGCAGGCAGCATCCGAGGCTGGAGCAACGGCAACTGGGGAGACAGCGTGGATGTCGATCAAACCATTTCGGAAGCCAGCAGTAGCGATTACGATGCACTCGTGCTCCCCGGTGGGGTCATCAACCCCGACAGGCTCCGCAGCGACTCAGAAGCGTTGAACTTCGTCCGCAGCTTCTTCCTCGACGGTAAGCCCGTGGCCGCAATCTGCCATGGCCCGTGGACGCTCATCAATGCAGGCGCCGTAGAGGGCCGCTTGATGACCTCGTACCCGTCGATCCGCGTGGACCTGGAGAACGCAGGCGCGCAGTGGGTGGATGAGGAAGTCGTCGTGGACCAAGCACTTATCACGAGCCGCAGCCCGAACGACCTCCCCGCCTTCATCGACAAGATCATTGAGGAGGTGCGTGAAGGCGCGCACAAGAAGCAGAAAGAGCAGTTCGCGATGGCATAACCGCGACCTCTGACCTCACCCAAACCCTGACGTCTTCGGGCGTCGGGGTTTTTTGCGTTTAGGCCGCCTCTGGCGTTTTGCTCAAGGCCCAGCAGCGTACTGCAAGTAGCAGGGTGATGGGCAGCGCGATCCATGGCAGGTCTTGCGGCACGACGAAGAAGAGCGGTACGACGAGCACGTGCCAGGCGGCCAGCACCCGTAGGTACGTGGCGGCCCAAGCAGGTGGCGAAGCACGGCCCACGAGCCACGCCGTGAGCAAGTGCAGTGGTAGCAACCACATCAGGTTCCAGTTCTGCCCCGTGACGCCGTGCAGCGTGCCAAACCACATGAACGCGAAGAACAGCCCCAGCACGCCCACCACAGCGAACAGCGTCACATCCAGCCACCGGCGCCCGCCTGCTTGCGCTGGCTGGCGAAGGGCGACAACGGTGAGACCGATGGGCATAAGCGTCAGCAGCGTGATGAGCAGCGTGGGCCACGGGAAAACCTTGGGCGGCGCCTCGTAAGCGTCGGTAAACCAAATGAGCGTGTCGGTGGCTGCGACGAGGGGCTGGCGGGCAGCACCGTCTGTGATCGTGGCGCTGGCGAGCGCATCGCGGAGGTAGAGCGGCAGGAAGGTGACTTCTTCGGGCGTCGCCGTGCGGTCGGTGGGTTGGCCGAGGATGAGGTCAAAGCCCAAGTTGAGCCACGGCGCATCGGCCACGTAGCGGTCGAGCAAGTCGCGGAAGCTGAGGCCAGGGTCAGGCGCTTGGCTCCAGTCGATGCTGCCGCCCAGCGTCAGCTCCAGCGCCAGCGGCAGGCGCGTGGCGCAGTTGTCGAAGATGAAGTCGTAGCGGTAGGTGCGGTTCTCGGGCTGCGCGTTCTGGAACAGGAACGCCACCAGGTCGGCTTCTTGCGCAGGCGTCAGGTTGAGGTGCTGCTCGATCATCGAGCGCCGGAAGTAGCGCTCGTACTCCACCACCGTACGCGACATTCGCTCAACCGACAGCATATAGTCGAGGCGCCCGTAGACAAACTTGGGCACGAACAGCGGGTCCTGAAACGAGAACGTGCCGTAGTTGAAGACCAGGTCTTCGCCGGTGACGCGGTTCTGCACGCGGAAGGCGCTGTGGCCGAAGCGCGAATACACCTGGTCGCCCGGCAGCATCGTCAGCACCGAGACGCGCCACGGATCGTCGGCCGCCGAGCTGTCGGCGGGCTGGGCGTAGGCGTCTGCCAGCATGGCCAGGAGGATAACCGCGAGGATGAGGAGGCGCATGGCATGGGGTGCAATGGACGAGGCGCGTTCTACCTCGGCGCGCCGGGGCGGTTCGTAGCCCCTCATGGTACCGATGCTTGCATCGGCATGGCTCAGCGCGTATTCTGAACTCGAAATACTACCTCAATCGTACTTTTGAGATGCACCCATCCGTTTTGCCGTTGTTATTTCTGATGCTGGTCACGTCGGCGCAGGCCCAAACAGCCTCGGTCCAAGGCCGCGTGGTCAACGCCGAGACGGGCGAGCCCATAGCTGGCGTGGGCGTCGATCTACGGTCGGTGTACAATACCACGCCCCGCGTGTGGCGCACCACACATACCGCTGCCGATGGTTCATTCGCGCTGGACGCCCTGCCCGACGAGCGGCCCCATCGCCTCCGCGCCGTCGTCGCTGGTCCCACGGCCGACTTCATCCTCATCTCGCCCTCCTTCCGCGCCGACACCACGGCGCATTTCACCTTTGCCTTCACCCTCAACGACGCCGCTCAGCCCGAGGCGACGTTCCGCTTCGTGCCCGACCCGTCGGCGCCAGCAGGCACGCTCGGGGGCACGGTTTTCGACGCTACCACAGGCAAGCCTCTTCCCGATGCCACCGTGGCCATCCACTCCACATCGGACGGTGTCCTGAGGCCCGATGGACGCTTCGAGTACGTCCTCCACACCGACTCCACGGGCCGCTATGCACAACGCGTGCCCACAACTGAGGGCGGAGCAGTTATCACCGTGAATCGGCTTGGGTTCAGCCTGCTCTCGCTCAACACGGGGCTCGACGCACAGGGCTACAACAATTTCTACTTGTTGGAGACGGCGACCTGGATTGAGGACCTCTCCTCGCCCATCGGCTACGTTCAACATGCCGCCTCGAACGCGGCGCCCGTACAGGACCGTGCGGCCCTCCAGGCGATGGATATGCGCTCAGGGCTGATGGGCGCTCTGCATCTCAAGCAAGACGCGCCTACGCTGCTGACGGGGCAGATCCTCAGCGGAGCGGTGCCCGCATCGGGCGCCACAGTTGAGCTGATCGGCACACCCCACACCGCCGTCACCGACAGCGATGGGCGCTTTGTCATTGGCGAGCTGCCAGCGGCGCTCTACCGCTTCCGCATCACGCACGGCAGCACCGAGGAGACGACACCGCAGCTGCTGCTCACGCGCGGACCGAACGACTTCAGCTTCACCCTCAATGCTGCCCGCAACTAGCGGACGCTCACAACCGCGTCATCGGCAGCGCTATTCCATGACAGGTGCCGACGACCTCTGCGCCCACTCTCGCCACCTTGCCCGGATTACCATGCGTTTCGTGCTCCTCTTCCTGCTGATCTTCGCATCAACACAGCCCTTGCTTGCCCAGACGGCGTCGGTCGAGGGGCGCGTCATCGATGCTGAGACGGGAGAGCCGATGGCGAACGTGCCCGTCGATCTCCGCTCGGTCTACAACACCACGCCCCGCGTATGGCGCACTACGCATACCGACGCAGCAGGCCGCTTCGTGCTGGAGGACTTGCCCAACGAGACGCCCCATCGCATCCGCGCCGTCGTCGCTGGCCCCACTACCGACTTCACCCTCC
>JBCDJT010000229.1:0-4169 GCA_038747545.1 Bacteroidota bacterium
GCGGCGATCCAGGCAGCGCAGTCGGTCAACTACGTGGGCGCGGGCACGGTGGAGTTCTTGATCGACCGCGACCTGAACTTCTACTTCATGGAGATGAACACGCGCCTCCAGGTGGAGCACCCCGTCACCGAAGCCATCACTGGCCTCGACCTCGTGGCCGAGCAGATCCGCATCGCCGAGGGCGAGCCGCTGGGCTACGCGCAGGCCGATCTGCGCATCTACGGGCACGCCATCGAGAGCCGCGTCTATGCCGAAGACCCCGCCCGCCAGTTTCTGCCCGATCCGGGCCCGCTGCTTCGCCATAGCATCCCCTCGGGCTACGGCGTCCGTGTGGATGCCGGCGTGGAGGAGGGCGGCGAGGTGCAGATCCACTACGACCCGATGATCTCGAAGCTCATCACCTGGGGCCGCACCCGCGCCGAGGCGATTGCGCGCATGGACCGCGCCCTCGGCGAGTATGCCATCGCCGGCGTGCAGACCACCATCCCGTTCTGCCGCTACGTGATGCGTCACGAGGCCTTCCGCTCAGGCCGCTTCTCCACCCACTTCGTCCAAACCCACTTCGCCGACCCTGCCGTACTCATCGACGACGCGGACGAGTTGGACACACTGGCCGCGTTGGCGGCTGCGCTCTACACCGACCAGCACGGCAGCGGCAAGGCGCCCGCGAACACGACTGAGCAGCGCTCGCCCATCAGTCGGTGGCAGCAACGTCGGCGCGTGTAGGCTGGCTCAGTTGGCGCCGTACAATAACCGCAGCACGAGGGTGACAAAATCCAGTACGTTCCTGTTCTACAATATAACCTGGTACGGGGCGTTCACAGGTGCTACATTAGATAATGCGTTGGCAAGCAAGCCTCAACTTGTTAGGTTGTTGTTCCTGCGACCTGAAACACAATGTACCGCCCACAGACGTAACTGAGGGCCTCGGTTGATTCTACTTCTAACCATGCGCCGTTGCGCCGTTACGGGGATCTCGTTTCGTGCAGCGCGCCGTTACGATAAGAAATGGGGCTTGCTGCCAACGCACATAGCATAGGAATTAAGGACGTTCGATCCTTGAGCGACGTAGCGAGCCTCCTGGGAGTCTCTCGTAAGCAGCTCCAGTACATTCTCTATGTCGTACCAGAGGACAAGCGGTATTTATCATTCACGATACCTAAGCGTCGCGGGGGCAGTCGTACCATATCGACACCTCGACGTGAACTCAAGTTTTTTCAGCGACAGCTCGTTATCCACCTATCTGAGGTTTACAAACCTAGGCAGGCTGTGACGGGATTCTGTCTGGGTCGAAGCATTGTGACCAACGCTCAAAAACACTCTCCGTCTAGGAGTTACGTGTTCAATGTTGACCTGAAAGATTTTTTTGCAAGCATCAACTTTGGGCGCATACGGGGGCTTTTTATAAATCAACCCTTTGATCTTCCGGCGAAAGCCGCGACCGTCTTAGCCCAAATATGCTGTCATAAGAACGCTTTGCCACAAGGGGCACCTACCTCCCCTATACTGTCGAATATGATTTGCTCTCGGCTGGATGGGAGACTGACGCAGTTAGCAAAGAAGCACGGTTGTCTCTACTCCCGATATGCCGACGACATCACTTTTTCGAAGCGAAAGTCGGACTTCCCTGTTGAGATCGGTTACGATACGCCGGATGGTGCGAAAGCAGGTACAGAACTCATCAAGGCAGTCCAAGAAAACGGATTCGAGATCAACTCAGATAAGGTCTACCTGCAGAGCAACAAAAGACGTCAACGCGTGACTGGTCTGGTTGTCAACGCGAAGCCCAATGTGCCTCGCCGCTTCATTCGGCAAATACGGGCAATGATCCATGACTGGAAAGTCAATGGATATGAGCATGCGAGTGCCGCTCATCACAAAGTTTATCGTCGCACGGGGCGCTCGTCCGTCAAGCCTGAGCTAAGAGATATCGTAAGGGGCAAGTTAGACTTTGTCAAAATGGTGAAGGGGCCTTCTGATGCGGTCTACAAAAACCTACAAGCACGCTTTGTCAAAGTTGAGCCATCATATATTGATGTAATGCAGAAAGAGAACTCAAGCCTATTGCAACGTGACTTTTTCATATCGCATGCTAGCGAGGACAAGGCAGCAATTGCAAAGCCGCTAGCTGATGCCTTGATCGCCAGCGGATACTCGGTCTGGTACGACGAGTATGAACTTCGACTTGGAGATAGTCTGCTGCAGAAGATTAATGAGGGTCTAGCTCATTCCGAATTCGGAGTTGTGATCTTATCGAAGAACTTTTTCGCTAAGAGATGGACCCAAAAGGAACTAGATGGTCTCACTGCTCTCGAGACAGCGGGTGGGAAGAAAAAAGTGATACCGATCTGGCATAAAATGACACTTAAAGAGGTATCAAAGGCGAGTCCGATGCTTGCTGGGCTGAAAGCCGCTGACACGTCGAAGCACAGCGTTTCGGAGATTGTTTCGGAGCTAAAAAACTTGCTGTAGGCTCATTCGGTGCCGTACAGGAAGCGCAGCATGCCCTCGGCGCGACCCGCCCACGCGGCTTCGTTGTGCTCGGTGGCTTCCTCCACGTAGCGCAGGTCCTCGTTCTCACTCCAGCCGCGGGCTTCCAGTTCGTCACGCAGCGTGCGGGCATCGGCGAGCATGGTGCCGCCTTCCTTCGTGCCCATGTCCACCCAGATGCGCTGGTTCGCCTTCGGCGCGGCGCGGACCTGATCGAGGATTGTCTTCCCATCCCACCACACCGACGGAGAGGCCACGAGCAAGCCGCCAAACACGTTGGGATACTCCAGGCCGAGGTAGAGGCTGATGAGCCCGCCCAACGACGCACCGCCCACGGAGGTATGGGCTTGGTCGGGCAGCGTGCGGTACGTTTGGTCGATGAACGGCTTCACCTCCTCAATCAGCATCCGGGCGTAGCTGGGGCCGAGGCCGCCCCGGTCGGGCTTGTCGGCGGAGATGGCGGTGACGCGGCCCGTGGCATCGCGGAGGAAGGTGAAGGTGATACTGGCACGCGGTGCGCGGAACTGGTCGTCGGCGACGGGGTCCAGCAGCGTAGCCTCCGACTCTTCGGGCAGGACGGCGCTCAGCGTCTCGCCCTCTACCTCGAAGGTGACTTCCGCGTCCATCGCAGTGATGATGTACGTTCCGGCATACGCTTCGAGGCCATCCGCCGCCCCCCCGTCGTCCGTGCGTTCGAGGTCGTAGTGCCACTGCTCGGTGGTCGGCGTGTATTCTGGCGTGCGGTCGGCGGTGTTGGCGATGCCCACAATGATGACGGGCTCGATCTGGCCTGCAGTGATAAGCCGCTCGGCCGTCTCGTCCATGCCCCACTCGTTGCCGACACTCTGCTTGTCGAAGACGTTCTGGCCGTCGTGCATGTAGAGCACGGGGTAGCGCTGCTCGGGGTTTTTGGCGTATCCAGGCGGGAGGTAGACGTACAGGGCGCGGTCGCGGGCGAGATGCGCTGAGGCAAAGGCGTCGTGCGTCTCCACGGTGCCCGTGAACGTAGGTTCGAGCGCAGGCGGTGGTGCGTTGAACGCCCGAGCAATGGTGCCCTGGGCGACGGTCACGAAGCGGTTGCGGTCGGTCTCCCAGCCGCCGTTGGGATGGCCCTCACCCTCGGTGATGAACTTGTACTCTAGCGGTGTGGCCTCGGAGAACGCTTCTTGGAAGCGGATCGGTGCGTTATACACGCCATCGTGGTTTGGGTCGGCGGCGTAGACCGTTTTGTCCCACGCTAGCGGCCACGACGAGCCGCGCACGCCGATCTTGTCGGTGTCGGGGTTGAACCATCCGGCCCGGATAGCGGGGCGCATGTCGATCTCAAAGGTGATCGTAGACGACTCGCTACAAGCGGTGAGGAGTAGCGCGCAGAGGAGAAGCAGACGGGGCATGCTGGGAGGATGTGGTGCAGAAACGACACGACGTAGACCCACAAGGTAGCGCAGAGTTGTAGGCCCGCCAGCACGAACGTCAAGCTGTGCGCAAACGAGCCCTCTTGCGCTCGATGAGGTCCAGCAGCTGATCGGCTTTCTCCACGGTGAGCAAGTAGCACGCACCGTCAACCGTTTCCATGAATAGACCCTCGGCATAGGCGTAGGAGGAGAGCGTCGTGCAGGTGCGACCGCCAGAGAGCGCGAACTGCCCTACCTTGGACTTGTAGTTGTGAGACCATGCCC
>JBCDJT010000230.1:0-3917 GCA_038747545.1 Bacteroidota bacterium
GCGGGCGATGTACCAGTTCGTGACCATCGAGCTGCGCGGCAACCAGATCCAGTGGGACAAGACGAAGCACGTCGTGCCCGAGGCGATGAAGATCGCGATGCAGACCATGCGCACCTCGGCCGCGCCTGCTGGCGTGATCGGGGTCGCCCCGGGAGCTACGCTGACGCTGCCCGTGCCCGCGCAAGCGGCCCCGCTGCGCGCCGCCGCGCCTACTGTGGTCGAAGAAGTGGAGGTGCCCGCTATCGAAACGTCCGTCCTCTGGCCGTTGCCTGCCGTGGCCGCCGCTATTGAAGAGGAAGCTGTGCTGTGGCCCCGTCCCGCTGCCGACGAGACCCCGTCCGACGAAGAGAAAACACTGTGGCCGCCGCAAGCCGCACCCGCTGGCGACGGTGCCTCGCGCGATGTCGAGCCTGCCAAGGTGCTCTGGCCCCCGCAAGCTGCCGACCCGACCACGCCCTCCGGCGACGGGCATGCGCGTGACATCGTGCCTGCTAGCGTGCTTTCGCATGCTCCCCAGCTCGCCGACGCCCAGCACAGCGAGGACGCCATCCTCTGGCCACTCGCCAGCGAAGTGCAGGACGATGCCCCCAACGCACTCTGGCCGCGCGGTGCCACGTCGGCCGCTCCTATCCCACCACCCCTCCCGCAAGGCGACGGCATGTCGCGCCGCCCAACGCTGGCGACCAGCCTGCCTTTCGCAGAAATCCTACCCCCATCCGTTCAAGGAGACGGCGCTCCCCGACCTGCGCTACGACCCCGGCGGCGTGCCCACGCCCCGCGTGTCCCTGTGGCCTCCATTGCCGTCTCCGTCGCAGACCCTACCCAGGCTTCACCCCAAGTCTCATGATTCACTCCTTGTCGCCGTACCGCCACCACCGCGGCCTCCCCATGTGGGAAAACCTAGACGCCGTCACCAACCGCGAGCCCGTAGCACGCCATCCGCGTGACCTGTTTGGCCCGAAGACGCTGCGCGTAGCCGTGGTCGTGGGCACCCGCCCCGAGGCTATCAAGATGGCGCCCGTCATCCGCACGCTCAAGGCGCGCCCGCACCAGTTCGAGCCCATCGTGGTGAGCACCGGGCAGCACCGCGAGATGCTGGACCAAGTCTTCGCCCTGTTCGACCTCACGCCCGACATCGACCTGGGCCTGATGAAGCCGAACCAGAGCCTCAACGACTTCTCGGCTCGCGCCTTTGCCGCCTTGAGCCAGACGTGGGCCGAGTTGAAGCCCGATGTCGTGCTGGTACAAGGCGACACGGCCACGGTGACGATCGCCGGGCTCTCGGCGTTCTACGCGGGCATCCAGGTGGGCCACATTGAGGCCGGGCTGCGCTCATTCGACCGCTACAACCCATTCCCCGAAGAGGTCAACCGCAAGGTGGCCAGCGCCGTGGCCGACTACCACTTTGCGCCCACCGCCCAAGCCGCCGACAACCTGCGCGCCGAGCGCGTGGACGCCGACGAGATCTACCTCACAGGCAACACCATCGTGGATGCGCTCCAGACCGTCGATCTCTCGGCAGGCTTCCGCTCGCCCGGGCTGGAAGGCAAAGACTTCACGGGCAAGCAGATGATCTTCGTGACGAGCCATCGCCGCGAGAACCACGGCACGCCGCTCCGTAACATCTGCCGGGCCATTCGGCGCATCATCCGGCAATCACCCCATGCTGAGGTGGTTTACCCCGTACACCTGAACCCGAATGTGCGGAGCGTGGTGGAGCACGAGCTGCGGCTGTGCGAACGCGTCCACCTCATCGACCCGGTGCCGTATGACGACCTGCTGCGCCTCCTCGATCAGAGCACGCTGATCCTCACCGACTCGGGCGGCATCCAGGAAGAAGCGCCGTCATTCAACACGCCGCTGCTGATCCTCCGCGAAACCACCGAGCGCCCTGAGGTCGTCGAATGTGGCGCGGGCAAGCTGGTGGGCACCGACACGGATCGCATCGTGCAGGAGTCGCTCCGGCTGCTTCACGACACCGCGTACTACCACAGCATGCAGGAGGTGGAAAACCCATTCGGCGATGGTCAGGCTGCCCGTCGCATCGCGGATACGCTGCACGAGTGCTACAGCATGCAAGAGGCCAAACGCACCCGCAAGACACCTGCGGCTGTGCCTGCTGCCCTCCTCAGCGGCTTGAGCCGCGCGAGCTAGACATCAGGCGCTGCAAATCTGGAGCCTGGCACACCCGCTTCTATTGTCATCCCGAGCGTAGCCGAGAGCGCGAAGCACACCGCAGGTAAATCTCCCACTCTGGGGTCATGCAAGACGTAACCGGGGGAGATCCCTCGGCTACAGCCTGCGGCCTCCGCTCGGGGTGACCGTCCCAGAGTGCGCAAATATCCTTCGGGATGCGGGGTTCAGTCCGTCAGCAAGTCAGGGTCGCGGCCGGGGATGGCGCGGTGGATCAGGCTGGCAATCTCGTTGGCCTGGACGGCGTTGTACTTGTACGTCAGGCTTTTGTGGTTGATGAGGTCGACGATGGTGCCCACAAGACACAGCCCGCCCGTGAACAGGTACAGCAACCCCATCCCGATCTGCCCTAGCATGAACCGATGCACGCCAGCGATGACGAAGAAGCCGAGCAGGGCGGTGACGAGCGTCAGGGTGGGGTCTTTGCGGCGCTGGCGGTACACGTGCGAGAAGCGCTCGGCTTGCTCGTCGTTCATCGGCTTCATCAGCAGCGCCACAGTGACCTGCTCTTCGCCCTCCAGCTCGGGCATGTACTTCAAAACTTTCGACATAACTATATCGGATGTGAGGATGCGGGCGAAGAGGAGCGCCATGCGTCACGCACGAGCGTTGCGATGCGCCCCACAAGGATGAGCAGCGCAGGTCCGCCTAGCGGATGAGCGTTCCACGACGCTAGCCACTCGCCACGGAAGAGGTGAGCCACAGCATGACCGAGGCCACAGCCCGGGCACCACTCGAAGCCGACCCACTTGAACGCGCACAATTCAAAGAGACCCGGCTCGTTGGGGTCAGTGCAGGCCAAGGCGATGAGCCCGGCCGTCCAGATCACGGCTTCGAAGGGAATACGGCGAATCACAGAGGCGACGCGGATAAACGATAGCGGGGGCGGAAGATACGGCGACGGCACGTGCGATGCAGGGCGTTAGGTGCCTTACAGCGTGAGGTCGCGGAGGAGGGCTACGAAGTCCGTCACGGTGGGGTTACGGTGGCGCATGCGGATGCGGTAGAGTTGCTGGCCAGCCTCTGCCAGGATGCGATCTTTGCGCTGGTCTTGCGTCCGCCGATCGGGCAGATCGTGCCACGGGCTGTCGAGTTCGAAGAAGTAGCGCGGGCGGTAGCCGTCGTGCTGGTCGAACACCACACAGTCGACCAAGGCGTGGAAGAGGTAGGCCCGGTCGTCCGCATCGAGGTACGGGCGGAGCGCGTCGGCGTCGAGGCAAGCGTGCAGGGCTACATTGGGGTAGACCGTGTACATCGGGAAGACCTCGCGGACGGCGTTGAAAAACGTGGCCTCCTGTTGCGAGCGGAAGAGCGGGCGCGTGGCCTCGCGGCTAGCGCGAGCTGGCGCAACGGTCACGGTAGCCTGGGCGTCGGCGCGCAGCGTGTCGGGCGTGTGCACAGCCAGGACGGCAGCGCATGCGGGTGCCTCGGGGCAATGCTGAGCATAGCCGAGGGCGACATCCGGGCGGTCGGCGTGCAGCGTCACGAGGGCGACGACGACCTCGGTGAACGCATCGTCGGGCAGCGCCATGAACCGGCCCGTGTGCAGCAGGAAGAGCGTGCCGAGCGCGTCGGCGTGTGCCGAGGGTCCTTCGGCGGCGAGGTCGTGCCGGAAGGCCATGAGCAGCGTGGCGACGGCGTGTTGGAGCAGCGGATCGTCGGGCAGCGCCTCGCGGCGGGCATAGACGACCTGGAGGGCAGCGTCCCAACGTCGCGCCTGGATA
>JBCDJT010000231.1:0-3875 GCA_038747545.1 Bacteroidota bacterium
CAACCCGCTGCGTGCGGGCAAGGTGGTGGGTTTTGTGTTTGACGTGGGCATGTTCTACACGGACGCGCCGACGTTTGAGATGACGGGTGAGGGGATGTTGGCGCCGACGGCGGAGAGCGGTCCGGCGATCGAGACGGCGCTAGACGGGGTGGTGCTCTACCCGACGGTGAGTCTGGGCATCTCCTTCGCCTTTGGCACCTGAACCACTCGGCGTTAGACACATAGCCTACAGGCCAGATACTATACCTGTACCCGGCGGCTTTGCTCGTGAGAGCAAGGCCGCCTGTTGGTTTATGGACTTCCCGAGCCGTCATTTTTAGGGCGAAAAGACCGATTTAGTGCTTAACGAAGGGCAGCGCTACGCCGACAATCACCACATGTGTCGCCACAAGCTGCGGAAGCCGCCGCCGTGGGATGCTCGCTTCGTAGTCGATTCCATCGGAAGTATCCATGCGCTCTTTTTCAACTGCTCTGCTGACTCGCCTCACCGCCGTCCTGGCCCTGGCGGTCGGCTTTTCTTCCTGTGATGTGGCCGATCTCGGCGTCGACATCGAGGACGCCATCAACATGGTCATCAGCGTGCCGCCAGTAGAGACGGTGGCTACGGTGCAGATCCTCGATGCCAATACAGGCCGCGCCCTGGAGCAGCCCAGCGTAATCGCTTTCGAAGGCCCTGCTGCCATCCATGTGGTGGATCAGTTCCTCTTCGAGCCGCTAGCCACAACGCGTACCTCAAACGGGATGGTCACCTTCGCTTTTCCCGACGGCCTCCCCTACGGCGGTGCGCCCTACACGGTGAAGGCCAAGGTCTCGTCCGAGGGCTATCTGGATGGTATCGCCAACATTGTCATCGCCGAGCCAGGTCGCTACGTCTTCCGAGCGACCCTTGTGAAGGCTGCCGACCCGCCTGCAGGCATTGTGGTAGACACGCAACCCACGGGCACCACCGATGCTACGGGCACGACGCAGGCCACGGTCACCGTCCAGACGCCGACGGACGCGACGACGGGAACGGCTGCGACCGTGACCGTACTCGGGGGGACCCAGGCAACAACCTCCAACGGTCAACCGGCACAAGGAAATTTGAACACGACCGTGGTGTACAACTCGGTACAGACACCTGAAGCGCAAGCTGTGGCCGTGAGCCAGACGTCGGCGGTGCCCGTGCAGCAGCCCGACGGCTCAGAGATCACGAGCTCGTTCATTACACACAGTACCTTCCAGGTGGGCCTCACCGATAGCGGCGGGCAACCCGTGACGCAGCTCAGCCAGCCCATGGAAGTGGCCGTGCCGCTACCCGAGATCAACATGCTCACGGGGCAGCCCTATGCGGAAGGCGACATGCTGACCGCCTACGCCAAAGACGAGGCGACAGGCGTGTGGCGCCTACTACCACCCGCCGTGGTAAGTGGCAAGCGCCAAGCCGCGGCCGTGCGCGTAGCGCGTCAGAGCGGCACGCTCGCTGCGGTGACCTCGTTGGGAAGCCTGGGCGACGGGCTAACGCATGTCACCATTGGCGAGGCGTTCCCTACGGCAGAGGTGCGCTTCCGCATCGCAACGAGCACCGCCGTAGAAGACGGGGCTATCCTGCCGCCTCTATCTGTTCGTGTGGGCGTTGACCGAGGGCAGGGGACGGGGGCCTCGCTGGCAAAGGCGACGCATTACGAAATCGAACTCATAGCGGGTGAGGTATTTATCGCCGTGTGGGATGGTGTGGTTGACGTCTCTATCGGGCTTCCGATGGTCGAAATAGGGGGGCGTTCCCTGGATTTTCAAATCCCCGTCGTTGCCGCTGTCTTCGCTGAAGATGAGGTTTTGGGGGCTGTTGAGAAGCCCATCCAACTGCTACTTAACGCCTCCAGCACATCCATCCAGGTTGAAGTGGAAACAGACCCCACGACGAACGAAGCACTTGGGCGAGTAGATCTCGAATTGGATTGCCGCGCCATTGACCCTACGAAAGGTGTGATCCGGCCAAGCACTCAGTTCCAGTACGCACGTCAGGAAGAGGGGACGTCGGGCACAGGCGGCTCACTGGGCCCCGAAGATTTTGTATCGCCCGGGCAAACCGGCAACCTCGACAGTGGCAAGGCCGAGCTGATGCTGGAGCTGGGCACGACCTACCAAGTGTCGGTCAACTACAAGGGCGACACGTACCGCGAAACCTTCACGACGCCCACCGCTGCCGATGATGACGGCTTCTTCGACGTAGAGGTGAACCTGACCGACGAGCAGATCCGCAGTGTCTGCAACGAATTCTAGCTGTAGGCTTGGGGAGCCGGCGGGCGACTCAAAGCTTACTATGCCTCAGGCAGCCTGTGAAGCTGGTGCAGCATGCTTCACACATTCGCGTGCCTCAGCAACGGGACGACTTCTTGCCCAATCAGTTCAATGGAGCGCTTCAGGTGTTCGTGTGACGGATGCCCAATGTCCATGTGGAAGCTGAATCGCGAGATGCCGCCGAGCGCTTCGCTGTGACGTTTGATCTTCGCTGCAACCTCCTGCGGATCGCCGATGACGAGCGCCCCCAGTTCATCGGTTTGTCGCTCAAAAGCAGGCCTGGTGGTCTGCGCCCAGCCTCGCTCTTTGGCAATGTTGTTCATGGCTCGGGCATAGCCAGGATAGAAAATATCTTTCGCCTCTTGGGACGTCTCGGCAACAAAGCCCAGAGAATGTACGCCTACGATCAACTCCTCTGGGCTAAAGCCTGCCTGCGCTCCTGACTTGCGGTACAAGTCCACCAAGGGGCGGAATTTGTGCGTTTGCCCACCAATGATGGCGACCATCAGCGGTAGCCCCAGTGCGCCTGCCCGTGCAAAGGAAGCCGGTGTGCCACCAACCCCACGCCATATGGGTAACTTCGCTTGGAGGGGCCTCGGATAGATGCCTTGCTCACGTAAGGGCGGGCGGAAAGCGCCTGACCATGTGACAACCTCGTTGGCTCTGAGTTTAAGCAACAGCCCCAGTTTCTCCTCGAAGAGTTGGTCGTAGTCCTTGAGGTGGTACCCGAAAAGCGGAAAGGCATCCGTGAACGAACCTCTGCCCACAACCATCTCTGCCCGCCCCCTCGAGAGTAAATCTAAGGTCGCAAACTGCTGAAATACCCGTACAGGGTCTGCCGCGCTGAGGACCGTGACGGCACTGCGCAGTTTGATGTTTGTGGTCCGAGCCGCCGCTGCCGCCAGAATCATGGAAGGCGCTTCATCCAGGAATTCCTTCCTGTGATGCTCGCCAATGCCGAACGAGTCGATGCCGAGTTGATCGGCCAGCTCTATTCGCTCCAACAACTGCTCCAGCAGTTCAGCGTTCTCGTGTCCGATCCCCGTGGATGAGGCGGCTGCGAAACTATCTATTCCTATTTCCATGGTGTAAGGGGGCAGGTTCAAAAGTTGGCCGAACGTGGCAGGTGTGTCATCCTAATCCAACACGCGATCGGACGGCCCAAGGACTTAGCACAAAAGAGAGGGGGCCTGTGTTGCACGAGTCAATCTGGGCCGACACTAGTGCTGCCTCAAACATGGTGTTTCGAATTCGTGGCGTCCCTTTTGCCCCCCACCAGCGTTCCCTGCCCTCGCCATATCTACGGATATGACTGCGGTCAGGCGCCTTGATGGAGACCAACATGACCAGCCTCTCGGTCCGAACGTGCATACTTGAGGCAGCACTAGTGCCGAGGCTGTTGTTGTGTGACGCAATGAACCATGCCACCGTTCTCATACAGGTTCCTCACGTCTATGCCTACGACGGTTCTGGAAGGGAGAGGTGGTCCTGGTTGACTGGACAGATCGACGCCGTTCTTAGGTGAAATTCTGCGATCTTATCACCAACTCAACCACAGACCACGATGAGACGCAAACGACGCAATCACAGCCCCG
>JBCDJT010000232.1:0-3846 GCA_038747545.1 Bacteroidota bacterium
GTCGGTGGGCGAGACGCGGACCTCGACGCCGGCCTCGATGGTGAGGGTGTGACCGGGGCCGAGCGTGACGTCGCCAGTGAGCAGGTAGGGGCTCTCGGCCTTGGTCCACACCGCTGAGCCCGAGATCACACCCGACACCTGTGTTACCTGTTGCTGTCGCTCGCTTCCTTGCTCATCCGAGGCTACTGCAAGATGTGCTGTTACGAACGCAAGGCCCATGAGTAGGCACCACTGCGCAATTTGTCGACTGATCATGGCCATGGAGACGCCGTCCGCTTTCGGTATCGGTGGTTACTGAGGCTGCCCCACATGGATTTCGCAATTGCTGCATGGAGAGGTGTATAACTGCATCCAAGATAACTATTAGCCGATGCAATTCATGTGAATCTACCTGCCCAGCCCTTCAAGGATGCTATGTCAATTGAGCTACTGGCGCAACGCAGCAGTTCCCCACAAAGCGATCTATGCGGCGCGTGCTTGTGCAGCGTTAACCTGCTGCGTTGGGCGTCGCGTTTGCCTTGGGTCGTCTGTAGCTATGCGCTACCTTACTGTGCTCCCTGTTCACCTGTTGCTGTTGTTCAATGCGTAATCGTCTTCTCCTGCTTGTCGCCGCCACCTCACTGTTGCTCCCCGTAGCGGCGCTGGCTCAAATCACCCCACAGCAGGTCATGCGCGAGCTCGGGCGCGGCATCAACCTGGGCAACACGCTGGAGCCACCCACCGAGAGCGCGTGGAATAACGGCCCAGCGCAAGAGTACTACTTCGATGAGTACGTAGCCGCAGGCTTCACCACGGTGCGCGTTCCCGTGCGCTGGGACCAGCACACGCAAAACACGCCGCCGTACGCCGTTGACGAAGCGTGGATGCAACGTGTGGAGGAGGTGATTGACTGGGGCTTGGAGCGTGACTTATACGTCATCCTCAATACGCACCACGACGACTGGATCAAAGACGGCTACAGCGACCCCAACCTGCGCGCACGCTTCGACAGTATCTGGGTGCAGATCGCCGAGCGGTTTAAGGACCGCTCCGAGAAACTGCTCTTCGAGATGATCAACGAGCCCTTTGGCATGACCCGCACGCAGGTAGACGACCTGAACGCCCGTGTCCTCGGCCTCATCCGCGAGACCAACCCGACGCGCATCGTCATTTACTCCGGCAATGAGTACTCCGGTAGCGCCCAACTGCTCGCCGCCGCCATCCCGGACGACGACTACCTGATGGGGTACTTTCATGCTTACAATCCGTGGGACTTTGCCGGCCTTGGCGAGCGCGCATCATGGGGCACTGCAAACGACCGCGACCAAATTGCTGATTTGTTCGACCGCGTCGCTAGGTGGTCGGAAGGCAACAACATGCCTGTCATGATCAGCGAGTTCGGCGCCATCCACGAGAACGACTACAACTCGCGGATGCGCCACTACGGCACGTACGTGAGCGAAGCGATCCGCACAGGTATCCCCTTCCAGGTGTGGGACGACGGCGGCATGTTCGAGGTGCTGCACCGCGACACACGCACCTGGGACGACACCAAAGACATCCTCATCCATACGTACCCCGATGGGCCCGCTAACTTTAGCGTCGTGGTCAGCTCCGAGGGCGTGACCCTCCAGTGGGGCAACTCCGGCATCGCCACTGAGATTTTGGTCCAACGGCGGCTGGTGGGTATGCAATCCTTCGAAACGATACAGACGCTGGCAGGAGACCGCATAGGGTACGCAGATGATACCCTGGTCGAGGCTGGTACATACGATTACCGCATCATTATGAATACCGCGGATGGCGTACCGCGCTACTCGTATCCGCAGCGCGTGGTGGCCAGCTTCCGAGAGCCGTTCAACGGAGCCCCCTTCGCCGTGCCAGGGATTATTCAGGCTGAAGATTACGATATCGGGGGCGAGGGGCTGAGCTACCACGACACCGATGCCGTCAATACGGGCGGAGCGTATCGTCTTGCCGGACCCGATGTTGCCGCCTTTGACGCGGGGGGCTTCCTCGTGACCGATGTGGTAAAAGACGAATGGATGGAATACACGGTAGATGTGGCAGCGGCTGGCACATACACCATCACAGCCTACGTGGGCGCCGAGAGCGGCGGCGGACGGTTCCGCTTCAGCTTCGACGGCGTAGAAACGTCCACGCTGCGTGTGCCTACAACTGGAGGGGACGCTACTTTCGCCCCCGTGAGCACGACGCTAGACCTGGCCCAGGGCGAGCAGAGCATGCGCGTGTCTATTCGTCTCGCCAGGCCGTTTACCCTCGACCGCTTCACCATCCAACCCGCTACGAACACGGCTACCGAAGAGGCGCCGAGCCTGGAGATCGACCTCGCGCTCTACCCCAACCCTACACGCCAGACCGTGACGCTGGAGCACAACGTGCGCACACCAGCGGCGGATGTGGAGATCTTCAACTTGCTGGGCCAACGCATCCACCAGGAGAAGCTCAATGCGGGTACACACCGCCTGGACGTCAGTAGTTGGGCGCCAGGTCTTTACCTGCTGCGCCTCACAGATGGCGACCGCCTCCTTGCCCAGCATACCCTCACTACGTTCTAAGGCCACATTCAGCGGGCGCTATCAGATGCGTTCTGGCGGGCCCACGCGGGCCACGTAGCGGGTGGCGGGGCCGCCCACGTCACGCGCTCCTTGCGCGTCGGATGCTCAACCGTCATCGCAGCGCAGTGCAGCGCGAGGTTTCTCCCGTCGAGCTGTTGCGTGGCGCCGTACCGAAAGTCGCCCAGGAGCGGAAAGCCTCGGTGGGCGAGCTGCACACGGATCTGGTGCGGCCTCCCCGTCTCCAGCTCGACCTCGACCAGCGCCAGCCTCCCCACCGTGGAGCGGGTCGTCCAGCGCAGCACGGCGCGCTTGGCCCCCTTCACATCCGGCTTCACCACTTCGACATTGGGGTAGCGCTTGCGGAGGTAGTCGAGGGCTTTGCCTGATAGCGGCGGCGTCCCTTCCACAATCGCCACGTAGCGCTTCTGGGGCGTGCGCGCCTTGAACTGGGCCGTGAGGCGGGCGGCAGCCTTCGAGGTGCGCGCCAGCACCATCACACCCGACGCCGGGCGGTCTAGCCGGTGTACCAACGCGAGAAAGACGGCGCCGGGCTTATCATACTTCACCTTGAGGTACGCCTTGCCCAGTGCTAACAAGTCCTGATCGCCTGTCTGATCAGCCTGGACGACAAGGCCCGCAGGCTTGTTGACGACCAAGAGGTGGTTGTCTTCGTAGAGCACCTCAAACGGTGGCTCGGATCTATGCATCGGACGTGTTCAATAATGCAGCAAGGAGCACAGCTATTCGTTTGATTCTACGACAGCTTCCAAACGGCAGGCCCGATCCCAGATCGATTTGACCACCTGGAAGTGCCTTGGCATGGGGATTGTAGAGTACTTGGCGAACCCTACCACAGGATTCGGATGACACAGGGAAGGCCCGGCATCACCTAGAAAATGCCGGGCCTTCGTGCGTAAAGCCCGGCCTCCCACCATAAGACACCGGACTCCTGCTGCCTGGGCCAGTCTCCCACCGATCTGACGCCAGGCCGTAACTCACCCCGTGACGATCGTAGATGCGCTTGTCATGTGGGTGAGCGCTGCGTCCTACGGCAGCCCCCTCCAATTGTTTTTGGACACCCCACAAAAAAGGCCGGGCCTGATCGCAAGGACCAGGCCCGGTTCCACCACCCACGGAGGAAATGCGCTAAGGCATCAAGTGCCATGCGGTTGCTGCCGCATGGCTTCCACGAAGGGTGTATCGGTGCTGTGCATGCGACTTTAAATGAGGGCGCTGAAAAAATTCAGCGTAGCGCACCAAACTGGTAGCGCAGCCCCAGTTGCGCGAA
>JBCDJT010000233.1:0-3823 GCA_038747545.1 Bacteroidota bacterium
GGAGGGGGAACGCGAGGTCGCGCAGGCGCAGGCCCAAGCCGGTGTCAGCCAGGCGACCATCCATCTCAAAGCGCACGCTGGCCACCTCCCAGCCCCCGCCGATGGCCTGGAACGATCCCGTAGCCACCTCGGTGAAGACGCCTTTATTGGGCGGGCAGATGATGCGCTCGCCCGTGACCATGCTGAGGCGCAGTTCACTGCCCGTGGGAGCCCGCGGGGGCAACTTGATGATGAGGCTCAGCAGGTCGCCGCCATCAGGCGTGTTGAAGGCGCTGCCGTAGCTGAAGAAGCCGTTGCCCGTGGAGGTGAACAGGTTGGGGCAGTTCTCTTCGGCGTCGGGGATGCCCACGAGCGAGCCGAACAAGCCATTGCTGGCCAGCGTGCCTTGCGTCACCACCGTCTCCATCAGGCTGCGCTTCCCGGCGGCCTCCTCCAACGCGAAGGCGCGCAAGCCAAACTCCGGGAAGCTGCCTACGACTGTGCCGTCGCCCACATGCACCAGGTCGAGCAGCGTCTCGTTGGTGGCGCTTGTGGTGGCGAGCACGCTGGGCGCGGCGGGATTGCTCACGTCGATAGCCTCGACGAACCAGCCCGTGGGCGGCGCGAAGTTGTTCACCAGTGTCAGGCTGCCCACAAACGCCGTGGTCCCCGCCAGCGCGATGGCCTGCCCTGAGCCCGCCAAGTTGACGCTTCCGACGAGCGTCGGGGCAGTCGGATCACTCAGGTCTACGATCTCCAGCGCCTGCTCGGTGACCACGTAAAGCGTCGTGCCCACCGCGTCGAATGCGAGCGCCAGCGCATGGGCGCCGGGCGTGTACGTGCCGCGCTGCACAGGCGTATCCGGCACGGCGAAGTCGAGGATCGCGAGGTCGCTGCTGCCGAAGATGTCGAGCGTGGCGACCACGAGCGTGCCGGTCGCCGCAAGACCGAAGGGCGCGCCCGCTGTTGACGCGGTGCCGCGCTCCACGGGCGCATCGGGGTCGGTAACGTCGAAGAGCGTGACGCCGTTGAAGCTACCCACGTACAGGTGCCCGTCGGTGCCGCCGATGGTGGTGGGAAAGTCGGCGAAGGGCAGCGTGGCTTCAAACGTGAGTGCGCCCTCGTCGCCGATGGCGAGGCGCACGGGCTGCTCGGCGTTCACGTATAGGTGGCCGTCCAACGCCACCATCCGCGAGGCAAACTCCAGCTCCGTCGTCACCCGGTCCGCCTCAGTGGGCGCCGCCGGGTCGCTCGCGTCGATGGCGCGCAGGGTCTTGTTGTTCGTCTCATACACCGTCGTGCCCACTACGGCGAGGTTGACGTCGAAGTCGCTGCCGATGCTGCCGCGAAAGGCGGGCGCGGCGGGGTTGGAGACATCGAAGACATCGAGCGTCCGGGGCTCGTCGAAGTTGTTGGCGTAGACGGTGCTTCCGTTGGCGATGAGGCGGCCGTAGGCATCGCTGGAGCCCGAGACGCCTTGCGCCAGGATGGCCAAGTTGGCCGGATCGCTGGCATCAATGACCGCGAGCCCGGCATTGGCTCGGCTGCCGATGCCGACGAAGATCAGGTTGCCTACCGCCGCGAGGTCATCGCTCCTGGTGCCGAGGTCAACTACGCCAACTTGGGTGGGGTTGGCGGGGGTGCTGACGTCGAAGGCGACCACCTCGGCGGTCTGGCGGTCGAGCACCACCACATGCCCGTTGGCTACGCCCACCCCCTGCGCCCGCCGGTTGACGGTGGCGACGACGACGGGGCTGCCCGGCGTGCTGATGTCGACGACCTTGAGCGAGCCTGTACTGAAGCTGGACAGCCCAACGTACGCGTGATTCCCAACGACGACGGGCGCCGTGGCGTCGAGCCCGGTGTTGGCATCGAGTTGTACGCTGCCGAGCAGCACAGGCGCCGCAGGATTGGTGATGTCGGCGATGGTGAGCGTGGCGCCCCGCACGCCGAGCAGCTGGTTGCCCACCACCGTGCCCGAGGCGGCTCCATCGAGCCGAGCTACGCGGTTCAGCGTACTGGCCTCAAACACCGAGACGCCGCCTGCTTGGGTGACGAACACGTGGGTGGCGGTGGCAGCCACCGTGGTGAGGGCGCCGCCTACGCTTTGCTTGGCATCGAAGGTGACGGTGTCTTGGGCGTAAAGCGTGGGCGCGAAGGCCAGCAAGAGGAGGAGCGTAGCCAGTAGGCGACGTGCAGGGCGGGCAGTATAGGTCATGCGTCTCGTCGAGCAAATGGATGGGAAGCTCGTCGGCACAGTCTGCCAGATGGCGGACACAGGACCAGTTGATGATCAGTTCTACTGGTCCTGCGCCGCGCCCAGAGAGCCGACGAGAGCTCGCCAGAAACATCGCACGCCTTGCCCCTCCCTCAGCCTCCCAAACCCCATTTTGGCACGTTTAGCGCCCTTTCTGGCACGTTTGCCCCCCTTTCCCGACACGCTTGTCTCCTCTTGCATCTTTCTGATTACCGTGGCATCCGCCTATATTTTTCTTGCTCACCCTGTAGTGCATTCTCAGCCACCCGGCTCTTCATCGGCCTTCTAGTCCTGCCGCCCAATGCTCACTTTTGCACACTTCACCACCCGCGCCTACCCTACCTTACATCGCCAAGCGGAGCACCTGCTCCGGCGTGAGACCGCGGCTGGCTGCGCCGCCCGTGACCTGCTCCACGACGCTTACCTGCGCTTGGCCCCCACGGCGCCCAGCTTGAACGACGATGCGCACGGCTATCGCCTCTATGCCCGCACCCTACGTCGCGTGCTTGCCGATAGAGCGCGGCACATGCAGAGTGTGCGCCACGGGGGACAGTGGCAGCGCGTACCACTCACAGCAACGAAGCACGTGTCGCGTAGCGAGGAGTCCCCGGCAGAGCGCCTAGTAGCGGAGACGCTGGGGGCGCTAGCACGCGTGCATGCCGGACAGGCCCAGGTACTGCGGCTGTGCCAGTTGGAGGGGTACAGCCAGGCGGAGGCCGCTGAGGCGTTGGCCGTGTCGGTACGTACCGTGAAGCGCTGGACACGAGCGGGCCGCGCTACCTGCGCCGCCTACCTGCGCGCTGAGCACCTAGCGTGAGAGAGGCCGAGGCGCAGAGATCGTATACCTCCGTGGGGGTATGATACGCCCTCTGACCCGCCCGTGGGCGGCCCATCTCCGTCAGCAGAACGGAACGGGTATTACAGCGCCGATGGCGCATGCCCAAACTGCTGGCGGTAGAGCCGCGAAAAATGCTTGGCATCGTTGAACCCGACAGCATAGGCTACTTCGGAAACGGTGGCATGGCGGCGGCCTTCGAGCAGATGCTGCGCCCGCTCTAGCCGCATGCGGCGCACCAGTGCCGCCGGGCTCTCGGAGGTGAGCGCTTGGAGGCGGCGGTACAGCTGCCGCTTGCTCACGTGCATCGCCGCAGCCAGCGCCTCCACGTTGAAGGCGGCATCGCCGATGTGCGCCTCGATGGTGGCCTGCACCTGCGCGAGAAACTGTCCGTCCTCGGGCTCTAGCACGACCTGATCGGGCGCGAGCCGCACCACCTGCTGGCCGTAAACCTGCTGAAGCCGACGGCGCGTATCTAGCAACGCGGCCATCTGCGCTTGCAATTCGGGCAGGTGAAACGGCTTCGCTACATACGCGTCAGCCTTCGCCTCAAACCCTGCCAGCCGATCCCGCTCCTCGTTGCGCGCCGTCAGCATGAGCACCGGTACGGTTTGCAGCGTCTCGTGCGCTTTCAGCCTACCGAGCAGATCCAGCCCGTTCATCTCGGGCATCATCACGTCGGAAATAATGAGCGCGGGGTCGACTTCGCAGGCCTTGCGGAAGCCCTCTGCGCCGTTCGCCGCGTCTACCAC
>JBCDJT010000234.1:0-3744 GCA_038747545.1 Bacteroidota bacterium
AGGGTGGACTCGATGCTGGCCGTCACGGGCGGGCGGGTTGAAGCTGGTAGGTTCGCAACTCCAAAATCAGCCGCCTGCCTGGCCAGTGTCAATCCACCTCAAATCTGTCCGCAGTATTGTATGTTAGGCCACCGCAGGGGTTGAATAGGCTGCTGCGAAAGCAGCAGGCGTTTGATAACGGAGCGAACTGTGCGGGCGCGACTCGTTGTAATGGCGGCGCCAAGCGGCGACCAACACCTGTGCCTCGGCCAACGTACCGAAGCTCTCACGTGCCAAGAGTTCATCGCGCAGCTTGCCGTTGAAGCTTTCGACGTAGGCATTCTGCCACGGGGCGCCTGGATCAATATACCGCGTCTCCGCATCGGCATCATCCAGGTGATCTTGCAGCGCTTTGGCGATGAACTCAGGGCCGTTGTCCGAGCGCACGTGGTCAGGGTAGCCGCGCACAGTAGCAATGCGATCTACGACCTCGATCACGTCGCCGCTCTTGATCGAACGGGCTGCTTCCAGTGCCAAACATTCGCGTGTGTACTCATCGACCACGGCCAGGAGCTTCACGGTGCGGCCATTCTCGGTCGTGTCGAAGAGAAAGTCGTAACTCCACACATGATTGGGATAAGCCGCCGCTAGACGAACAGCATCGTTGGAGCCCTCGATTCGGCGCCGTTTACGCTGTTTCTGCGGTACTTGCAAGCCCGCCTGCTTCCAGAGGCGATGAACACGCTTGAGGTTGACCGCCCATCCATCGTGTCGCAGCAGTGCAGCCACGCGACGATAGCCGTACCGGGGATTGTCGGCCGCAAGCGTCTTCATCTGCTGCGTCAGGTCGGCATCGCGCTCGGCGCGCGTGCTCCGGTAGCGCTGCGTCGAACGCGCTTGGCCGAGCACACGGCATGCCCGACGCTCACTGACGTCGAAATGCTTTTGCAGATAGCGAACGGCATCGCGCCTGCGGCCTAGAACTTTCCCCGCACCACCTCGCGCAGCATATCGACATCGAGGTCACGCTCAGCCAGCAGGCGTTTGAGGCGGCTATTCTCTTTCTCGAGCTCTTTGAGACGCTTGGCCTGGTCCGGTGTGAGTGAGCCGTATTGGTTCTTCCATCGGTGGAAAGTCGGCACAGAGATGCCGATAGCTTTGGCGGCTTCGGCTTGCGTGGCGCCGTCAGCGATGCGTGCTTCGGCCTTGCGCAGCTTAGTGACGATCTGCTGTGGGGAGTGCTTTTTCATAGGATTGCGTGGTTTGGGGCAGCAATCCTAACATAGCGACTGGTACCAGTCTAAGGGAGCAGGTCAAGTTCAGGAATAAGCAGTTTCTGTTCTTCGCGTTTAACTACCTATCGATTCTGCTCTTTATACTTTTCGTAGTGGCGGTATTTCTCCTCGATTATTATGACATCTACACCTTTCCCTTCACGGAAACATGGTTAGGATAAGGCCAGCACTTCAGAGGCAGAAAATGCAAAAAAACTTGTTGCCGCAGTTCGTTTCGCGTCAAAACTGAATCCAGGCGCTCAAACTCCAAGTGTCGCCGAAGCCCGCGTTTTCGCTGTAGAAGTCCTCGAAGTAGGAGAGGCGGAGCGAAAAGTTCTCGTTGAACTTGAAGATGCCCGAGACACTCCACGTCATCACCGTGATGCCGGACTGGATGAGCGGATTGAACACGGACTGGAACGTGCCCTCCTGCATGTTGTGCGTGCCGAAGACCTGCCCCATCACATCTAAGCGCTCGCCGAGATGGACGCCAAGCGTGCCCTCATAGCCGAGTTGGTCGCTGGCCTCGCCGAAGTAGAAGCGGTAGTTGACGTCGGCGGCCCACCACATGGGCAGCACGAAGGGGATCTCGTCGCCAGCGTTGAGGCCGAGGATCGCGCTGTACTGGTTGAAGCCGAGGCGCGGCTCGCGGGAGGTGCCGTAGAGCCACGGCACCGAGACGCCCACGCGGGCCGACATCTGGAGCGGATCGCTCAAGAAGTGGTGGTTGAGCGAGAGTTCAAGGTCCGAGAACCCATAGCTGCCACGCGTGCGCACGCCCTCCTGAAACTGCTGGTCGATGAAGACGGTGGTGCCCTCCAGCACCCAGCCGGGGCTGATGCCGTACTCACCGTAAATCTTGTACGCGTTGTTCGTGTACAGCCCGCCGTTGGGCAGGGCAAAGCGGGTCCCGTCGCTGAGTGTGCCTTGGCGCGTCTCGTAGCGGTAGTACTCTAGGATGAAGAAGTACTTGCCCGGTAGCGTGGGCCACGGACCAGCTTGTGCCCTAGGCGCGAAGGCCGAGGCCGCGCACAGCAGCAGCAGTGTGAGCAGAAGCGAGCGTCGAGCAGAGGCAAAGAGAGCGGTCATAGCGAATGTGCTCACGGCTGATACACTTGAGGCAGGATGGGCAACGCCGACGCCGTCGGGCTGGGACGGACGCGGATGCTGGGGAAGACGGGCTGCACGCGGCGCACGCTGTCGGCGTCGATCAGGTCGAGCGGCAGGGCGTTGCGCCGGCGGTAGAGCGTGTAGGCGTCCCAGCGCTTCTCCACGAAGAAGCCGACGGGCACGCGCTCGCGGTAGCGGTCGTTAAGCTCTGAGGGCTCGTCGTGCAACAAGACATAGTCGACCGAGGCGTAGGGCGCGGCGTAGGCCTCGAAGTAAGCCTCGCCATCGGTGGGCAGCACGTACGGCGCTGCCGTGCCCGTCTTGGCGACGATGCGGTACGTCGTCTTCTCGTCGGTGAGGACGCGGGCGTCACCGAGTTGGGCCAGCGTGGACGCGACCTCGTGCTCCTCTTGCATCGTGTCGGAGATGACGGTGTAGTCAGGGATGGGCACGCGCATCCAAGCCAGCGCGGCTTGCACGATGAGGGCGAGGATTAAGATGAAGCGGCTGGTGCGCGACAGCTCGTCCGGCAAGATGGCGATGCCCAGCAGGCTCAGCAGCAACACGGTCAGGCTCAGCGTGGCGATGCCCGCAATGGCGACGAACACCACGAACACGAAGAGCAACACCAGCGCAAAGACGCGCTCCCACATCCGCTCCAGGATGCAGACGACCAGCCCAACGAGAAAGATCGGTGCAAGAATCATCACCTCTAACAGCGACACCGCTTCGCCGGTGATGCCGAGCGTAAACTGCGCGAAGGTGCCCGTAAACACCCACGCCGCGAACGACCAAGCGCCGATAGACAACAATGCTGGGAAAGTCAGGATCAGCCAGCCCGTGATGTAGGCGCCGAAGTTGTTGGTGCGCTCCAGCGACGGCGAGAGGCCCAGCATCAGCGCCAACGGCAGCGCCAGCGGCGAGACAAAGGCAGCTACGGCCATCATCAGCCCGGCCTGAAAGCTGAACGCGATGATGCCCGTCGTCAGCCACTGGCCGTACCAGCGCCATGCGAGGTACAGGCAAAACAACGCGACCGCCTCCTGATAGTTGGCGGCAATCAGGTTGAAGGCGAGCGGGCTGAACAGCAGCAGCGGCACGGCCGCGAGCAGCACGATGCGGTTGTGCCGCCAGCCGTCTTTGATCAGGAACCACGCGAGCCACGCCATCGCCAGCGCGCCCCACCCCACAGCCACGAAGGCCTTCGGGTAGAGCATCAGCAGCACGAGCGGCAGCGGCGGGAAGAACCAGCTCACCAGCCCGGCGTCGCCGCGCGCATCGATCATCAGCGCCTCGGCCAGGAACTGCGCGTGCGCGTCGCTCAGGTAGCCCGCGAGCGCGCCCTCGATGCCCAGGATGAGCGGAGGCAGCACCAGCGCCA
>JBCDJT010000235.1:0-3678 GCA_038747545.1 Bacteroidota bacterium
GCGTTGATGATCGAGGATGGCATGTTGGTTGTCCCGCCATTGCCATGTGCATCAAAATACCCGGGCGTCGGACAGTCCGACGCCGCTTTGTAGATGTCGACGAATTGTCTGGGCTCTGGACCATACGGCACGGCTTTGAGCACAAAACCTTCGGTCGGTGAATCCACGGCCTCAACCTGCCACGAGGATTCGCACGAAAGGAGGAGGGTGGCGAGGGCGAAGAGGGAAATGACCCGATGCATAGCGGACCTCTGATCAGCATGGAGACGCCTAGCCAAGCTCCGTGCAGAAGCAGGCAAACAGGCGATGTAGGAGATAACGCCGATGCGCGAAAAATACAGCTGCCACAGCTTCTGGCAAAACAGCGAAGCAGCAGGCGCGTGCCTGTGTTCCTACCGCCACAAGCCACTCCTCTAAACAAGCCTCGCGAGTCGCCAACGTCGATCTCGCGGCCAGGAGCGCGTGGGGAAGAGCGGATGGGCGCGTTCAGCTAGCGAGCAACAGCACAGCGCAAAGGGAACGACACAGCCTGTCGGCTCGCTAGGTGCGGGATGGTGCGTAGGACATCCGCTGCGCCCCCGGAAATCAGGCACGCGAGATCGACAAGCGTTTTTGGTTCGTTTTGTAGCTACAAAATGAACGGCCAAACTAACGAAGGCGCCGACGCCCACTACAGCAGGAAGTAAACAGAGGCGAGAGCCAGACACGGAAGGGAAGAGGCAGCTATATTCCCCAGCCTCCTCCGATTTGCACAAGCCCTACATGCGCATCCCGCTTTTCCTCGTCGTACTGATAGCCTTCAGCATCGCAGGCTGCACCGCCACCCCAGACCTACGCCCACCCACCGACCAGCCCAACGTCATCGTCATCTTCACCGACGACCAAGGCACGCTCGACACCAGCGCCTACGGCTCCGACGACCTGCACACCCCGCACATGGACGCCCTCGCCGAGCGCGGCGTCCGGTTCTCGCAGCTCTACGCGGCGGCTCCCGTCTGCTCACCCTCCCGCGCTGGCCTGCTGACGGGCCGGTACCCCGTCCGCGCCGGACTGGCGGGCAACGCGGGCTCTTCGATGGCACCGGGCGGCATGCCAACCACCGAGGTCACCATCGCCGAGATGCTGCAGGCGGCGGGCTACGCTACGGCGCACATCGGCAAGTGGCACCTGGGCTACACACCCGAGACGATGCCCAATGGCCAAGGCTTCGACTACTCGTTCGGGCACATGACGGGCTGCATCGACAACTACTCGCACTTCTACTATTGGGGCGGCCCCAACCGCCACGACCTCTGGCAGAACGGCGAGAAGATCTACCGCGACGGCTCGTTCTTCCCCGACCTGATGGTGGAGGAGGCGGGTGCCTTCATGGAGACGCACCGCGACGAGCCGTTCTTCATCTACTTCGCCATGAACGGCCCGCACTACCCGTACCAAGCGGAGGCCGACCTGCTCGCCGAATACGCCGACCTCCCGTATCCGCGCAACCTGTACGCCGCGTTCGTCGCGTCGATGGATGCGCGGATTGGCGCGTTGATGGCGAAGGTGGACGCGCTGGGGCTGCGCGAGAACACGCTCGTCATCTTCCAGTCCGACCACGGCCATTCGGTGGAGGAGCGGGCGCATGGCGGTGGCGGCAACGCTGGGCCATACCGAGGCGCCAAGTTCAGCCTGTTCGAGGGCGGCATCCGGGTCCCGGCCATCGCCTCCATGCCGGGCACGCTGCCCGAGGGCGCCGTGCGCGACCAGATGGCCAACGGCGTGGACTGGCTACCCACCATCGCCGCGTTCACCGGTGCGCCGCTCCTCAGCGACGACCTCGACGGGCGCAGCCTAGCGCCTGTGCTGAACGATGCCGAAGCCGCCTCGCCGCATGCGCAGATGCACTGGTTCTGGGCCACCAACCCCGACGACGGCTTCTGGGCCGTCCGCGAAGGCCCGTGGAAGCTCCTCGGCAACCCGTGGGACCCCACCGGCCCAGGCCGCCTCGCCAACCGCCGCTACCTCGTCAACCTCGACGACGACCCTAGCGAAGCCACCAACCTCATCAACGCCCACCCTGACGTAGCTGAGCACCTAGAAGGGTTACACCGCGCTTGGTTCGAGCAGGCCGCTGCTGATGCAAGCTGGCGGATGCCATGATGTTTCACCGCTTATGGTCTCATCAATGCCGAAGTGCTTTGGTGGTGTGGAGTCGTTGTCAACGCAGCCAGACTTGCAAAGGGTGACGTTAATTTGATAGGGTGAACTGGAATACATTACCGAACGCTAGCGTTCGCAGAATAGTTGTACACAGCAGTCCAGATCCGCTCCAGAATGTCTTCTGAACTGGAAGTCTGGCCAGTCACGATGAGAGCTACCGCATCTTGAGGGAAACCTATCTGGTCGGCCACGTACTCTAGCGGTGCTGCGTAGCCCATATCGTGGATGATCGTATCGTTGGGTGTCATGTAAAACCCTGTAAAAATATCCGAAGATGTGCGTGGCGCCTCGATTGAGTGGGCAACTTTGCGAGCAGAATGTCTTGCTTCCAAGGCCATTAGGCGTCTTTCTTGATTACGTGTCAGTTCAAGTAATTCCTCGAGTAATTCCCTGTCAGAGCGAGACGGTAGATGCGACGTCTGATCAGTTGTACGATTCGCGCTTTTGGCTTCTTCAACGGCTGCTAGAAACTGGTCGTAGCTCTCTGAAAGTAAATCGGTAAGAACAGGATTGGCTAAAGGTTTACTCAGCTTGCTGTTGATTTCGTGAAACAGCCGTTGCATATCGTCAAGTTGTATCTCTGTTGCCTGAAACTGCACCAGCGGACCAACTAATTCAGAAGGAGAAACATCTATCAGGAGGGGGGTGACAGCTCCAGTGTCCATCGCCTTGGCAAGGGCTCCTGCCTCGAACATGACCCAAGGAGCCGTCAGGTTCTCACGAGTGATTATGATGATTCCAAATTCAGCAGCGGATAGCTCCTCAGAGATCACTTGGAACCACCTTGCTCCCTTTTCAATCTCTTTCGATACAAAGGGCTCGGTTGCCTGGATAACGCGACTCATCATTCTCCGCAATAGGACGGCTATGCTGCGGCTGAGAGGTCCTGACCAACTGATGAATACCTTCATGCTGTGCTCTGAGAGGTCTATGGTATTGCTCGCAGAGTGCAACAGGTAGTTTGTTTTTTTGGTTCGATGCAAGAGTGATCGGCATGACCCAGAAGTAATTCAAAAAGACCCAGACTGAGACAGACACCGCTAAAACCACCTGTTTTCGCCGAAAGGCACAGACTGGTACGTCTTTTGACAACAGCGACGGCAGCTAGACGAGCGTGCTGTGCGCCGTGCCGATGCCCCACGTCGGCCCGGGCGAACTGGCGCAGCCCGCTCACCCACATAACGCTGACTGCTGATCGTTTATGGAAGCTCTTGCCCGTCAGAGCCTCGCCCCGCGCTGGTGGGGGACTGCCCTGCTGTGGTGCCTCGTGGTGCCGCTGGCCGCGCAGGCCCAAGTCCAGACGCTAGACCTCTCGGCGCTGGAAACGCGCTTCATCGAGCGCTCGTCGCAGATGGCCCAGGCCGATGCCGAAGCTGTCGCGGCCCGCGCCCGCTATGACGCCCTCCGTGGCGACTATGGCTTCAACGTCAACGGCGACCTCACCTACTACCCGCAGGGCGGACCGTCCGGCGCCGA
>JBCDJT010000236.1:0-3614 GCA_038747545.1 Bacteroidota bacterium
GCACGACCATGGCGAGGGCGTAGGCGGTGGCCAGGAAGGGGACAACAACAGACATGCGAACTGCGATGCGACGGGAGGGCACCGCGTTACACCCAGGCCATGGCAGAAAGATTGCGTGGGCGTTGATTTACGTGCGACCGCAACCCGCTTGCCCGCGTCCTACGTAGGCATGCCCGCCCGCTTCTGCCTGCCCCGCTTGCCTATGCGCCCTTCGTTCACCGAGCAGCTTCAGCCGCACTACGCGGCAGCCGTGCGCTACTGCCGCGCGCTGTGCGCCCGCAGCCCAGCCGCCGAAGCCGACGATGTGCTGCAGGATGCACTGCTCAAGGCCGTGGAGCACTACGGGCGCCTGCGCGACCCCGAGCGGTTCAAGTCGTGGCTCTTCCAGATCATCACCCGCACGTTTTACTCGGCGCAGCGCCGCAGCTACTGGCGGCGGTTCCTGCCGTTCAGCGAGGTGCCCGAGGTAAACCAGATGCCCAGCGTCTACCACGCCGAGGCTGACCGGCTGCTGATCATCCAGGCCCTCACCCGCCTCAGTGACCGCCAGCGCTCGGCGTTGCTGCTTTATGAGGTGGCCGGGTTCTCCGTCGAGGAGATCGCACAGATCCAAGGCGACCGCAGCCGCTCGGCCGTCAAGTCGCGCCTCAGCCGCGCACGCCACACCCTCCGCCAGACCATCGACGCGCTCGAACAGGGCCACAGCCCCACCCGACACTCCTCCGACGACACAACGGACCTCGACTATGAAACGCTCAACCTGGTCGCCGCGCTCGACCGCCGCACCGCCTGACCGCGACCTGGCGCCCTACTGGCAGTCGCTCGCCGAAGCCGAACGTGCCGACTCGTTCGCTGAGGTTGCGCCGTGGCTGCGCCGTGCCGAGCAGCGCCCCCGCACCCGTACCGCGCCCTCATGGCTGCGGGGGTTCGAAGCGCCGCCGCTCCGCCTCGCCCTCGCCACGCTGCTGGTGATGTTCACCGGGGTGGCTTGCGCGATTCCGGTTGCGCACGAGGAGCCCTTCGGCACGCTGATCACGGGCACGCTCCCGCTGCCCAACCCCGCCGCGCACACGCAGCTTGCCGCGCTTCCGGGCGTCGACATCCGGCTGCTCACGACCACGGGCGTCTTTGACCCATGGCAGACCGAGGCCGCTACCGCGTTCGCCCTCGTGTTGGATGCCGAGGCTATCCACCTCGGGACGCTTGAGCATGACCTCCAGGCGCTGGGGGGTACGAACATCAACACAGAGACGCTGACCGAGCCCCGAACGGCGCCCGTCTACCAGCTGGTGCTGCGGGCGTTGCCAGGTCTAGGCGATGAGGCGATGACCGATGCGGAACGCACCACGCAGCGTGAGCAATTGGAAGCCGCCTTCGCCACGCACCGCGCAGCGCTCGAAGCCGAGCACGTGGCGCCCACCTTCGTCGTCGATAGCGACGGCGCCACTGACCTGACCTGGGCCGACACCCCCACGCCAGAGACATTTGACGACGCCTTGGCGGCCATTGGCACCGTCCACCCCTTCCTGATGGATGCCCTGGGCGCCGAGTCGCTGCTGACGATGGCCCTCGCTGCCCTCCCCGACGCCTCGCCCGAGACGCTGCAGCCGCTGGCCGAATTGGCTGAGCGCTTACAACGCACGCAAGACACCGACGCCCAAGCACGCCTCCTCGAACAACTCCGCGCCGAACTCGACGCCGATGGCACCCTCACCCAAGCCGAACTCAAGCGGATCGTGAGCAGCTTCAACTAGGATGTCGTAGCAGCAATCAGTATGCTGAGGCGTGCGATGCTCTGCCGGATGAGCGCTTCGTCCATCTCGTGGACCTCGAAGCCGTGCCCGATGCCGCGCAGCAGCATAATCGTGAGGCGCCCGCCCAGGTGCTCGCGGAACTCCTGCAAGCCGCCCAGTACCGACTGCTCCGGGTCATCCAAGTGCTCGGCAAGGCGCGGATGAAAGACAGCGAGGTTGAGGTTGCCGAAGAGATCGAGGATGCGCTGCCAATCCGCCTCGGCGAGGTAGCCGGCGAGGTAGCTGTACGTGCTGTCGAGCGCGATGCCGATGGCAACGGCCTCGCCATGCCGGACCTCGTAATCGGTCAGCTGCTCTAGCTTGTGCGCCGCCCAGTGCCCAAAGTCGAGCGGGCGCGACGAGCCCATCTCGAAGGCATCGCCCGAGGTGGCGATGTGGTTCAGGTGCAGCTCGGCGCAGCGGCGCACCACAGGCGCCATCGCGTCGAGGTCGCGGGCGACGAGGGCGTGGGCAAGCGTTTCGAGCTGATCGAAGAACGCCGGATCGTTCAGCAGCGCCACCTTCACCGCCTCCGAGACGCCGCCCAGCCAGTCGCGGTCGTCTAGCGTGGTCAGGAAGTGCAGGTCGTTGAGCACGGCGTAGGGCGGGGCGAACGTGCCCAGCCAGTTCTTCTTGCCGAAGGCGTTGATGCTGTTCTTGACGCCTACCGCGCTATCGTCCTGAGCCAGCACGGTGGTGGGCACGCGGATGAGCCGCACACCCCGGTGCGCCGTCGCCGCCGCATAGCCGACCATGTCGAGCACGGCGCCGCCGCCCACGGCCAGCACGTAGCTGTGCCGGTCGATGCCGCCCGCGTCGATGGCTTCGTGCAAGGCCGTCACCAGCGCGGGGTCGTTCTTGGATGCTTCGCCGCCCGTGACGATGACGGGGGCTTCGGTCAGCGTCATGACGTCGGCATGGGCCGCTGCGTAGGCTGCGATCTGGCCATCGAGCTCGGGAAAGGCCTCGGCTACCCCGGCATCGACGACGGCTAGCAGCCGCTTCGGATACACAGCGCTAGCCTCATCGGCTACCACATCGCGCAGGACCGAGTTGGCCGGGTCAAAGAGGCGGGTAGTGAACGCGACAGGATAGCGGAACGTGACCTGCACCGTTTGCTGAATCACGGCGGCGGGATCAGGCATGCAACGACAGAGACGAGGCGAGTGAAGCGGCGAAGCGAAGGGCGAGCGGCATAAGGAAAACGCCGAGGCAAGTTCCGTGGCAGCGCAGGCTCATCCGTAGTGCCAGGCGCTGAATACCGCTCATTTCCTGCAAAAAACTGCCCCTCGCGTCTAACTTTGTCTGAAGTGCCAATGTGCCACGGAACCTCGTTTGGGGTCGGGAGAATGAGAGCGGCCTGCCAAATCCAGCCCTACCGACGCGCATGACCTCGCTCCGAAATATTGCCATCGTGGCCCACGTGGACCACGGCAAAACGACGCTCGTCGATGCACTGCTGTGGCAGAGCGGCACCTTCCGCGACAACCAAGAGGTCGCCGAGCGCGTGATGGACTCGATGGATCTGGAGCGCGAGAAGGGCATCACCATCATGGCCAAGAACACGGCGGTCACGTACAACGACGTCAAGATCAACATCGTGGACACGCCGGGCCACGCCGACTTCGGGGGCGAGGTGGAGCGCACGCTCCGTATGGTGGATGGCGTCATGCTGCTCGTGGATGCCGCCGAGGGCCCGCTGCCGCAGACGCGGTTCGTGCTCCAGAAGGCGCTGGCGCTGGGCCTGCCGCCCATCGTGGTCATCAACAAGATCGACCGCTCGGACGCGCGCCCTGCCGAGGTACTCGACGCCGTCTACGA
>JBCDJT010000237.1:0-3539 GCA_038747545.1 Bacteroidota bacterium
TAACCGCATCCAGTGGCTGTTCGTGGGCGACCCGGCGCAGCTGCCGCCCGTGGGCGAGGCGCCGTCGCCCGCGCTGGAGCAGCCGGGGCCGATGCTGACTGAGGTCGTCCGCCAGGCGCGCGACAACCCGATCCTGGACATGGCGACGAAGGTGCGCGAGGGCGAGCCGTACCTGATGTCGCGCTTCGAGAACGGCAAGGGCGTCGGTGTGACGCGCAACGCCGACGGCTTCCTCGCCAGCGCCATTGACGCCTTCAAGCGCGGCGACGACGCCCGCGTGCTCTGCTACCGCAACCGCACGGTCAACGCGTACAACAACGCCATCCGCACGGCCGTCCACGGCGATGAGGCGCCGCGCTTCGTCCCCGGCGACAAGCTGATGGCGCGCACCACCTACTTCACCCCCAAGATGAAAATCCCGCTCCTCAACAACAGCGAGGAGGTGGTCGTGGTGGATGCCTACGAGGACCGACTGCACCGCGCGGGCGGGCGCCGCATCGCCGCGTGGCTCCTCGACATCATCACCGCCGACGGGCGCGAGGTGGAAGTCCCTGTGCTGCACGAGGACGCCGTGCAAGACTACCGCGACCGCCTCAAGGAGTACCGCGATGAGGCCAAGACCAAAGGCACCTGGAGCCGCTACTACAAGCTCGCCGAAGCCTTCGCCGACGTGGAGCCCTGCTACGCCATGACCGTCCACAAGAGCCAGGGCAGCACCTTCCACACCGTCTACGTGGATCACCGCGACCTGATGGCGTGCCGCACCGACGAGCGTCAGGCACTCACCTACGTAGCCGTCACCCGCCCCTCACATCGGTTGGCGTTGCTCGTCTAGCTCACTCGTACCGCAGTGCCCTGACTGGGTTGAGCCGCGCCGCCCGCATCGCTTGGTAGCTGATGGCCAGCAGCGCCACAGCGAGCGTCACCGCGCCAGCAAGCACAAACAAGCCGATGCCCACGGGCGCTTGATACGCGAAGTCGCTGAGCCAGCGTTGAAGCGCGAAGTACGCCACGGGGCTGGCGACGGCTACGGCAATGCCTACCAGCACCGCAAACTCCGCAGCGACCATGACCAGGATGCGGCTGGCGCTGGCGCCGAGCGTCTTGCGGATGCCGATCTCCTTGGTGCGCCGCGTCATGACAAGCGTGGCCAAGCCGAACAGCCCCAAGCATGCCACCAACACCGACAACCCCGTGCCGAAGCCCACAATGGTACCCAATCTTTCCTCGGCGCGATACTGGCTGTCTACCGCTTCATCCAAGAAGACAAAGTCGAACGTCTCGCCGGGTACGGTCTCGGCCCAGGTTTGTCGCAAGAGGTCAATGGTGCCGGGGAGGTCCTGGCTGGCGATGCGTACTACAATGTCTGGGGCGGGCGATGAGCTGAAGCTCAGGCTTTCAGCGCCCGCAAACAGCGGCGCTGGATTGGCGAGGAGAATGACGGGCGACACGGCGGTGTGGAGCGTGGCGAAGTGGAAGTCCGCTACCACACCGATGATCTGGTGATCGCCGAAGCGACTGCCCGGCAGCCTCTTGCCGATGGCGTCGTCCCATCCGTACTCGCGCACGAGCGCTTCGTTGACGATCCACCCCCGGCTGAGGTCGTCGGCGCTGGCGCGGTCGAACGTGCGGCCTGCTGCCATCTTCAGGTCGAGTGCGTCGACGTACTCAGGGGTGACGCGGTTGAAGTTGAACGTCCGATAGCGGTCGTTCTCATCCGTGTAGCCGCCCGAGGCCCACCCATCGCCCATGCTGAACCATGCCGCCCCCATGCTGCGCACCTGCGGCACCTGTGCCAGGGCCTGCCTGTAACGCTCCACGGCATCATCGGCAGCCGCCCCTTGAAGCTGCGTAGGGATGACGATGGCCTGGTCTTTGTCGAAGCCGAGGTTGGTGGTTTGCAGGAACTGGAGCTGTTGCTGCATGCCCAGGGTGGTCACAATCAGGAGCACCGAAAGGGCGAGCTGGACGACGACCATGCCTTGCTGCACACGCTGCTGGCCGCCCCGCATGCGGAGCCGCCCCTTCAACACATCGACGGGCTTGAAGCGGGCCAGTACGAGAGCCGGATAGCTGCCTGCGGTCCCGCCAACAAGCAGCGTGAGCGCGACGAGGCCAAGCACCTCGAACGTGCCCAAGCTCAAGGTCAGGTCGCGCCCCGACAGCGCCTCGAACGTGGGAAACGCCAGCAGGGCCAGGGCCAGCCCGAGTCCTACGGCGAGTGCAGCCATCATCAGCGCTTCGCCCCAGAACTGCGCCATCAACTGCCCACGGTGCACTCCCACCGCCTTGCGCACGCCTACCTCACGGGCACGCCGCGCCGAGCGTCCCACAGCGAGCAGCATGAAGTTGATGCACGCAATGAGCAGCACGAGCGCCGCGATACCGCTGAGGATGTACGAGTACAACGGGTCGCTCGTCGGCTCATGCCCGGCGGGCAAAGTGGTGTCTAAGTGGATGGCGGTGATGGGCTGAAGGCCGACGTTGTACACGCCCTCCTCGTACTGGTCGCCCAAGACGAGCCGGCTCAGCGCAGGCATCTGGGCCTCTACGTCAGCCGCAGACGCCCCCTCGCGAAGCAGCACATACGTCTCGGTCATCACGTTGAACCAATTCGTCCGCGCATTCTCGTCGTAATATGCTTCGGCATAGGGGACCATCACCTCGGCTTGGATGCTCGACGTGGCAGGGAAGTCCTGCGCCACACCCGTCACGGTGAAGGGGACCGCCGCATCGCCGAGTTGCAGCAGCACCGTCTCTCCCATCGGGTTGGATGCCCCAAAGTACCGTTTGGCTGCCGACTCGGTGAAGACCACACCGTTGAGGTCACCGAGTGCTTGCTGTGGATCTCCGTGGACCAACGGGAAGCTGAACAGCTCAAAGAAGGTGGCATCCACAACGTGGACACGCTGCGGTAAGCGCTGGTCGCCTTGGTGAACGAAGCCTCCTTGGGCGAGGACACGTGCGGCAGCTTCCACATCGGGAAACAGGTCGACCAGAGTCTCGCCAAGCACAAGCGGCGTCATCGTATGGAGGAACTGCTCGTCGGGGCCGTAGTCTTCGAAGACCCAGGCGCGATGCAGGCGCTCCGCGTTGTCGTGAAACGCGTCGAAGCGCCACTCGTGCTGCACAAACACGCCGATGAGCACGCACGCCGCGAGGCCGATGGCTAAGCCAAAGACGTTGATGAACGCGTAGCCCGCTTGCCGGCGGAGGTTGCGGAGGGCAGTGATGCTGTAGTGCTTGAGCATGATGGGGCGGCGTGTGGGGTTGAGAAGGGCATCGGTGTCATGCCGAAGCGAGCGGCGTAGGCAGATACTGAGCGTATCGCGCCAGAAGCGGTAGCGCGCGTACGTTTCGCCATGTTCGGCTGCGCGCAAGACGAAGAGATCCAGCAAGTCATCGGCGAACTCGCTGTGGCGGCGGTTGCGCACGAGGCGGTCCAGCAACCAGACAGCTAGCTTGGGCGGTTGCGGCTCCGTCATGAGCTGAGGCCGAGGTTGGGTTGCCAGTCGGCCCAGAGGCGGTCGCGGCGGGCA
>JBCDJT010000238.1:0-3519 GCA_038747545.1 Bacteroidota bacterium
CGAGCGCTCGTCGCAGATGGCCCAGGCCGATGCCGAAGCTGTCGCGGCCCGCGCCCGCTATGACGCCCTCCGTGGCGACTATGGCTTCAACGTCAACGGCGACCTCACCTACTACCCGCAGGGCGGACCGTCCGGCGCCGATTTCGAAGAACTCGACTTTCGAGGCTCACTCAACCTCGAATGGGAGCTCTTGAGCGGCGGCTGGGTGGAGAAACAGCGGCAGCGCGAGGCGTTCGAACTGCGCGCCCTCTCGCGGGAGTCGCGAGCCGTCATGGCCCGCAGCCGGGCGTTGTACGACTTCCGCGCCCTCGCCATCGAAGCCATGAAGGCCGAGGTGCTGGCCGAAGGGGCCGCCGCCGCCGCCAGCTATGCCGACGGCGTGCAGCAGAACACCGAAACGCTCTACGCCACGCGCGATGTGCTGCTCTCCGATCTCATCACAGCGCAGCAGAAGGCCGGCGGCTACCGCGGCGCGCAGAGCCGCTACCTCGCCCAGCGCGACCTGCTCATCGAGACGCTGACGGCGCAAGTCGGCGAGGTGAGCACACTGAACCTGCGGCGCATCGAAGGCCTGCCGCCCGAGCCGAACTGGTCGGTCGTGCGCGAGCAGATCCTGCGCTCGGCCCGCGCCGACGCCATCGGCAACCTCGCCGGGCTACGCCCCACGGGCGGCGTCACCAACATTGAGCTCGACCTGTTCGCCGGATTCTTTTTCCGCCAGGAGTCGTCGCAGATCACCGCACCCAACCGCAACAACGAGCGCTTCGACGTAGGCCCGCAGGTGGGCTTGCGCTTCGCCGTGCCGCTGACGCTCTTCCGCCAGATCCGCGCCGACCGCACCGAGGCCCGTGCCATCGACCGGCAGCAGTCGCTGGCTGTCACCACGGCCGAAGACGACGTCTCGCGCATCCTGACCGACGCGATTACGCGCTACAACGACAATTTCAGCGATTATGACGTACTCCAAGCACGCACACAGCTCCTCGAAGCCCGCATCGGGGAAGGGGAGGCGCAGGTGGCTTCGGGGGCGCGCGGCATCCGCCTGACGCCCATCGAACTGTCGCTGCTCCGCGCCGAGCTGGAAGACGCCCGCGCCGCCGCCGAGGCGCAGCGGTTCGACATCTGGAAGCAATACTATTTCATCCAATCGCTAGCGGCCACCCGCTAACGGCACACCCCTTGCCTTCACTGCGCATTTTGACCTCAACGATAGGCTATGGCAACTCAGCAACCCGACGCTAACCCGAGCGGCCCGCAGCTGCGCGTGCTCGTAGACGGCAACGCTTTCCAGGTGGATCGCGTCACCGAGTCGTCGTTCACCATCTCCGGCTTTCCCGCCGGCGCCAACCCGTTCCCCGCGATTGCCACGGGCGACGAGGTGAACGTCGAGTTCATCGCGTCGTCAGGCGCATTCCAGAAGCGGATCCCGGTATATGCCGTGCTCCGTGAGGTGCGCCGCGAGGACGTGGTGTTCGCTATGCCGAACATGCCGCCTGCCCTGAAGGCGTTCTTGGAGCGCGGCGAGCTGACGCCTGACCCACCGACGATGCCGCAGCCGAAGACGTCCACGACGATGCAGCCTGTCGATGCCGTGCGCGATCCCTCGACTACAGCGCTGCCACCTGTGCCCGAGACCCCGCCTGCCGAGGCGCCCATGCCAACCGTCGAGGTGAACGTGCCTGCCGATACAGGGGCGCCGCCGACGATGCCGCAGCCGAAGACGTCCACGACGATGCAGCCGGCCGACTCCTCGCGCGCAGCCAACGTGCCCGTGCAGGTGAACGTAACGCCGCCACCCGTCCCCGAGGTCGCTGGCGGACCAGCTGTGCCGCCCCCTCCGCCAATGCCCATACCTCCGAACGCACCGCCTGTAGAACCCGAGGAACACTTCTTTGCGGTAGAAGAGCCGGACGTCGACGCGCCGGAGCGTGTGGAGGCCGAAGAAGTAGACGACTATACCCCACGCCGCCGCACCACGCGTGCTTCTGAGATGATGCCCATCGCGGCGATCTCCACAACGCGCTATGTGCCGCCGCCAGCGCAGACGCCTCGACCACGCCAGGCGCCGCCGGCGCAAGCCTATGCGCCTACTGCTGCGCCAGCCGTAGCCTACCAAGCGCCGCCGCAAGGCACGCAGGTCCAGGTGAACGTGCCAGCGTACCAGCAAGCACCGCCGCCTCAGGCGTATCCGCCGCAAACGTATGCGCCACAGGCCTACGGGGCTGCCAGCACTGGCCTTGCCACCATGCCGACGCAGCCGTCTACGCTGGCGCCATACATGGAGGACGAAGACGAGGAAGACTACGAGCAGGGGTTCATCTGGAAGCTCTTCCTCTACGGCCTCGCCGCCGTCGCCCTCGTCGCCATCTTCTTCTTTGTGATCCAAGTTCGCGGCACCATCCGCAGCGAGACGGCACAGATCCAGGGGCAGTTCCTGCAGGTGCGCGCCCCGATGGAAGGCATCATCGACGACTTCCAGGTGCAGGACGGCGACCCCGTCCAGGCGGGCCAGCTGCTCTTCACCATGAACGACGGCACGCTGCAAGCCCGCATCGAAGGCGACCAGATGCTCCTCGACGGGCAGCGCCAAGCCATCGCCGAGACTGAGCGCCTGCTCCGCCAGACCGGACGCAGCAGCGAGGTTGTGGTCGATCGCACGGGCCAGCAATATCAGGTTGACATCGCCCAGCAGCGCGTGGAGGTCGCCCGCAAGCGCCTTGACCAAGCGCAGCAGCGCCTCACGACCGACCGGGCCGAGCAGAGCCGCGTGGAGCGATTGTTCAGTGCAGGCGGTGCCACCCGAGGCAGCCTCGACGCCGCCAACGACGACCTCCGCGAGGCTGAGTCGGAGGTGAGTGTGCGCCAGTCCGAACTCCAACTGGCCCAGCGTTCCTTGCAAGAAGCCCGCGCGGGTGGCCTCTCCAGCCGGCGCGTGACCACGGGCGGCAACAACAGCAGCCTGCAGGTCACGCTGGCCCGGCAACGCGCCGAAGCGCTCGAAGCCGAGGTGCGCCTGAAGCAGTCGATGGACGCGCTGGACCAAGCCCGGGTCACCGCCCGCAACGGTGGCACCGTCACCTCTATCGTCCGCGCCGAAGGCACGCCCGTGAAAGCAGGCGATGTGGTGCTCAACATCGAGACGCAAGCGCGGCCGTCGGTGCTGGCCTACTTCAACTTCAATGAAGCCCGCCTCATCCAGTCGGACGCCACGGCCGAGGTCGCCTTCCCAGCGCTGGGCGAGACGCTGCCCGGCCGTGTGACGGCCATCGGACGCGGCGCGCTTGCTGGCAACGACCAACGCTACCAAGCCGACGAGCCGCTGGTGCCCGTCCGCATCGTGCTCAACGACGAGACGCTGCCGGAGACGCTCCAGAGCGGCATGCAGGCCGATGTGCGCGTCAACGTAGCTCCTTACAAGCGACTCTGGTAAGCCACCGCCATGAACGCCAACTACCTGCCCCCCAACCGGCGGTACCGCCTGCCGCTGTACCTCTCCGTGCTCTACGCGCTGGGGCCCAC
>JBCDJT010000239.1:0-3375 GCA_038747545.1 Bacteroidota bacterium
CCAAGGGCGATGTATCTGTTCATAGCTATTCCTCTCCAGGTATGAGTCGGCGCATCCAGCCGACGGCAAAGCGCTCTTGCGTAGGGTCGCGCTCCCAGATGGCGATGTAGCGTGCGCCCTGTAGCGTCGAGACACACGTTTCGAGCAGGGCTCCGGCATCACGTCGCTGTGCAAACACCGCTCGCACAGCGCGAAGGGTACCGGGTCCCATGACGCCATCAACCGCCACGTCGGGCCACTGCCGTCCCTGCTGGTTGTAGCCGTTCACGCAGCGCTGCAGATGCCGGACTGCGGCTGAGCGCCCCTGGTTGTATCCGGCATCAAAGACGCGAGCGGCGAGGTCGATGTCGAGCACAGCCAGGCTGTCACCCCAGATGGTCTCCCAGTAGAGCCGCTGCGCCCAGACTACGGCGCTGTCGCGTGGCAAGCTCGCCATAGCGCCTTGGTACCCTTGCCTGCGGGCAACAGCTTCGGTCACGCCCCACATGGTCTCCCCTCCTCTATCGAGCGCATCATTGGCGTAGCCGCCCTCATCGATGAAGGTGCGCTCCGAACCTATCAGAAACAGCGTGCTCAGGATGCCAGCAGCTACCAGCGCACCGATGCCCCCTGACCAGCGGCGTTTACGTTTGGGATCACTCATGGCAGTAGTCGCCTCGCGATGGCTGGTAGAACATTAGGATTGATCGCGTGCAGGATCACGAGCGTGGCTACTACCAGCCCGACCAGTGCTGCTGCGATGAGGATGTGCTTCGCCGCTCCGGACCACGAGTCCGTCGCTCGCCTGTAAAGCCTGGTCCACGACCAACCCTCTCTGCTGGCCGCCTCCAGGCTGTCGAGCCGGGACACGTTGCCGGCGCTTACCTGCTCAACCTTGCCGACACGTTTCTCTAAGCGAGCCGTTTGCGCGCGGCGCTCCTCGGCTTGCCCTTCAAGCTGCCCCATGCCGCGGTGTAGGTCAGCGAGTTGGCCCAGCATGGCATCATCATTACGCATGGGCACCTCCGGGTCGCATCCATCGACGCCCAAGCACGCTGGCTACCCGCTCACGCACGATGGAGCCCGTAAGCCCTTCTTTCGAGAGCCAGCTATCAGCGCCTGCATGCAGAAACTCGCGCCAGCGCTGCTCGAAGTGCAGCTCTCCCGTCACGGCGATGATGGGCAGATGCGGCCACAGCTCGGCAGCTTGGCGAATGGTGTCGATGCCGGAGCTCGTGCTCAGCTTGAGGTCAATCAGCACGACCACCTCAGGCGTATCGGATAGCGCGATGGCGCGGTTGGCCTCATCCATGGTCGTGAACACCTGCACATCGATACCGACATCGCTGAGGTACTCCTGCATTAGCCGAAGCGCAGATCGCTGATCGTCGATGTAGAAAATGGAGGTCTGCCCGATTTCCATAGTGGCTAAGCCCCTCGCAGCGAGTCGATCTCGTACTCCACGTACTGCTCCCAGAACTGGCCACTGCTACCGTAGAGGATCAAGCTGCCCCCGTTGACCGAATGGATGTGGTACGCCTTGTTGTATTCGTAGGAGTCTAGCTTGATATACCCGAGCCCTTGGTTGGGCGCGATATAACCTTGGTTGTGATGCACCGGAGGCAGCGTCCGCATCCGCATCGACACCTCATCCCCCCATAGCTCGAACTGGCTCACCCCGCGCTCGCGCTGCACCACATCTAGCGTGTTGTCAGTCGAGTAGGCGGACACGTTGTAGACCTTGCCTCGGTGGTTGCCGTCCATCGTACCCCACTGAGTGATCTGGCGCCCGGACTCGCTACCGGGAGAGAGTACCACCGTACCCCGGCGCATTGCAGGGAGCATCGCCATTATAACCTGCTGCGTATTGAAGTTGACCACGGCTTGCGGTGAAGCCACGCCCTCAAGCATCGCCGCGTTGATGGGCGTGAACCGGTGCCACTGTTCGATCCCTAGCCCACCCAGCGGCAGAGCACGGAGTTTGAGCAGGCGGTTACGTAGCCCGATCACCAACCCAGAGTCGGGGTCTAAGAGGTAGGTGCGCAGGTGGCCCGTGAGCACGCGGCCTTCCGTTTTGAGTGCGGCGTTTACGGTGATCTCCTTACCATCGAGACGCCATACGATGGCCCGAAGGTCCCCCGCCGTCAGCGCCGGTACACCCGTAGCGTAGCTATGCGTCTCGTAGCCGTGAGCCTGCTCGCCGATCGTGTTATCCGCCTTGTTCGACCAGCCGCCGGTCTGCTCTAGCGCGAACGTCCATGCTGAGTTCGCGCGCGTAATCGCGTTTTCGCTGAGGTCGGTGTAGCCATATCGGCTGTGACGCCTCCGCTCATAGGTCGCGTCCAAGCACCACGCATCTAAAGAGATTCCAGCGTTGACGAAGCGCCGGAGGTGCTGCACGAGGGAGCATCCGCCTGTCCCATAGGCCGCCACATCCAGCGTCGTCTCGCTGCCGTCGTTGCCACCCACTAGCGTGAGCAGGCTACGGTCGTAGTGGACACCGAGCGGGCGCCGTGGGCTCTGCACCGTGGGGATGTCGTCGCGGCTGTGCGCCGTCTGGCTGACCTCGTACTCTAAGCCGCTGTTGGCGCTGTTGGTGGTGAAGACGCCCGGGCGAAGGCTGATGCGAAACGACACGCCGGACGCGTTGGCCTCGGGAATGTCGAGGTCCTCTATCAGCGTCGTATCATCGGTGTAGGTGAACGCGGTTTCGCTGCGGTACTGCGCGACGATCAGCCCATCCGAGGCGCGCTTGAAGGCTATGAAGTTGCTGTTGATGCCTGCCCCACTCATCTCTAGGCGGATGCGGTCCAGCTGATAGGTCTCACCCGTCTGCGCATTGAACACCTCGATCTCGGGGATACCGCGCAAGATCTTCTGCTCCAGCACCTCACGTGTGTCATTGCCTAGCAGCGCGGTGCCGGCTACGGCAGCATTCGCCACCCACGGGTGCAGCTCGGCCATGGCGCCGAGTCGGCCTAGGCTCTTCTCTAGCTTGAGCGCATCGTAGAGGGTCCGCCCCGTGGTCGTCCATGCGCTGCCGTTGTACTCCTGCTCGTCATACACGCGTGAGGTGGCGTTGTAAAGGAAGACGCGCAGACCCGTCGCGGGCGTAGGATGGGCGGCGTCGCGGGCAGTCGTGTCGGAGAAGCTGCCGCCGGTGAGCCCGGCCTGTGCGGCGCTGTTCGCCGCCGCCGTGGCCTGGGCTTCCGCCTGCGTGCGAGCCACCTGTGCGCCGGTCTGGGCGGCCTCGGCTTCACCCACAAGCACAGGCATGGCTTTCTCGAAGAGGTTACCAGCGCCGTTGAGGTTCGAGACACCCCCATTGCCAGTGAGCGCCTCGGTAATCACCGCCATCACTCGGCCAATCACGTGCAGTCCGCTCGGCTGGCCATC
>JBCDJT010000240.1:0-3312 GCA_038747545.1 Bacteroidota bacterium
CCTGTGCGCGGTAGCCATGGCTCTCGTGCGGCATCATCACCAGACGCACCGTCTTGCCGTGGCACTTGAGCGCGTTGTAGTAGCGCTCGCTCTGCATCGGGAAGGTGCCGGAGTTGTTGTCGGCCTCGCCGTGGATCATGAGCAGCGGCTCGTTCACCTTGGGTGCGTGCATGAAGGGGCTCATGCCGAAGTAGATCTCTGGCGCCTCCCAGAACGTCCGCTCCTCGGCCTGGAAGCCGAAGGGCGTCAGCGTGCGGTTGTAGGCGCCGCTGCGAGCGATGCCTGCACGGAAGAGGTCGGAGTGGGCGAGCAGGTTGGCCGTCATGAAGGCGCCGTACGAGTGACCGCCCACGCCCACGCGCTCAGGATCGACCACGCCGCGCCGCACGCCTTCGTCGATGGCGGCTTGGGCGTTGGCGACTAGCTGCTCGCGGAACGAGTCGTTGGGCTCGGCATCGCCCTCGCCGATGATGGGCATGGAGGCGTTGTCGATGATGGCGTAGCCTTGCGTGACGTACGGCAGCGCACCCCAGTAGCTGATGCTCTTGAACGTGTACGGCGAACCGCTGACTTGCCCGGCGGCGGCGGCGCTCTTGAACTCGCGCGGGTAGGCCCACACGAGCGTCGGCAGCGGGCCGTCGCGGTCCTTGTCGTAGCCCGGCGGCAGGTAGAGCGTGGCGGTGAGGCCTACGCCATCGGCGCGCTCATAGGTGATGAACTCCTTCTGCACATCGGCCAGTTCAGGGTACGGATGCGGGAAGTCGGTGACCTTAGCCAGACTGCCATCGGCTAGGCTGCGCTGGAAGTAGTTGGCGCGCTCGTCCACGGCTTCGCGGAGTGTGAGCACGGTTTGGGCATCGTCATCGAGCATCGCAATGACGCGCTCGTAGTACGGCGCCTCCGAGCGGAACAGCTCTTCCGTCTCGCCGGAGTCCAGGTCGAGCACACGCAGGAACGGGCGGTTGCCTTCGGGCGAGGCGCCTGTGCCTGTCATGTAGAGCCCGTCGCCGTCGGGCGTCATGTGCAGCACCGAACGGCCGTACGCGTTGCGCGTCATCGTGGGGCTGCCCGGATCGTTGTAGCGGTCTTCGTACGACCAGTCGAGCAGCACCTTGTCATCGGCGGCGGGGTTGCTCGGGTCCACGCGGTAGAAGCGCCGCGTACGCGTGCGCCACCACGACTCGGCGACCAGCGCCATGCCGTCGTCCCCCCACATCACCCCGCCATAGCGCAGCGGCAGGTCGATGAGCGCTTCGGGCGCGCCGGTGAACGGCGCCTCCAGCATGAAGACGCGGTCGCGGAACTCGACATCAGCGCGCGAGTCGCCGCCGTCGAGCGCTTCCACCCAGTAGAGCGTCGCGGGTGCATCGGCGCGCCACGCCATCGAGCGCTTGCCCGTGGGGACGGAGCCAAAGCCTGTGGGCACGTTTTCGGCCAACGGCAGCGTGTCGATGGTGGTGACGAGGTTGCCGACGGCGGTGTCGTACACGTCGAGGCTGCTGCCAAAGCGGAAGGCGGGCACGAGGTAGGAGAACGGCTCCTCGATGGTCTGCACCATCACGTACTGCCCATCCGGCGAGGGGGACACGCCGCGCACCAGCTGCGGCCCACCAATCGGCGACTTGGAGCCGTCGATTCCCACACGCATGACCTGCGTAGCCATGTAGTGCTTAAAGAGGGCTTCGTCGTACTCGTTCTGCAGGAGGTCTTGGTACGTACGCGCGGGCGCTACGCCGTCGATGTTGGCCTGGATGACGGGACCACGCGGCGCACGCGGCGGCGCGGGCGCATCGCCACGGTCCGCAGGAATGGCGCGGACGACGAGCGTCTGGCTGTCGGAGAGCCAGCTGAAGGGCGACCCGTATGCGGCGTTGAGCGCGTCGTCGATAAGCCGCTTCGCCTCACCCGTGTTTACATCGGCCACGTAGAGTTCGAGGCGATCCGGGTGGTTGACTTGGAAGGCGATGTGCTGACCATCGGGCGCCCAGGACACCATGCCGATGGTAGCGCCGTCAGGGACACCCGTGATGGCGCGCTCCGTGGCGCCGTCGAGCGAACGGTACGTCAGGCCCGTGTAGTAGCTCGTGCGGCTGCGGCCGTTGGTGCTCGGGTTGATGCGGATGCCTGCCAAGCGCAGCTCGGGCTCAGCCAGCTCTTCGATACTGGGTAACCCGGGCCGGTCCATGAACAGCATAAACTGCCGATCCGGGCTCAGGCTGACGCCGGGCGTAGCGGGCACTTCAACCAGCTTCGCCAACGCGTCCGGGGGGCGCTGGTAGGTATCCTGCCCACTCGAGGACTGCGTCGTCAGCGCCAGTCCAACAAAGCCGACAAGGAGGAATGCAACAAGAAATGTCATGCGGTGCGACATAGGAGCATACAAGGTTGTGGGGTAAACTTCGTGGCACAAGAACCGCAATTTTGCCTTTCAACACAAGGGAAACTCGGCTTTTAGCCAAGGTAGATCCGGCCGATACGGCAGGTATGCTTCGGACGATCCATGCCCGCCCCATGCGACTTCTGCTCTTCACGCTGGCCTGCCTGCTCCTCATCGGCTGCGACGGCGACGTCTTCCTCGACCCAAGTACAGATCAGACCGACTGGGACGCTGCCCTCACGGACGCGCTCGTGCAGGCTTCGGACGGTGCCGGCCCGCACTACTTTCTCCTCCCCGACGCCAACGACTTCGCGTCAATCCCGCAAGACCCACGCAACCCCGTCACGATGGAGAAGGTGCAGCTGGGGCAGCTGCTGTTTCACGAGACGGGCCTCGCCATCAACCCGAAGCGGCCCGAGTCCATCGGCACGTACTCGTGCGCCTCATGCCACCATGCCGCCGCGGGCTTCCAGGCGGGCGTACGCCACGGCGTAGGTGAAGGCGGCTGGGGCTTCGGAGCCGACGGCAGCGCACGCCAAGCCCACCCGGGGTATGCCACCGACGAGCTTGACGTGCAGCCCGTGCGCACCCCGACCGCGCTCAACGTGGCCTACCAGCCGCTGATGCTCTGGAACGGGCAGTTTGGCGCCACCGACATGAACGCAGGTACCGAGGCACGCTGGCCTGCAGACGACAACCATCCCATTGCCACCAACCGCCTGGGCTATGAAGGCGTGGAGACGCAGGCCATCGCTGGGCTGGGCGTACATCGGCAGGCGGTGAACAGCGGCACGGTGCTCGGCATCGACCAGTACGAGGCCTACGTGCGCCTCTTCGACGCCGCTTTTGCTGACTGGGCGCCCAATGAGCGCATCAGCAACGAAACCGCCGGGCTCGCCATCGCGGCGTACGAGCGCACCCTGCTGGCCAACCAG
>JBCDJT010000241.1:0-3105 GCA_038747545.1 Bacteroidota bacterium
AGCCAGTAGGGTTGCGCGAATTCCATGGGTTAGTTCGTTGGTGCGTGAGCGCGTTGGTGGGTGGGCGCGTGGTTGTTGGTGAGGGCTTTGAGCAAGGCTGGGAGCATCTCGCCGGACGGGCCGAGGAGCACTTCGTCGAGTTCGCCGGCGATGGCGCTGGGGGCGACGTTGATTTCGACGACGTAGGCGCCGCTCGCCCTGGCGATGAGCGGTAGGCCCGCCGCAGGGTACACCACCGCGCTCGTCCCGATGCTGAAGTATACATCGGCGTTTACCGCTTCGTGCTCAGCAGCATGCCACGCAGCCTCGGGCAGCATCTCGCCGAACCACACGACGCCCGGACGCATCAGCCCGCCGCAGATGGGGCATCGTTCGATGCCATCTTTGTCTATGTATGCTTGCTCTCTCGCCCCGCAGTCGATGCAGTACGTATCCATGATGCTGCCGTGCAGTTCGTGTACGACACGGCTTCCAGCACGTTGATGCAAGCCATCCACGTTCTGCGTGGCGATGGACAGGTACGGCAAGGCTTCCGCGAGTTGCGCGAGGGCGTGGTGGCCAGGGTTGGGCGCTACTTGCTGCACGCGCTGCCTGCGCTCGCGGTACCACCCTTGCACCAGCAGCGGATCGGCGCGGAAGCCGGCTTCGCTGGCGAGGTCTTCGGGGCGATGGTTGGCGTAAAGGCCGGTCTGGGCGTCGCGGAAGGTGGGCACGCCGCTCTCGGCACTTACCCCGGCGCCCGTGAGCACGGCGACGCGCTCGGCCGTGCGGAGGCGCTCCAGCAGCGTGTCGCTAAACGGATACATCGGCCTCCTCCGTCTGGGCGACTGGTGGCGTGACGACAGGACGCAAGCGGGTTTCTACCGCCTCCACCAGCGCACGCGTACGCAGCAGGGCGTCGCGGCCTTGGTCGGGTGCGGGACGATGATCGGCGAACTTGACCATATCGGAGAGATCGAGGACGCGGCGGATGTCGTCGCGGTCGGCGTCGGTGAACGCCTGCATGGCTTTGCCCTTGCCCAGCATCCACAACAGCTCGCGCGTCGTGCTCTCCATCGCGTGCGTGCCCAGCTTGCGGTCCACGTAGCGGCGGAAGAGGTCGGCCAGCTCGACATAAAACGGCTTGACGGCGCCCTCGTTGTACAGATCGACCTGCTCCAGCGCTTTGAGACGCTGCATCGCCTCCTCGAACGCCGGGATCGGCGGCGCCTCGGGCATCACCTGCTCGGGGGCGGCAGGCTTGTTCTGTTGCTTCCGCCAGAAGTAGTACAGCAGCGCGCACACGACCAGCAGGACGACAATCGCCACGATCCACGGCCAGATCGGGCGTGGAAACTCAGACAGCGGCGCGAGGTCGCGGATCTCAGTCGCATCTTCGGGCACGAGCGACGTAATCGTCAAAAACATCGGGCGTGAGGCCGCAAACGTGGTGTCGCCGCCGTCGACGGTGAAGAGCACAGGGATCGACGCCACGCGGGCGGTATCGAGGGCGAAGGTGGTCACTTCGTACACGGTGCTGTCCACGCGGCGCTGCGACATCGTGGTGCGCTGGTATGTCTCCAGGCGCTTCGTCACCACAAGGTCGCCGAACAGCGTGTCGCTCATCGTTGGCGACAAGAACACCGCCTCGGTGCCGATGTCATGCGTGGCCACGAGCGAGAGCCGGAAGCGGTCGCCCACGGTGATGCTGTCGGTATCGACGTACGCCTCCACGCGCTGCGCCTGCACCGTCTGCACGCTGCCAGCCAGGAGCAGCAGCATCGCTCTGATCGCTACGTTCCGCATCAGCCCGCCTTGTTGCGCCGTTTGAAGAAGCCAACGAGCGCATCGACGTAATCCTCGTCGGTGCGGATGGGCACGCGGTCCACGCGGACGCGCTTGAACAGCTCGTGCAACGCCCGCTGCTGCCCCTCGGCGAACTGCTGATAGTGCGCGCGTGTAGCCTTGCTGCCGAAGTCGCGGATGATCGTCTCGCCCGTCTCGGGGTCCGTCATCTCGACGAGGCCGAGGGCGGGCAGCTCGTCCTCGCGCGGGTCGCGGATGTGCAGGGCCACGGTGTCGTGCCGCCGCCCGACGGCGCGCAGCTCTTTCTCGAAGCCCGGCGACAGGAAGTCGCTGATGACGACGACGATGCTGCGCCGCCGCGTGACGTGTAGGACGTGGTTGAGCGCTTGCTTGATGTCCGTGCCGCGTGACTTGGGCTCGTGCGCAAACAGGTCGCGGATTAGCCGCAGCACGTGGCGACGCCCCTTCTTGGGCGGCACGAATAGCTCGATCTGATCGGAGAAGAGCAGCAGGCCCACCTTGTCGTCGTTCTTGATGGCGCTGAAGGCCAGGATGGCGCACATCTCGGCGGCCACCTCGCGCTTGAGCTGGTTGCGCGTACCAAAGTCCTCCGAGCCCGACACGTCCACGGCCAGCATCAGCGTCTGCTCGCGCTCCTCCTCGAACACCTTCACGTACGTCTCATCGGAGCGCGCCGACACGTTCCAGTCGATGTTGCGGATGTCATCGCCGAACTGGTACGGCCGCACCTCGGCGAACTCCATCCCCTGCCCCTTGAATGCCGAATGGTACTCGCCGCCAAAGACGTTATTCACCAAGCCCTTGGTGCGGATCTCGATGTGGCGAATCTTGCGGAGCAGTTCCTTGGGGATCACGGCGGATGTGGTTGGCCTCGGATGGCAGGCGCGTAAGATAACGACACGCGGCGGCGATTAGTACGACGATGTTTGCCCACATTGGTCAACGGCTGTGGCAACGGATCAGAGCCCTCACACCTAATCATTCATTGATTTATTTTGTCCGCTTATAGTATTTTATGGAAAAATGTCTGAATAAATGCGTGCTCGTTCTGGACAAACGCTCGTGGATGCGCAGCTTGCTCTAAATTACTCGCGTATGTTATTCGGACAATTGCCTAGATATACACTTGTTATACAGCGCGGTCACTGTGGTGTGTCATATAGCGGTGGTCACACGGATTGAAGTCATATCTTGAGCACCCCCATCTACCGCCCTAGCTCCCGCTCATGCCGGCTCCCATATCGCTCGATCTCCGCCAGCGCATCGCTGATACCCTCGACGACAACACCCTCTCGCAAA
>JBCDJT010000242.1:0-2982 GCA_038747545.1 Bacteroidota bacterium
CGGTGGTGCGTCATGTGGCGCTCAACCTGCTGCGCAAGAATGCGACGAGGCGGTTGAGCCTGCGTATGAAGCGAAAGCGCGCGGGTTGGGACGATGCGTTCCTCGCTGAGGTCGTCGGTATTTAGAATGCGCTCGCCCTGGTCTTGGAGGGCGTGGTGGATCTGCTGCCAGATGCCTTTGGGGCCCCAGCGGAGGAAGCGTTTATGGACGCTGTTAGGCTTGCCAAAGCGATCAGGCAGATCGGGCCAAGGCGCGCCTGTATGTCCGATTCAGGGCACGGCGTCGATAAAGATGCGGCTGTAGTTGGGGTCGGAAATGGCGTAGCGATGCATGGCGTCAAGGGGAAGTGTTGGGAAATTGGCCCTGAATGCGGCAACCCAACGTATCTTACTCCCGCTTTGAAATTCTCGTTTTTCCATACGCCCTAGTGTTGTTTCGCTAATCTGGACGCATGCGATGGGCAGCCATGCGGAGCGCATAGAGAAGCAGTGTGCGTTCTCGGTGGTCTCGGTTAGTGGAGTGCATCGGGTGTTGGGGGTGTATCGCGCGTGCTGCCCACCATCTTGTCGAGCTGCTGCGTAGTGAAGCGCTCGGCGAGCTCGAAGTTGGCGCGGTGCTCTTGGGCAGTGGCGGTGAGGGGAAGCGCGAAGCAGGCCGCGACGAGAACAACGGAAAGACGTGACAACATGGGGGCGAGGCAAGAAGAGAACAACAGTCAACCGAAGATAGACGTTTTTCGGCTGACACTCATTCCCTGATTGCGGCAACGTCTGGTTTGTCGCGCACTCGTCACGGCCTGCCGCTCCGCTAGCGCCGTACGACTACGTAGACCGTCCGCCCACGCTGGCGCTCCGCGCGGTAGTAGACGCCGTTCGCCACATACCGCCGCTGGCCGTTGACGCGCACCACCGTGCGGTGCCGGGGCAGCGTGGTCACCACGGCGCCGAGCGGCGCTTTCACGCTGACGTAGGCTCCGCGCTGGCGTTGGTAAAACCGTCCGTGGTGGTAGTGGTACGTCTGGCGCTTCACCGTGACGACTGTAGCGCCCCGCGGTAAGCTGGTCACTCGCACCACGCGGTCGGCAGGCGCGACGGCATGGGCCGGGTAGCAGCCGCTCAGGCTGATGCTGCTGGCGAGTAGGCAGGCCAGGACGACGCCCCGCCCGATTCGTGCTGATGGGTTCATGGTGTGCTCGTTGGGTTGATGTATGGAATCGCGGTAGTGGGGGCGAGCACAGAGACGCCGTGGGGCTCACCGCGGTTGTCACGAAACCATCCCGAAACGCTTTCCTTTTGTGCCCCCTCTGCCAAGGCTGGGGCATTAACCACGGAGCAACGATATGCACAAATTTTTGGGTGTTATTCGTGGTGCCGACCGCGTATGCTTCAAAGCATAACCTAACGCCTAATGATCAACGCGTCTGATGAAGCGCTACGTTCTCCTGCTCACATGCCTGTGGTGCTATACGCCTTTCGCGCTCGCCCAACAGGCAGGCAACTGCCAACTCGGCTCGGCGAGCGACACCCTCGACGTAGCCGACGTGCGCGCCGCGCTCTTCAACAACGGCGGCTTCTTCTGGCGCGGCTCAGGCAATACATACACCGTCCCCAAAGACGGCAATGCCAATTCCATGTTCACAGCCGGTCTCTGGGTTGGGGGCTTGGTAGACGATGGCAGCCATCGCTTTGCAGGCACGCGCTACGGCCCGTGGGAGTTTTGGCCGGGGCCGCTCGATGCAAACGGCAATCCACCCGACGATTGTGCCGACCACGACCGCTTGTACTCCGTCTACGACGCCGACATCCGGGCCTACGAACGCGACGGCACGTTGACCGATGACTTGCGCGATTGGCCGCACCACCTCGGCGCCCACGTCGTCGATGGCGATGGCATATCGGGCAACTACGACCTCGCGGCTGGCGATCGTCCAGAGATTTACGGCGACCAGTCGGTGTGGTGGGTGATGAACGACGCGGGCGGCGAGAAAGGGTGGTCAGGGACGCCGCCGATAGGGTTGGAGGTACAGGTGCAGGCCTTCGCCGCCGCCTGCCTACCAGGATACAGCGCAAACCCAGAGGTGGTAGCACTTGTCAACACCGCTATCAGCCAGGCGACGTATTACCGTTTTACGGTGATCCATAAAGGACAACAGCCTCTACGCGATGTGTATATCGGATGGGCTCCAGTCATAGATATTGGCAATGCCGCCGATGATTTCGTGGGCGTGGACACGACGCTGCACATGGCCTTCCAATACAACGGCCTCGATTTCGATGCAGACAATGCAGGGAGAGACGGCTATGGCGATCGCCCCCCTGCAATCGGCTTGATCCTAGCTGAGGAGATCGACGTAGCCTTTGACCGTCGCGATAACGATGGCGATGGGATGATAGATGAGCCTGATGAGTCACTTCCAATTAATGGATACCTCCTCGCCAATGGCAGCTCCGCGCCCAATGGTAATCCCAGCGGTACCACCATTGAGCCTTACAACTTCATGCGGGGTATATGGCGTGACGGACTTCCCGTAACCTTTGGCGGCACGGGCTACGGCGGCACCACACCAACGAAGTACATGTTTCCAGGCGACCCAGTCACACGAAGCTTTTGGAGCGAGGAAAACACCGACGGGGCTGGCAGCAGCAACACGCCTGGCGACCGCCACGATTCGGTTGTTTCAAGTGGCCCGTTCGACTTCGCTCCTGGCGACACGACGACCTTCACACTCGCCATTCCCTGGGCACAAGGCGTTAACCGTCTGCACTCCATCACCAAGCTGCGCCAAGCCGCCGCCATCGCACGCGGCGCCGTCGATGCGCTCATGCAGTACGACATCCGTTCCTGCCCAGCCATCGAGACGACTGATCCCGAGCCGGAGCAGCCGGACCCCGACGCGCTGGGCTTCTACATCCTGCGGCAGAACTACCCCGAGCCGTTCAGCCAGCAGACGATCATCCGCTACGAGGTCATCGACACGGTGCC
>JBCDJT010000243.1:0-2784 GCA_038747545.1 Bacteroidota bacterium
CCAAGGTGGGTACACTGCTCAACGGTGGTGAACTGACCGTCAGCTTGAGCAATGGCGCGGCCTTCGTCAACGACATCCGTATCATCGCCACCGATATCGAGGTGAGCAACGGCGTCGTCCACCTGATCGACAACGTGCTGCTGCCCGCCAACTAAGGTTGCAGCGCACATCCTGAGTATGTTCGGGCGCAGGCTCCGTCTTCATTGCGAGGCGGAGCCTGCCTGCATTTTACCTAAAAGCGAAGGCGCCTCGGCTTGTTAACCGAGGCGCCTTGCAGTGGTCTGTCGCCGTCCGTAGGGGGTGTTCTACGATTGGGTGATTATAGGAGGCAATTTTATCTAGCGAGACAGACCGGGCTTGTAACGACATTCGTTACAAGTATACTGACGCTATCTCGGTATTCCAACGGTGGTGTGGCAGGGAAAAGCGGTTCCACAAAACTTGTAATACTATCTTAATGCACTGCAACCGCTTCCAGCCCGTCAGCGCTTGAACAAGTTGCTCAAGATGAACCAGACATTCTCTTTGCGCTCGCGCAGGCGCCGCGAGTAATACGGTAGCCACTCGGTTCCGTAAGGCACATACACCCGCATGTTGTAGCCCTCTCGCACGAGGTCTACTTGTGTCTCAGGACGCAGCCCATAGAGCATCTGAAACTCGAAGCGGTCGGTGCCGATGGCGTTGGCGGTGACGAACTGCTTGGTGGCTTCAATGAGCCGGTCGTCATGGGTAGCGATGCCAGGGTAGCGGGCTTCCGTGATGAGCTTCTGCATGTGCCGCTCGAACTGTGCCCGGATCGTCGGCATGTCTTGGTGGGCTAACGAAGCCGGCTCGGCGTAGGCCCCCTTGCAGATGCGGACGCGGGCGTTGAGCTCGCACATTCGCGCCACGTCGTCGCCAGTGCGGTGCAGATACGCTTGTAGCACTGTGCCAACATAGTCGGGATACGTCGGGTAGACCTCCTCGAAGAGATCGAGGGTAGACTGCGTGATGTCGGTGCCCTCCATATCGAGGCGGACGAACGTGTCCGTCTCGACTGCGACGGCGAGGAGTTGGCGGAGGTTGTCGAGGCAGAAGGCGTGATCGATTTTCTGCCCCATCATGGAGAGCTTGATGGAGATAGTGGCGTTGGCGCCACCGCGCTCGCGCTCCTCGGCGAGGGTACGCAGCAGGTCGATGTACGCATCGCGGGCGGCCTCGGCTACGGCGCGCTCTTTCACGTACTCGCCCAGCAGATCGAGCGTCACCTTCAAGCCTTTCGCATTGAGATCGCGGGTCACAGGCAGGGCACCCGGCAGGGTTTCGCTGGCTACGAAGCGGCTCGCCAGAAAGAACGGCAGTTTCATAAGCGTGAAGGTTGGAGGAGAAAAGCGCTTTCGAATATACGCCTCGCACCAATCTAGTCAGCCCCGAGGGCCTGTGAAAGATCGGCGATGAGATCGGCGGTGTGCTCCAGCCCTACAGATATCCGCAGCAGATTGGTGGGCGTAGCGGTGGGCGGCGCCTCGATGGAGGCGCGGTGTTCGATGAGGCTCTCGGTGCCCCCGAGGCTGGTCGCGCGCCGGAAGACCTGCACGCGGGCAGCTACCGCCATAGCTGCCGCTTCGCCGCCCTTCACCAGGAACGACAGCATCCCGCCAAAGTCTGCCATCTGTGCTGCGGCTGTAGCGTGCCCTGGGTGATGGGACAACCCAGGGTAGTTGACGCGCTCGACCCTCGGGTGTGCGTCGAGGAAAGCAGCCAGCGCACGAGCGTTGGCGCAATGGATCCGCATGCGCGCGCCCAGCGACCGGAGGCCGCGCAGCGTCAGCCACGCGGAGAACGGGTCCATCACGGCGCCGCCCACACGCTGAACCTGCGACAGCCGCTCCGTCCGTGGATGCTCGGCATGTTTCACGACAACCCCTCCGCCAATCAGGTCCGAGTGTCCGGCCATGTACTTTGTCAGCGAGTGGACTACGATGTCGGCGCCAAGCGCGAGCGGCTGCACAAGCAGCGGCGTGGCCCAGGTGCTATCCACAACGAGTTGCGCGCCGTGGGCATGCGTCACCTCAGCTACGGCCTCCAGGTTGGTGATCTTGAGCATCGGGTTGGACGGCGTCTCGGCCCACACCAACTGCGTCTCAGCGCGGCAGGCGGCTTCCAGCGCGGTCACATCGGTGAGATCCACGCGGTCGTACGTCAGGCCCCATGCGGTGAACGTCTCGTCGATCAGCTTGCGGACGGCGAAGTAGCCGTCGTCGGCCAGGACGACGTGATCGCCAGGGCGCAGGGTTTGCAGCACCGCCATCGCGCCCGCCATGCCGCTGCTGAAGGCGAACGCTGCAGCTCCGCCATCGAGGTCGGCCAGCGTGTGCTCCAAGTGCTGGCGCGTGGGATTCTCAGCGCGGCTGTAGACAAAGCCGTGCGGGAACGAGCCATCGGGCGCCCGCTCAAAGGTGGAGGTAAGGTACGGTGGCAGGACAACGGCTCCTGTGGCGGGATCTGGTGTGCATCCCGCGTGGGCGAGGCGCGTTTCGAGGTGGTGAGACATGGTGGCATCCGCTAGGCAACGAAGTTCGAAGCTACGAGGCCGCCTCCAAATGCGAAACGTACAATGCGCAAAGAATCCGTGTGGGTAGCCGGCGTAGATGGCTGCAAGAGCGGCTGGTTCGTGGTGCTGTGGCAACCTGAGACGAAGGCGCTCCGCTGGCGCATCGTAGAGGAGACGGCCGCCCTGTTCACCCTCGCTGAGCAACCAGCGGTGATCGTCGTCGACATGGTGCTGGGGCTGCCCACCGAGGC
>JBCDJT010000244.1:0-2783 GCA_038747545.1 Bacteroidota bacterium
GGCCAAGCGCGGCATCCTGGAGTGGATCCTTAACGCCAAGCGGGCGGCTACCCGCGCTAAACGCATCGCCGAGACGGCGCGGCTGGCGCAGGACAACATCCGGGCCAACCAGTGGCCGAGGCGCTGAGCAAACTATGCTTCATGTGATGTTGATGTAATGGACGGCAACCTACTACACACTGAGTATGTAGATGCGCCCGCCCCATCTGTATTTCCATACACGCCTGTGCCCTCCCCTGACCTCGCCGCCGCCACGGCTCCTCCCAGCACGAATAACCACACGCTGTGGGACCGCCTCGGCATTGCCCTGTCTGGCCTGTGCGCGCTGCACTGCCTGCTGACGCCCGCCCTACTGGCCCTGCTCCCGCTCTGGACGGGGCTCGGCGAAGTGCATGAATGGGTCCACATCGTCCTCGTGATTCCTATCATCCCGATTACCGTCATCGCCATGCGCAACGCAGCCGGTCCGCACCGCTCTAAGCGTGTGCCGTGGTACCTGGGGATCGGGCTTGTGCTCATCATCGTGGCCATTCCGCTGGGGCATGAACTGGGTGGCCCGAGCGAGACGCTGATCACGCTGGCCGGCAGTGGCCTGCTCATCAGCGGGCACTGGATGAACTGGCGCCTCCACAAGCAGGTCTGCGCCGACGACGACCACACCCACTGACGCCGATGAAACGCCTCAACTTCACGCTCGACGCCGACGCGGTTACGCTGCTGGAACACTTGGCCGATACCTACTACGGCGGCAACAAGTCACACACCGTAAGGGCGGCACTCGAAAGCCTCTCGGCGCACCTGGGCCACGACGGCTGGGTCATCTCGGGCTACACGCCCGTCCGCGCCGAGGCCAACGCCTCGTGCCATACTTGCGGTACAGTCCCCAGCGAGGGCAGCGTCCTCTTCCGGCCTGTCTTCGAACGTGGCACCAGCCCCGACGCGTTGCAACGTATCCCGAACGAAGAATGGCTCGACTGCTCCACCTGCGCCGAAGAGCGCCTCGCTTCTTAGCCTTCGCCCTTCCCCTACTGCTGCTCGCCGCCTGCGACAGCCAAAGCACGCCGGATCGCGAATTGTGTAGCTTCGCTGTAGGCCCCGGCGTACTGGACAGCACACCCCTGGGCGTCTCCACGTATGACGTCACCTACCGGGCAGAGACTACGGGCGATGCGGTGATCGACCTGATCACGTTTGCCGACATCAACGGGGTGCAGACGCAGATCGAATCGCCCGTGTTGCCGTGGGCGCGTACGGTCACGCTGCCTGCTGGTGTGGAGGCCGCCATCACGGTGCGAGGGGCGTACGCCGAGGGCGCGCGCATTGCCGGAAGCTTCAGCGCGCAGAGCAACGAGCCCATCCGGGGAGCAGCGGTCACTGTAGCCGAGCAATCGGGTTGCGGAGAGCTGTAGCCCGGTGCCGAGCTAGGCTGCTACGCCCAGGGTTTCCAGCGCCGCTGCTGGCGCAAGCACGAACTGCTCAGAGCGCCGCAGCAGTGTTGCCTTCTCGTCGAGATCCATGGCGATGGGCAACTGCGCCACGCCGATGAGCCGCCGCATCCACTCCATCCCCGCAAACTGGAGCGCCAGGGCGGGGTCGAAGTGAGCTGGGGCATCATAGTGCTCAAACAGCGCTTGAATCAGGCGCAGCGGGCGCTTCGCGAAGGCCAAGTGTGCCGCCAGCACGCCGAGGTCGTACTCCGCAGGGCCGAGAAAGCAAAACTCCGGGTCGATGACGAATACCTGGTCGACGCTAACTAACCAGCTGCCGGGGTAGTAGTCGCCATGGAGCAGCGTGCCGCCTGCGTCCGAGAGGTAGCGCTGGCCGAGCCGCGTGATGGCATCGACGTAGGCCGCGTTCTGCTTGAGCCGGTCGGCTTCGGCTTGGAGGCCGGGCGTGATGCCGTCGAGGTCGAGGCCGTTATCGGCGAGCAGCGGGTAGCGGAAGAGGTGTTCGTGGTTCAGCGCGCGCATGGCGCGGTTGGTGAGCACATCGTGCGAGGCGTCCTCATAGGAGCTGTTGTGTAGCGCGCTCAGCCAGCGGCAGAGCATGGGCAGCGCGGGCACATCGGCCCCACCGTCGGTGTAGAGCGCGGTGGCGTCGTCGAGGCTGCCGAGGTCTTCGAACAGCAGCAGCTGCGCCTCAGGCAGGTGCGCCAGCAGTCGCGGCATGGCTTGGGTGACGGTGGGGTTAGAGGCCACGGAGGCATAGAAGGCGGCCTCGACCTGGGCACGCTCCTCCGGCGCGGGAATCTGCGGATACTTGGCCACCCACGGGCGTGCTTGCTTGAGGATGAACGTGCGGCGCGGCGTCGTCACGCGTAGCACCACGTTCATATTGCCCTCGCCCGCCTTCGCCAGCGCCTCAATGTGTTCGTCGGCCTCCAGGAAGCCAACATCCAGCAGGTAGGCCCCGATGGCGTCGGGGGTGTCGAGCGAGAAGAGCGGATACGTGGGCGTCATGCGGGGACCAGTTCAGCGAGTCAAGAGGACATTTGTGATGCGCAAGTGGTGCAGTAGGTTACGGCGTACCGGACCCTTTGCCAACCGTAGGCCTGTTGTATCTTGTCACATGACCGCTTTCCAACCGCCCGATATGCTCCGCCACATGCGCCACCGAGCGCTCCTAACGGTACTTATATTCCTCTGGCCGATGGTCAGCGTGGCCCAACCCTCGGTCACGCTGCACGATCGCATCGAGGGTCTGCTCATCGGCGCGTTTATAGGCGACGCGGCGGGTGGCCCAGTTGAGTTTCAGGCGCCGCAGCGCGGGCCGTGGACGGCCAC
>JBCDJT010000245.1:0-2707 GCA_038747545.1 Bacteroidota bacterium
CACGGCGAGGCCGACAACAACTCCGGCACCTTCCCGATGCAGAGCGAGCGCTACTACAACGCGCTCAAGGGCCACGGCAAGACGGTGCGTCTGGTGATGCTGCCGCACGAGAGCCATGGCTACCGCGCACAGGAGTCGCTGCTGCACATGCTCTGGGAGATGAACACGTGGCTCGATACGTACGTCAAGAACGCTCCACCGCGTAGCGCCATGACGATTGAGAACGAAGCCTCTGGCTCGTCGGATCGCTAAGCCTGCTAAACTCCGGCATGGCCGAGAAATCGTATACCGAAGCTGAGGTGGCGGCCCTCCTGGGCCAAGCCGTCCAGCTGCAGCATGCCCGTGGTGCCGCCGATGCGCCCACGTTGACGCTCGCCGAAGTTAAGGCGGCCGCCGCCGAAGCGGGCATCGACACCCGCTACGTGGACCTGGCCGCAGCATCGGGGCAGGAGCGCGAGCAAACGTATTTCGGTCTACCCACAGCGCGTGAGCGATCCATCACGGTCGCTCACGCGCTGACCGATGCCGAGTGGCAGCAGCTGGTCGGCGTCTTCGTACGGACGTTCGGTGGACCGGGGAAAACAAGCCGCGCTGGTGGACAATGGCAGTGGACGCGAGGAGGCGTCACGATAACTGCTGATGCGGTGGGCGATCAAACCATGATTCATGCTGCAGTACGGCGCAGCGTCGAGATGCCGATTGTGATCCTTGCCGTGGCTTCCATCGCGACCGTTATGATGGGGATGGTAGCACTGGCGGGCCTGGAGTGGACCATCGGTGGCGCCGCGCTGTTGCTCATGGCGGCGGTGGCTGGCGGCTATGCGCGTACCCGGGAAAGTGGGCGGCGGCACCTGGCGGAGACGGATGCGCTCCTGCAAGCCGCGCTCAACCAGTGCGCAGCGCTAATGCTGGATTCCCCTGGTAGCGCACCGCCTGATGCCAAGACGACGCGCATTGATGCAGGATTACTAGCGGATGATACGGTTGCGTCTGCTGAGGCACCGCCGCAAGCCCGTCGCACCCGCTCGTGAGTGGTGCAACTGGTGTGTGTATTGGGTTCGGCATGAGGAAGATGAACTACGAGCGCCAGGGAATGGTACGACCCACATCCTCACTGTAAGCGTGAGATCTCAAGCCCATCGGACTGCTGACTAAAGCTGTGGCTGATAAAACGTACAACGAAGCCGAAGTTGCGGCCATGCTGAGCCGCGCTGCGCGTATGCAGCAGGTCCAGAAAAGAAAGACATCTCAGGCCGAGTTGACTATCGACGAGGTGAAAGCCGCTGCGGCCGAGGCGGGCATCGACCCGCACCTCGTGGAGATGGCAGCGCTGTCGGCGGTGACGGCCCGCACGCAGTCGGTGCTTGGCATTCCTGGCGTGGGGAAGTGCGAGCTTACGGTTGAGCAGCCCTTTCAGCGTGCGGAGTGGCCACACATGGTAGACGCGTTCGAGGCGGCCACTGGGAAAGAGGGGCGCACCATCATCCAAGGCACGCAGCGCATCTGGACGACAGGCCTGCGCACGTTCACCGTCGATGATCTGGATGAGCATACATCGGTGAGTTTCAATGCGTTGGCTCCTGCAGCCCTCACCTGGATTGTGCTGTGCGCACTGCTGGCGACAGGAGCCTTCGCTGCCGGAGTGGCAGCAGCGATACGGACTGATCTGAGCGCAGGGCTCGCGGCACTAGCGCTTCTCAGCGTGCTACTGCTGGCCAATATGACGTTGCGCCCATGGGCAAAGGCACAAACTGAGCGTGCTGTGGAGCGCGCGTCGTCGGCCCTTGATCAGTGTGCCATGCTCTTGCACGACGCTACCCCGGCCGACTCGCAGCCTTCGGGGCGTATGGATGTTGAATGGGACGAGGAAGTTGACCAAGTGGATGGTGAGACGCTGCCCAGAACACACACGCCGAACCGCGTGGGGTCGTGAGGCTGCGGTTCAGCGCACCTTGATCAGGTTGGAGACCCCGCGTGCAACCAGCCGGTCGCGGTGGTCGCGCAACTCGCACTCGGCGTTGATGAGCGTGCGCCCTGGGCGGACAACGCGCGCCGTACCCGTAATCGTCCGGCCCGCCCGCGACGCCGTGAGGAAGTCGATGTGCAGGTTCACCGAGGCGTAGAACGACGGGCGGTTGAGGGTGGCCACCATCGTCCCGATCAAGTCGTCGATGATCGCCGCTGTGGCGCCGCCGTGCAGCATCCCAACTGGATTGGTCATCTCCTCGCGCACCTCAAACTCCGCCCGGATCAGCCCCTCCTCAGCCTCCAGCAGCAGGCCGTCCAGCCACCGCCCAAACGGCGACGGGCTACCTGTGCCAAACCGCTGGCCGACTTTTGCCTGTAGCATTTCGAGGTACTTGATTGCCGGTTCGGCCATAGGATCGTTGAGCGCGCGTTGAGAAGTACAGCTAACATACAGCGCAGGCTAAGCCAGGAGGCGCTATCTTGTTGTAAAGCTTCTGCGCAGCTGGGTCTGGTGGAGCAGCTAGGGAAAGCAGTTCTAATTGGTTTGTAAGGTTTTTGACAATGCCAAAATTAACATATTTTGCTCTATTCGTCGTTTTATAGCGGTGGTCACACGGATTGAAGTCATATCTTGAGCACCCCCATCTACCGCCCTAGCTCCCGCTCATGCCGGCTCCCATATCGCTCGATCTCCGCCAGCGCATCGCTGATACCCTCGACGACAACACCCTCTCGCAAA
>JBCDJT010000246.1:0-2633 GCA_038747545.1 Bacteroidota bacterium
CGGTAAAGGCGAAGCTTGGCGTGAGGCTCTGCCGGCTCAGCTCGATCAGCATCAGCTCCTGGTCGCCCATGCCTGGCATCTCGGCTTGCCGAACGATGGCATACGCGCGGCCATCATGTGTGAGGGTATGGTACGGCAGGACCGGGCTGATAGACGAGGGGAACCGCAGCGTGACGGGCCAGTGCTCGGGCCTGGCGGCATAAAGGTTCAGCACGCTATCAATCACCAGCTTGTGCAGGCTGTAACTGCTAGCCGTCGGCGTGCTGCTGCCCCACACGCCGCGTCGCCAGTAGCTCGTCAGCGTGTCGACACTGCCGCCCACCGCAAGGCGAAGCGCGAGAGGCGCGTTGGCCGTGGGACCGTCGCCGAGCTTGAGTTCTAACAGCGGCCCGGATAGGTACGAGTCATTGTCCAGCGATCCTTGAAGCACGCCGCCCTCAGCCTGTGGCACCCCGCCAGCCTCATACTCAAAGCGGATGTTGTCAACGAGGCCTGTGTTGAGCGAGTTCGTCTGATCGACAATCACCGGCTGGTGGATGTCCAGCACGGGCTGCAGCTTGCCTGTGGCGGGCAACGCCTCGGTGCGTATGGCAATGGTGCCATAGCCGGACTGGTGGGTGGCCGCGATGTACTGCACGTCGGTTGACCACGTCCCGTCGCCGCCGAGGTAATAGCCGCCAATCTCGAAGCGAAAGAAGAAGTGCGTTTCTTGCCTATTGCCGTTGACATCCATTAGCAGTACGAACCGGTCACCGCTGGAGACAAACCACTCGGGCAGCGTTTGGCGCAGGTAGTTGTCCTCAGCCAACGCAAAGAGGTCGTCGTAGTCGGTAAGCACGTCGGGCGTGGTGAAGCACCGGGCGTTCAGCGCACGCTCACCGTCGGAGGCGTTGTCGTTGCTGTTCCACTGCCCACCTGAGCCCACAGGCGTCCAGAAGGCAAACGTGCTGCCGTCGTAGGTTTCGAAGCTACCATTCTGGATGAACTGGTCGCCCGCCACCTCGACGTCGTGGCGCACGCTCACGGTGCGGAAGGCTGGCCGGCGGCGCACACGCTCAGCGCTGAACTCGTGTACCGCTGGCAATGCTTGGTGTCGGCTCTGCAGCGAAGACGAGGGCAGGTTGCCAGAGCTCCACCACCCAGCCGGGTAGACAAAGACGCGCTGGCTGCCCTCATCCTTGTACTCCATCTGCTCAATGTGCCAAACCTGCTCGGCTTGGTGGATGCGGCAGCCGAAGGCAAGCAGGATCTGCTGAAGCACGGCCAGGCACGAGGCGTTATCGCCGATGCTTTTGGCGAGTTCGAAGCCGTTGACAACCACTACGTCAAGCGGCTGCGTGATCGCAGAGAATTGCGAGCCACCTGCGCGGTAGGGATACCAGTTCATGCTGATCTCCATGCCGAAGCCCGTCTCGGTCTTGGAGAGGCAGTAGGAGAGGAGCACGGATAGGGCGTGGTACGGCCGGCCACTGACAGCAAGGCGTACGCCGTCGGGACCCGGTGCGAAGGGTGCAGCGCCGAGGGCGCCCAGCGGCCCCTCGGCCTCAAACGTGCTCACGCTGAGCTGACGTTCGGGGTCGTAGCCGAAGTCGCCTGGCGCGATGCGCCCACGTACGCGCTCGGTGCCGTCGCGGTGGATAGCGAGTTCGAGGCCTGTGCCAATTGACACGAGGTCGGATTCAATGGCGCTGCCCTCGTCCAGCACGGCCAGGCGCTGGCGAGAGGTCATGACGGGCGATATAAGATCCTCAGCGCCGCTCGACCACTCGGCTTCGATGTGGCCGCGTCCGCTGCCCTCGATGGCGGTAGCAGCTCCTGCGTGACTCTCCGCGTCGATGTGGGTCTGCCAGCTTGCGCCATCGGCGCCTTCATAGGTGGCTTGGTACTTGGTGGCCATAGCAACGCTCGTGCTCGGTGCAACAGGTGCAGAGCATGGGCCGCAGGGCTAAGATACAAAATGCTACGGCGGTATCCGGACTGCCAACCGGCATCACTTCAAGCTATCTTGTCGTCTTGTATTTGCCGAGCCATCCCTAGTATTCAGGACGCCACGCTATCACATGAAGCAAAGACTCTGGATAGTCTACCTTGTATGCGTTCATCTGCTCGTTGGCGTGATGCTTTGGAAGTCTGACTTCACAACGAAAGTGGCGCAGAAGATCGCGCAGCTCAGGACGGGCTGTGTACACCGCAGTACGCACCATTGCTTGACGCTCGCCCAGCACAAAAGGTCGCTCGATTCGCTGCCAGCTGGCGGGGTGCTTTTCATCGGAGATAGCATTACGCAAGACCTCCCAGCCGATGAAGTGGCCCCTGGCGCGGTCAATTTGGGCATCGGTGGCGACACTACCGATGACGTCCTTGAGCGCTTGCCGGTTTATGAGGGCATCACCGAGCACGCTTCCGCGATCGTTTTAGCCGTCGGTGTCAACGACCTCACAGACGGAAGTGAGGCGGAAACGGCTGGCACGTACCGGCGCGTTTTGGAGTCGCTGCCGCCTGTGCCCATTCTGATATCCTCGATCTTGCCTACTGACGGACGCCGGCACGAGCGCTTCGCGGATTACCCTGAGCGCATTGCTAGGGTAAATCAGCAGTTGAAGGCACTCGCACAGGCCTTCCCACACGCGCAC
>JBCDJT010000247.1:0-2396 GCA_038747545.1 Bacteroidota bacterium
ATGACTTGTGCGATGTCGGCCCGCTCTGCATCGACAAAATGCTGCGTGGCAATCGCCGCTCGGTTTTCGTGGAAGACGTATAGCGAGTCGGCGTCGGTGGTGACGGTTACGAAGCTGGGCAGCGCCGCATGCGCTATCGGTTCAGGGTCGTCGCAGCCGAGGATCAGCAAGAGGACAGATAGGCAAGCAAGACGCATGGCGAGGCGCACAGCTCGAGGAAACGGGGGGCAGCGAGCGAGGAGGGACGGTAACATGCTGGCAATATCTGTCTAACCCAATGGTAATACGAGGGGTTTTTCTTCGTGGCTTTCGCATTACTCACGATCAACCCCCTCGCTATGCGTCTTGCCGTACTCCTCGTTGTGTTGCTTAGTCTACCGATGGCAGCACAGGCCCAAACGGGATCCCTCACGGGCATCATCTCGGATGCCGAAGACCGCTTGGTGCTACCAGGCGCCAACATTTACATCGAAGCCGCCAACCTGTACACCACGTCGGACCGCAATGGGGTATACATCCTCAAGGGCGTGCCTGCAGGTCAGCACCAACTTCAGGTGTCCTACCTCGGCTATGAGGCCTTCGAGCAGGCCGTGACCGTGCAGGCAGGCGATGTGACCACGCTTGACGTCGTTCTTCAGCCCAGCGTGCTGATTGGTGACGAGGTGGTCGTGCTCGGCGACCGCTTGAAAGGGCAGGCCAAAGCCCTCAACCAGCAACTCACAGGCACCAACGTCGCCAACATCGTCTCGGCCGATCAGATTGGCCGCTTCCCCGATGGCAACGCGGGCGACGCGCTCAAGCGCATCCCGGGCATCGTGGTGCAGAACGACCAAGGCGAGGCGCGCTTCGGCCTCATCCGCGGCACGGCGCCGCGCTTCAACTCGCTGATGATCAACGGCGAGCGCATGCCGTCCACCGAAGGCGAGCGCCGCGACCTCTCGCTCGATCTCATCCCGGCCGACTTGCTGCAGACCATCGAGGTCAACAAGACGCTCACGCCCGAGATGGACGGCGATGCCATCGGCGGCAGCGTCAACCTGGTCACGCGTGCGGCGCCGTACGGCACCCGCGTCTCGGCTACCATCGGCAGTGGCTACAACTTCCTGTCGGAGGACCCGACGGGCCTGGCCAGCCTCGTCGTGGGCACACGGGCGATGGACAACAAGCTGGGCATCATCGTCAGCGGCTCATACTTCAACCACCGCCTCGGCTCGGACAACGTCGAGTTCGAGTGGGACGAGATCGACGGGCAGGAGGTGCTGCTGGACCACCAGATCCGTAAGTACGATGTGCAGCGCATCCGCTACGGCGGCTCGGCGGCGTTCGACTACCAGTTGGCGCCCGGCTCCGTTGTGACCCTCCAAAGCACGTACAACCTGCGCGATGACTTCGAGAACCGATTCCGCTTGCGCTTCCGCATGGACAGCGGCGAAGACGACGGGGTGCCGGGCGCCGACGGCGTGGTGCGCGAGGCGCGCGTAGAGCGCCAGATCAAAGGCGGCGGTCCCGGTGTCAACGACGGCAAGCGCCTGGAGCGCTCCATCACGGCCACCACGGCGCTGGGCGGCGAACACCTGCTGGGCACGCGGCTGCGCGTGGAGTGGCGCGGCGCCTGGGCCTACGCTCGCGAGAGCCGCCCCGACGAGTTCTACGCCAACTTCCGCTTCGACGACGTAGACCTGCGCCCCGACATCAGCGACCGCGACGCCGTGGGCGTGGCGTTTGTGACGCCAGAGAACTTCGGGGCCTATGAGCTGCAGGAGTTCGAGGTGGAGCAGCGCTTCAACGAGGAGATCGACTACAACGGCCGTCTGAACTTCGAACTGCCGCTCATCACCGCAGGGCCGCAGCGCAACGTGCTCAAGTTCGGCGCCCGCTACAAGAACAAGACAAAGCGCCGCACCAACGACTTCGACGTGTTCGAGACCGCCGAAGACCGCATGCTGACCGACTTCGCCACTGAAGACCAGACTGATGCGGACTACCTCGCGGGTGACTACCCCGTTGGCCTCTTCCCAACGCGCGATGCCCTCGCCAACTTCCAATCGACGTTCAACGTGACGGGCGAAGAGGCGCCAGAGGAGTACGAGGGCGCGAACTTCGAGGCGACCGAGCAGGTCGTGGCAGGCTTCGTGCAACTGGAGCAGCAACTCACCGAGCAGCTGTCGTTCATCGGCGGGGTGCGGCTGGAAAACACGTCGCTCGACTACGAGGGCAACGAGCTGTTCTTCAACGCCGACGGCGACCTGGAGCGCGTGACGCCACAGTCGGATACCGACGACTACCTGAACGTGCTGCCCAGCCTGAACGTCCGCTTCCAGCCCAACCAGAGCACGGTGCTGCGGGCGGCCGTCACGCAGTCGATTGCGCGCCCGAATTACTACGACCTGGTGCCG